>NZ_JAUSXB010000001.1:2738402-3076805 GCF_030823375.1 Pseudarthrobacter siccitolerans | reverse complement strand
CCCAGCGGTGTGGTGTGCTTGATCTGGTGGTGGCTGGCGATCTGCTCCACGCAAATTGATTCGTCGCCGCTCCACACCATCAGGGCACTGGTTTCACCGGTCTGTTCGGACAGCTCGCGGAGCACAGGGTAGGCAACACGGCGCTCCTCCAGCTCTGCCAGCAGGGGTCCTGCCACGGCAATCAGCCCGAGCCCCAGCCGGAACCGGCGGGTTTCGGCGTCGCGTTCCACCAGGTGTTCCTGTTCGAAGGTGGCCAGGATCCTGGAGACGGTGCTTTTGTGCAGCCCTACGCGGTTGGCGATCTCGGTGACCCCGAGGAGGGGTTCATCTGCCGTGAAGGTCCGCAGGACGGCCACCGCGTTGACGATGACGGAAGCGCCTTTGGTGTCGCCGGTGCCTGTGGTCTCGGATTCTGTTGTGCTCATGATGTAGACCATCATTCCCTAGTGAGGCCGAAAGCGGCGCCGGCGCGGTGCCGGCGCCGCTTCGGCTATGGGTACTGCCGCGGTCAGGCGCCGATGATGTTGTACTCGGGGCCGAACGGGAACTTGGTGATGTTCTCCGCGCCGTCTTCCCCCACCACCAGGATGTCGTGCTCGCGGTAGCCGCCGGCGCCCGGCTGGCCGTCCAGCACGGTGATCATCGGCTCCATGGAGACCACCATGCCCGGTTCCAGCACCGTATCGATATCCTCGCGGAGTTCAAGCCCGGCCTCGCGGCCGTAGTAGTGGCTCAGGACGCCGAAGGAGTGCCCGTAACCGAAGGTGCGGTTGGCCAGCAGACCGTGGCTGACGTAGATCTCGTTCAGCTCAGCGGCGATGTCCTTGCAGACGGCGCCGGGCTTGATCAGTTCCAGGCCGCGCTTGTGCACCTCGACGTTGATGTTCCACAACTGCAGGGAGCGGGCGTCGGGTTCGCCGTAGAACAGGGTGCGTTCGAGGGCGGTGTAGTAGCCGGAGGTCATGGGGAAGCAGTTCAGGGACAGGATGTCGTGCTCCTGGATCCTGCGGGTGGTGGCCCAGTTGTGCGCGCCGTCGGTGTTGAGGCCGGACTGGAACCAAACCCAGGTGTCGCGGATCTCGGAGTTGGGGAAGGTCCGGGCAATCTCATGGACCATGGCCTCGGTGCCGATCAGGGCCACCTCGTATTCGGTAATGCCCGCGGTGATGGCGCTGCGGATGGCCTCGCCACCCAGGTCGCCGATGCGTGCACCGTGCTTGATCACTTCGATTTCCTCGGCGGACTTGATCATGCGCTGGCGCATCGCGGCCTGGGCGACGTCCACCAGGGCTGCGGACGGGAACGCGGCCTGGATCTTGTTGCGGTTGTCCAGCGGCAGGGAATCGTCTTCGACGCCGAGCCGGCGAACGTTGACGCCACGGGTGCGCAGGACTTCCTGAATCGCGAAGATGTAGTTATCCCGGCGCCAGTCGGTGTAGACGATGTTGTCGCCGAAGCTGCGGCGCCATGGCATTCCGGCGTCGATGTTCGCGGTGACGGTGACGGTGTCATCCTTGGTGACCACCATGCCGTAGGACCGGCCGAAGTAGGTGAAGAGGAAGTCGGAGTAGTACTTGATCGAGTGGTAGCTGGTGAGGACAACGGCGTCCAGGTCCTTCTCGACCATGATGCGGCGGAGACCGGCGAGGCGGCGCTCGAACTCGGCATCAGAGAAGGTGAGGCTGACCTTTTCACCGTTCTTGAGGACCTTCAGGCGCTCCAGTTCGGCGACGGACGTTGCGTTCTCGGTGGTGATGGTCATCGTGGTGATGCCTTTCTTTGGTGCGTTTCTTTTTGTACGGGTGGTTTGGGAGGGAAGCTATTCGTGGCGCAGGGGCTCTTTGCAGGTTTCCCTGGACAGAGCGACGGCAACCAGGGAAATCACGGCGGCAGCGACGAGGTACCAAGCCGGCGCCAGGTCACTGGCTGTGGCGGCGATCAGGAGGGTTGCCATAAACGGGGCAGTTCCCCCGAACAGGGCGTTGGAGAGGTTGAAGCTGACCGCGAAGCCGCTGTAGCGGACCCTGGTGGGGAACATCTCCGCCAGGAAACTGGGGAGGGTGCCGTCATTGAGGGTGAGCATGGCCCCGAGCAGGATCTGGACCAGGACGATCACCAGGAAGTTGCCCGTTCCGAGCAGGGCGAACGCCGGCACCGTCAGCAGGATGAAGCTGATGGAAGCGGCGAGCAGTACCTTCTTGCGGCCATACCGGTCCGAGAGCATGCCGGTCAGGAAGATGAAGCCGATGTACGTGACCAGGGCGACAGTAGTGGCAAGGAACGACTCGGTGGCACCCAGGCCAAGCTCGGAGGACAAGTAGGTGGGCATGTAGCTGAGGATCACGTAGAAGCCCACGGCGTTGAGCAGCACGGCCCCGACAGCCTGGAGCAGCTGCCGCCAGTGGTTCCGGAAGAGGTTGGAGACAGGCGCCTTCGCAGCGTGGTCTTCGGCCTCCAGTTCCCGGAACACCGGTGTGTCTTCGAGCTTTGTCCGGATATACCGGCCGATCAGGCCCATCGGGGCGGCCAGCAGGAAAGGCAGCCGCCAGCCCCAGCCGTGCATCGCTTCGGAACTGAGCAGGGTAGTCAGAAGGCCGGCGAGCAGCGAACCGAGGAGCAGTCCGGCCGCCGTGCTGGCGGGAACGACGGCGGCATACAGGCCGCGCCGGTTGGCCGGTGCGTACTCCACCAGGAAGGCAGACGCACCCGCATATTCACCGGAGGCGGAGAAGCCCTGGACCACCCTGACGATCAGGAGCAGGACGGGAGCCCAGAGTCCGATCGTGGCATATCCGGGGATGAGGGCAATGCAGAACGTGGCCCCGGACATGATCAGGATGGACAGTGAGAGGGCGGTCCGCCTGCCTACCCGGTCTCCGATGTGCCCCCACACAAAGCCACCGAGCGGGCGCACCAGGAACGAGACTGCAAACAGGGCAAAGGTCAGTAGGAGCCCGGCCTGCGGATCGGACTCAGGGAAAAAGACTGCCGCGATGGTGACGGCCAGGTAGCCGTAAACGGCGTAGTCGAACCATTCGACAAAGTTTCCAATGAAGCTGGCCGCGATAACCCGGCGGCGCGTTTCCTTGCTGACGGCAGTGTCAGCGGAATTCAGGCCTTGCAGCTCCGAACGATGGCCTTGGGCGCGGGCCGCGGAGGAAGTTTCGTTACTCATGTATCCACCAAAGTTGTTGTGGTTGCATTCAGCGCAACGCTGTTGCAATAGACTAAGCGTGATGGGGACCACAGTCAATGGCTACTGCTGATGAGGATCGGTCCGAATCTAACCATGCGGGTCAGCCCGAGGCGCGCGCCTTGGATTGCTCGAGAATTGCGGCTGGCGTTGCAGTAGAAGAACTCAGGTTGCATTCAGCAAACTCAGTCGGTGCAGGAGGCTCAACTGGCCGGACGTAGCACTTGGCATTTCTATTGACACCCCGTGTGACGGCTGACATATTTCGAGTACGCGTCATGTGAGTTCCGTTGTGTAATACGCAATAGCGGGCGAACGAAGTATCCGCTGCCTGTGCTTGGATCTGCGGTATGAGAACGTAGAACACGGGTTGGCTGTGGACCGCTAAGGAGCGCCGCCCAAAGTCCCGGGACCGATGAAAGGAACACCAGCGAATGGTGCATAAAGTTCAAGCAGTCATTGCCAGGGAGAAGAATGCCCCGGTGTCGTTGGAGACCATCCTGGTGCCGGATCCCGGCCCCGGTGAGGCGCTGGTGGACATCCTGACCTGCGGCGTTTGCCACACCGATCTGCACTACAAGCAGGGCGGCATCGGCGATGACTTCCCGTACCTGCTTGGCCACGAGGCCACCGGAGTGGTCAGTGCCGTGGGCCCCGGCGTCACGGAAGTAGCCCCGGGTGACCGGGTGATCCTGAACTGGCGTGCCGTGTGCGGGCAGTGCCGGGCGTGCGCGAAGGGCCAGCCGCAATACTGTTTCAACACCGCCAACGCCACCCAGAAGATGACCCTGGAGGACGGCACTGAGCTCTCGCCTGCCCTGGGCATCGGCGCCTTCGCCGAAAAGACCCTGGTGGCCGCAGGACAGTGCACCAAGGTCGACCCTGAAGTGGACGCAGCCGCCGTCGGGCTGCTGGGTTGCGGCATAATGGCCGGCATCGGTGCCGCCATCAACACCGGTGAGGTCAAGCGTGGCGAGTCGGTGGCCGTGATCGGCTGCGGCGGTGTGGGCATCGCCGCGATCGCCGGTGCGAAGCTTGCCGGCGCGACGACGATCATCGCCGTGGACATCGACGAGAACAAGATCGAGATGGCAAAGTCCCTCGGCGCCACCCATGGCGTGAACTCCCGGCAGGAAGACGCTGTCGAGGCAATCCGCGCCCTCACCGGAGGCAACGGGGCGGATGTGGTGATTGACGCCGTCGGACGTCCCGAAACCTACAAGCAGGCCTTCTACGCCCGCGACCTCGCCGGCCGCGTGGTCCTGGTAGGCGTCCCGACGCCGGACATGACGCTGGAACTGCCCCTGCTGGACGTCTTCGGCCGCGGCGGGTCGCTGAAGTCCTCCTGGTACGGCGACTGCCTGCCGTCCCGCGACTTCCCCATGCTTGTCCAGCACTACAAGCAGGGCAACCTGGACCTGGAGGCCTTTGTCTCGGAGCGCATCAGCATCGAGCAGGTGGAGGAAGCTTTCGAGAAGATGCACGAGGGCAAGGTCCTCCGCTCGGTTGTTGAACTGCACGCAGCGGGAGCTACCGCATGAGTGTCCGGATCGAAAACCTGGTCACCTCGGGGACGTTTTCGCTCGACGGCGGCACCTGGGACGTGGACAACAACGTCTGGATCGTGGGCAATGACGAGGAGTGCGTGATCATCGACTCCCCGCATGACGCCACCGCGATCATCCGGCAGGTCGGTAGCCGGAAGGTCCTCGCCATCCTGCTGACCCACGCGCACAACGACCACATCGGCGCCGCACGCGAGGTCTCGAACGCCGTCGGCGCACCGATCTACCTGAACCCGGAAGACCTTGTCCTCTGGGAGCAGGTCTACCCGGATGCAAAGCCGGACCATGAACTGCACGACGGCGACGTCTTTGAGGTGGCCGGGGCGACACTCAAGGCCATCCATACACCGGGCCACTCCCCCGGCTCCACGTGCTTCTACCTCGAGAGCGAAGGAACGGTGTTCACCGGGGACACGCTCTTCAACGGCGGGCCGGGTGCGACGGGGCGTTCCTACAGCGACTACCCCACCATCCTCACCTCTATTCGCGGACGGCTGCTGACGCTCCCGGCCGAAACGGTGGTCCGCACCGGCCACGGCGACGACACCACCATCGCCGCGGAGCAGGAAACCCTGGCGAAGGTTTCGCAGTAGTCACGAATTCAAACAACAGTGCCGGCGGGGCGCGACAGGAAAGCCTGGCGCGCCTTCGCTGGCGTTGGATTCAAAAAGCAACACGTAGTTGCCGGTAAGGAAGTTGGAACGATGAAGTTCGGTAAGCAGCCCGCACCTGTCGCGGACATCAACGAGGACGATCTTTCCGTCCACAAGCCCAAAACCGAGGCGGCCGGTGTTAAGGCTGTGATGGTGGCGCTGGAACGCGCGGTGGCCCAGGCCGGGGTGACCAGGACCGCGCAGTCGTTGCTGCGCCTGAACCAGCGGGGCGGGTTCGACTGCCCGGGCTGCGCCTGGCCGGAGTCGGACAAGAAGCGGAAGGCGGCCGAGTTCTGCGAGAACGGTGCCAAGGCTGTGGCGGAGGAGAACACCCTCCGCACCGTTGGCGCTGAGTTCTGGGCCAAGCACTCGATCGCTGAACTTTCCACGAAGACCGAGTACTGGCTGGGCAACCAGGGCCGCCTCAGTGAACCGGTGGTGATCCGGGCGGGTGAAACGCACTATTCGCCGATCTCCTGGGCGGACGCGTTTGAGCTGATCGGTGAACATGTCCGGGCAACAACGGCTGACCGGTGCGTTTTCTACACTTCAGGCCGGACCGCGAACGAGACAGCGTTTATGTACCAGCTGTTCGCCCGGGCCCTGGGCACCAACAATTTGCCGGACTGCTCCAACATGTGCCACGAGTCCTCCGGTTCGGCGCTGAACCCCACTATCGGCATTGGTAAAGGCACCGTGTCTTTGGATGACATCCACGACGCGGAGCTGATCTTTGTGGTGGGGCAGAACCCCGGCACCAACCATCCCCGCATGCTGTCCGCCCTGAAGGAATGCAAGGACAAGGGCGGCAAGGTGGTGGCAGTCAACCCACTGCCTGAGGCGGGCCTGTTCAACTTCAAGGACCCGCAGACCGTCTCCGGGGTGGTGGGCGGCGGCACCCCGCTGGCTGACGAATACCTGCAGATCAAGGTGGGCGGGGACCTGGCCCTGTTCCAGGCGCTGGGCCACCTGCTTCTGGAAGCCGAGGAGCAGAACCCGGGGACCGTCGTCGACCGTTCCTTTGTGGAGGCGCAGACGGACGGGTTCGAGGCCTACCGCCAGGCCCGCGCCAGGCTGGACTGGGCCGAGACGGAAAAGGCTACCGGCCTCACCCGGGCCCAGATCGAGACTGTTGCCGGGATGCTGATCAAGTCAAAGGCGTCCATCTTCTGTTGGGCCTTGGGCGTGACGCAGCAGCCGCACTCGGTGGACACCATCAAGGAAATGGTCAACGTCCTGCTGCTGCAGGGCAACTTCGGCAAGCCCGGCGCGGGCGCGTGCCCGGTCCGCGGGCACTCCAACGTCCAGGGCGACCGGACGATGGGCATCTGGGAAAAACCCAAGGAATGGCTGCTCGAAGCGCTGGACAACGAGTTCGGGATCCAGTCCCCGCGGCACCACGGCTACGACGCCGTCGAAGCCATGGAAGCGTTCGAACGCGACGAAGTGGACGTCTTTGTGTCCATGGGTGGCAACTTCTCCCTCGCCTGCTCGGACACCGAAACCCTCGAAGCCGGGATGCAGCGGATCGGCCTGACCGTCCACATCTCCACTAAACCCAACCGCTCCCACATCGTCCACGGCCGCACCTCGCTGATCCTGCCCACCCTGGGCCGGACGGACAAGGACGACAAGCACCCCAAGGGCGCCCAGTTCCTGTCCGTAGAGGACTCCATGTCCGTGGTGCACTCCACGCAGGGCAGGCTCACGCCGGTCTCCGAGCACCTGCTCGCGGAGCCCGTGATCGTGGCGCGGATGGCTGAGGCGACGTTCGGCCCGGACCACTCAGTGGACTGGAAAGCCATGGCCGAGGACTACGACGTGATCCGCAACCACATCGAACGCGTCCTCCCCGGCTTCGAAGACTTCAACGCCCGGGTCCGGACCAAAAACGGGTTCGTGCTGCCCAACCCGCCGCGCGACACCCGGTCATTCAAAACGGATATTGGCCGCGGCCGCTTCACAGTCAGCCCCCTTGAGTATCTGACGCCGCCGGACGGGCACCTGGTGCTCCAGACCATCCGCAGCCACGACCAGTACAACACCACGTTCTACGGCCTGGATGACCGGTACCGCGGCATCTCCGGCGGCCGCCGGGTGATCCTCATCCACCCTGAAGACCTGGCCGAGCTCGGATTCGAAGACCGCGATCTCGTGGACGTGGTCAGCACCTTCCGCGGGCACGACCGGACGGCGGACAGGTTCCGCCTGGTGGCCTACCCCACCGCGAAGGGCTGCGCCGCCGCATACTTCCCCGAAGCCAACGCCCTGGTCCACAAGGAAAACGTGGCGCGGGAGTCCAACACCCCGGGCTTCAAGGCCATGTTCGTCAGGTTCACGCCACACGTGGCGGAAACCGCTGATGCGGTGGCTGCGGAGGAGCTGGAGCCGGCCGCAGTGAGCTGATACTGCTACTGCCCTTTCGAAGATCCTCCCTTCGGGGCAAGAACGACGACGGCGACATCCGGCAAATGCCAGGTGTCGCCGTCGGTGTTTAGCCGCGCGATGGTTGAGCATCACTGAACCCGGTGGTTGAGCCCGTCGAAACTCCGCGGCGAGTCAGGCGGGTGGGGCGTGCAGGAACCGCTCCAGGCTTTCTTCGCCTGGAGAGATCCCGATGTAGACAAAATCGGGCGGGTCCCCGGACACCGCCTGCAGCTGGTTTGGCCATTCTGGTGGTTCCCAGTCCTGGTGTTCGCTTTTGTAGTGCCTGCCGGTGGGTGAGGTCCAGCCGGGTGGTGCGGTTTTGGTGGCCGGGTGGGTTTCCAGCCGCTGGTATGCCGTAACCGGTGATGTTTGGGGCAGGGCTGTCCCAGATTCGATATTCCGGTGGTGCCGCCTTGATGCCAGGCGAGGATGTGGTCGGCTTCGTTGTCGAGCGAATTGTTGCTGCATCCCGGAAAGGGGCATTTGCCATCCCGCAACCTAAGCCAGTTCCGCATGGCTTGACTGATCCGGTACTTTGTCCGGCCGATCTCCAGTGGCGCCCCGTCCCTCGGATCAACGAGCACCCGGTAGAACGAGGAGGCGCCGCCTTCTACGAGTTTGCGCGCCATCGACGGCGGGATCGGACCATACCCGTCCAGCATTGCTGGCTCGTCCGTTAATCCCAGGAGGGAGAATACCGGCACGGTGACCAGCACCTGCGCCCGGATCCCCGATGATGGGCCAGCCGCCGCATCGGGGCCGGTTTCCGCATCGATGCCGTTGCCGGGCAGAGTTAGGGTTCCGTCGCTGCCACCTGCACCGGCACACCCGGAGTGGTTGCCGGTGCCAAGAATCGCCTCGGTGAAGTTGTCGGCCTTCAAGTGAGTGAGGGTACGGGGCTCGTCCGGTCCCTGCATCCCCCGTGCGATGGCCGTGAGCCGGTTCCAGCCCGCCAAAGCATGGTGGGCAGGCAGGTAGGCCGAGAGCCAGGCCATGCCGTCCTGCTCCGGCCGGTACTCCACCCGCCGGTCGGCGATGCCCTTGGCATGGCGCTTTTCGATGGACTCGGCATGGTGCCGTTCCCGCCAGTTCCTGGCCTTAGCTTTGAACCGGTACGCCGGCATCTCCCCGATCGGCGCAGCCGCGGGCGGCCTGTACACATCCGGATCCAGGAAATACGCTTCCAGGGCCGCCGCACCGGCGGGGTCAAGGCTGGCCGTTTCATCCACCATGGCCAGGGCATGCTGCCAGGTAATCGTCCCGGACTGCAACGCCGAAAGGGTGGGCGGCAACTCCTTGCACAGGGCATGGGACGCGGCCAGGAACGCACCCGCTGCCCGGGAACCGAGGGCCAGGAGGCAGCCGATTTCCGCGGCGACAGCCATTTCCTGCGCCTGCACCGGCGCGTCCGCCGCTATGACCTTGGCGGTGTCCGCATACGTCACGGCAGCCCGGGCCTTCAGACCCGCAAACCCGGCCTCCACCACCCGCGCCCCGGCAAGAATGTCCAGGCACCCATCAGCCGGTCCGGCCAGCGGATCAGCATCGGCGAACGGCTCCGAACCACACTCATCCACCTCGGCATTGAGCACAGCAAGAGCGGCCTTGATGTCCTCAAACGCCTTAGCCACCGCCGCTTTCCCCATAAACCCATCATGACAAGGGGGTACGACATTCCGGGGGCACATGTGAAAACCGAGGTCCCCTGTTCGGGGACCCCGGTTTTCGACAGCAGGTTTCGCAACCACCGGTACGGCCCCGGGTTTCGGGAGCGGGGTTTCGAGAAGCTCGACCACCGGTTCGGGGCCTGTTCAACCACCGGAGCCTGCTCAACCACCGCTAGCCGCGGAGGCGCTCCATGCCCGGGTCGAAGAGGGGTTCAGGCGTGACGGTGGCGGCGATGCGCTTCCCGAAGTACTCCACCTCAACCGAGTCGCCCTCGGTCACCGAAGCCGGCAGCCAGGCGTAGGCGATCGGCTTGCGCACCGAGTAGCCGTAGGCAGCGCTCGTAACGTACCCGGCGGCTGAGCCGTTCACGTACACCGGTTCCTTGCCCAGCACGAGGGACGTGCCGTCGTCGACCGTCAGGCACCGCAGCGCACGCGTGGCCGGCTGCTCCTTGCGGGCCGCCAGGGCCTCAGCACCCACGAAGCCCGTCTTGTCCTTGGCCACGGAGAAGCCCAGGCCGGACTCGTACGGGTGGTGCTCCGACGTCATGTCTGTGCCCCACAGCCGGTAGCCCTTCTCAAGGCGCATGCTGTTGAACGCGCCACGGCCGGCGGCGATGATGCCGTGCTCCCGGCCTGCCTCGAACAACAGGTCCCACAGCTTCAGCCCGTACTCGGCGGTGGTGTAGAGCTCCCAGCCGAGTTCACCCACGTAGGACAGCCGCATGGCCGTGACCGGGATGCCGCCCACGGAGATTTCCTTGGTCCGGAAGTACTTCAGGCCGTCGTTGGTCAGGTCGTCGGAGCTGACCTTGCCGATCACCTCGCGGGCCAGCGGCCCCCACAGCCCGATGCAGCAAGTGCTGCCGGTGATGTCCGAGACATGCACCCACTGGGAGGGATCGGCGGCGGACTGCTTCCGCGCCTCCACCCGCAGGTAATCGAAGTCCACGTTGCTGTTGACGCCCAGCTGGAAGTCTTCCTCCGCCAGCCGTGCGACAGTCACATCACTGCGGATGCCGCCGTCGTGCTCCAGCAGCAGGCAGTACGTCACGGCACCCGGCTTCTTGGCAATGTTGCCCGTGCTGAGCCGGTGCAGCAGCGCCTCCGCGCCCGGGCCCACCACGGAGAGCCGCTTCAGCGGCGTCATGTCGAAAAGTCCGACGGCGGTACGCGTCTTCCACGCCTCGGCCGCCGATATGGGGGACGAGAACATGGCTGACCAGTCGTCACGCTCCGGCGTCTGCCATTCCTCCGGCAGCTGCTCAAGCAGGCCGCGGTTGGCCTCGAACCAGTGCGGCCGCTCCCAGCCGGCGGACTCCAGGAAGAACGCCCCCAGCTCCTTCTGCCGGACGTTGAACGGGCTGACGCGCAGGTCCCGCGGGGATTCCCTGGGCTGCAGCGGGTGCATGACGTCGTAAATTTCCACGAAGTTCTGCTGGGACGTCTCGCTGACGTACGCGTCGGACGTCTGTACCTTCTCGAAACGGGTCAGCTCGCAGCCGTGCAGGTCAGTGCGGGACCGGCCTTCCACCAGCAGCTCCGCCATTGCCTTGGCCACGCCGGCTGAGTGCGTGACCCAGACGGCTTCGGCCACGAACAGGCCTTCGAGGTCGGGCGCCTCGCCCATGAGCGGGCCGCCGTCGGGGGTGAAGGAGAAAATGCCGTTGAACCCGTCCTCGATCGCGGAGTTGCGCAGCGCCGGCAGCAGGTCCTGGCTGTCCTCCCAAGCGGGCAGGAAGTCTTCCAGGGTGAAATCCAGCCGGGAGGGCATGCGGTGGTCCGACATTTCCTCTGCGGAAACCTTTGGCAGGGCGGACATATCCACCGGCATGGGACGGTGGGCGTAGCTTCCGATACCGATGCGGTCGCCCCATTCGCGGTAGTACAGGTCCTTGTCCTGGTAGCGCAGGATGGGCTTGCTCGCACCCTTGGGAAGCTCGTTGACGCCCTCGAGTTCGGGCAACGGGGTGCTGACGGCGTACTGGTGGCCCAGCGGCAGCAGCGGGACTTCCAGGCCCACCATCTTGCCGAGTTCACGGCCCCAGAAACCTGCGCATGACACCACGATGTCCGCCGGGATCAGCCCGTTATCGGTTTCGACGCCGGTCACCTTGCCGTCCTCCTGGGCGATGCCGGTCACCGTAGTAGAGCCGAGGAAGGTTACGCCACGCTCGCTGGAGCGCTCGATCAGCAGCTGCACGGCGCGGGCGGCCAGGGCCAGGCCGTCGGTGGGGATGAGCAGGCCGCCCAGGACTTCGCGGCCGCCGGTGAGCTTGCCGGTGTTCAGGAGGGGGTAGATCTTTTCGCATTCGTCGGCATCGACGATCCGGCTTTCGACGCCCCAGGAGGTCATCACGCCCATCTTGCGCGTGAGGTCGGCCAGGCGCTCGGGGGTGGTTGCCAGTTCCAGGCCGCCCACCTGGTTGAAGCAGGACTGGCCGTCCTTGCTCAGTGCCAGCAGCTTGTTAATCGTGTAGGTGGCGAATTCGGTCATGGTCCGTGACGGGTTGTTCTGGAACACCAGGCCCGGCGCGTGCGACGTGGAGCCGCCGGCAAGTTCCAGCGGGCCCTGTTCCACCACCGTGATGTTGGTCCAGCCGCGGGTGGCGAGTTCGTCGGCAAGGTTCGTTCCGACAATGCCGGCGCCGATAATGACAACGCGTGGTGATGCGCTCATGGGTGTTGTTTCTCCTGTTTTGCGTGGCGGGCGTTGGCGTTAGCGGAAGACGACGGTGCGGGTGTTGTTGAGCAGCACCCGGTGCTGGGAGTGCCACTTGACTGCCCGGGACAGCGCCTGGGATTCGGCGTCCCTGCCTACCGTGACCAGTGCGTTCGGGTCCAGGCTGTGGTCCACCCGGAACACTTCCTGCTCGATGATCGGGCCTTCGTCCAGGTCTGCGGTGACGTAGTGCGCCGTGGCTCCGATGAGCTTCACGCCGCGGTCATAGGCCTGGTGGTACGGCTTGGCACCCTTGAAGCCTGGCAGGAACGAATGGTGGATGTTGATGGCCCGGCCGCGGAGGCTGGCGCATAGGTCATTGGACAGGACCTGCATGTAGCGGGCCAGGACCACGAGGTCGGCGTTGTACTCCTCCACCAGTTCCAGCAGGCGCGCTTCAGCTTCGGGCTTGGTAGCGGCCGTTACCGGGACGTGGATGAAGGGCAGCCCCGCGGCCTCCGCCATGGAGCGAAGGTCCTCGTGGTTGGACACCACGACGGCGATCTCCGCACCCAGGCTGCCGGCGCGCCAGCGGAAAATGAGGTCGTTGAGGCAGTGGCCGAACTTTGAAACCATCACCAGCAGGCGCTGGGGGCGGCCGTCGTGGATGGCGAATTCCATGCCGAACTCATCGGCGACGGCGGCGAACTCCGCGCTGAGGCCTTCCGCGGAAACTTCCTTGTCTCCCGGAGTGAAGGCCGTGCGCAGGTAGAGCTTGCCGCTGATGTGGTCATCGAACTGCTGGTGTTCAACAATGTCGAAGCCGCGGTCAGCGAGGAATGCGGTGATGGCCCGGACGATTCCGGGGCGCTCCGGGCACGCAAGCGTAAGGACGTACTGTGCGGTGTCGGTACCGCGGACGCCGGCAACGTCGCCGGCCTCCACCGTCACGTTACCGGTGGGGCGGCCTTCGAGGACTGCGGTCATGGTCTACTCCTGGTTCTTTACGAGGGCTTGGGTGTCAGCGGGGGAAGCCGGGCAGCGGCCGTCGTCCGGACAGCGCTGATCACATTGATGCTTGGTAACGAGATCGAACTGGACGCCGCCGTGCTGGTCCACGCCGCTTCGAATGGCGCGCTCCACTACGGAGTCCGCGAGCCGGCGCCGGAGGGACAGCGGGTCACGGCGCAGGTCCTTGACCAGGGCGAAGCACAGCAGCAGCATGACCAGCACGAACGGCAGGGCCGCCACGATGGTGATCCGCTGCAGGCCGGAAAGCGCCTCCGACGGTTCATCGCCACCGGCCAGCATCATCACGGCGGCTACTGCGCCGGTGAGCAGGCCCCAGAAGATGACCAGGCCGCGCTTCGGGTCGGAGGACCCGTTGGAGCTCAGGGACGCCATGATGATCGAGGCGGAGTCGGCTCCGGTGATGAAGAAGATGGCCACCAGCACCATGGCCAGGACCACAACGGCTGCGGTGAGCCAGGCAGGCATGGACATGTTGCGGACCAGGTCAAACAGTGCGCCGTCGAAGTCGATGGACGGCGACCCGCTGGCCATGGACACGAGGCCGGGAGTACCCGCCTTGTCCGCTTCCTGCTGGACGTGGAACGCCGTGCCGCCGAAGATGCCGAACCAGATGACGCTGACGATGCTGGGGACCAGCAGGACGCCGGTCACGAACTGGCGGATGGTGCGGCCGCGGCTGATGCGGGCGATGAACATGCCCACGAACGGCGTCCAGGAAACCCACCAGGCCCAGTAGAAGATGGTCCAGCCGGACATCCAGGTGCGCAGCGCCTCGTCCCCCACTGCTTCGGTCCGCGAGGACATCTCGGCCAGGTCCCTGACGTAGTCGCCTACTGCGGCGGGAATGAGGTTGAGGATGAACAGGGTGGGCCCGGCGATGAAGACGATGAGCGCCAGGACCACGGCCAGGACCATGTTGATGTTGGACAGCCACTGGATGCCGCGGCTGATGCCGGAGACGGCCGAGGCCACGAAGCAGGCCGTCAGGACGGCAACGATGGCCACCAGGATGGGGGTGCCGACTTCACCGATCCACCCGTTGGACGTCAGGCCGCTGCCGATCTGAAGTGCGCCCAGGCCCAATGAAGCGGCGGTACCGAAAAGGGTGGCGAAGATCGCCAGGATGTTGATGAACTTGCCTACCGGCCCTTCCACCGTCCTGATGCCGAACAGCGACGTGAACGCTGCGGAGATCAACTGGCGGCGGCCCAGCCGGTAGGTGCCGTAGGCCATGGCAATTCCGACGACGGCGTACATTGCCCAGGGGTGCAGGGTCCAGTGGAAGATGGAGGTTGCCATGGCGGTCTGGATGGCCGCGGGTGTCCGCCCGTCCACCGTTCCGGGTGGCGGAGAGATGTAGTGGTAGAGCGGCTCGGCCACACCGTAGAACATCAGGCCGATGCCCATGCCGGCCGCAAACATCATGGCGATCCATGAAATGGTCCGGAACTCCGGCTTTTCACCGTCCTTGCCGAGGGGAATGTTGCCCCATTTGCCCAGGGCCAGCCAGAGGACAAAGACAACGAACAAGGAGGCCAGGACCATAAAGAGCCAGCCGGTGTATTCCATCACCCAGTCGAGGGCGGCTGTTGAGGTGGCGGCCAGGCTGTCCCGGCCCAGGAAGCCCCAGGCCACAAAGGCCAGGGCGAGGACACCGGTGATGCCGAAGGTGGCCTTGTCGAGGGTGAGCTTGCGGTTCCGCCGTTGTGCCACAGCCTGTTCGGCCTTGGTCTGGCGGAGTTCCTGCATGATTTGTTCGGTGTCCTCCGCGTCGTGTGAGTCGTGGGAGGAAGGAGAGTTCTCCGGTGCAGGAAGGAGTTCCTCCAGCTCAAGGGGGGTTTGGGCATCCGTGCGGATGTCGCTGTTCAAAGCCATGTCAAGTCCTTTGGTTTGAATTCATGCGCTGACGCTGTACTCCGGCGTCCCCAAGCCGGGCGGAAGATCGGGGCTTCCTGGCATTCAATAATCAAAATCAGCTTTGCTTCCATCGTGGCAGTTGTTCCGTAAAGATCAACACGTCTCGCAATAAGCAACAGAGTGGCCCGGACCACACTTCCGTGTCAAGGTTTTTCTGAAGTCTTCAGCCCTATTTCAGGGATTCCGGCTGCGCCTTGACATTGGGCGGGAACAGGGGCTAGGCATCGATAACCAGGTCCGTCTGCGCCGTGGAGCAGCAGGGCAGGAACTTGCCCGCAGAGATTTCCCGCGCCCGGATCCCGCCCTGGTGGTTCATGTCGATCTCCCCTGAAAGCTTGACGACCTTGCAGGAGCCGCACATGCCTTCCTTGCAGTTCGCGCCAATCCTGACGCCCGCACGCTGGGCCACCTCGAGGATGCGCTCCGTGGGGTCGATCCGCACATTGATGCCGGTACGCATGAAGGACATGGTGAGGCTGCCTGTCCCCACCGTGCCGAAGCTCGAGGCGTCAGGGGAACCGGCTTCCGGCTCCATGCCCGGGCTGTCGACGGCGGGGTCGGAGCGGGGTGCCTCCGGGTCGCTGATTTCCAGCGGCAGCCCCGAGGCCTGCAGAGTCCCGTCGGCGTCGTAGCCAGGCTCGTAGAGCCCGAACGCGGCGGGCTGGCTTTCAAAATAGTCCTCGGCAGAGTCGGCGATCTCCTCGGCGATCTCCTCCGCGACGTCGGCTGCAAACGCCACCTCTGCCTGGTATTCCAGGAGCGTCTGGCGGTCTCCCGAGAAGAACTCCATGTATATGGAAGTGTCATCGACGCCGACCTTCTGGAGGAGCTCGGTGGCGGTGTTCAGGTAACCCTCGGGACCACACGCGTACACCTGGCGGCCGTTGGCATCGGGGGCCACCTCGTCGAGCATGGCCGCCGTCAGCCTTCCACTGAGCCCTTCCCACCCCTCCGGTACGCTGCGGTCGCCCAGGGAGTAGTAGACCTTGACGCGCGAGTCCACGGAGGCGATATAGGCCAGTTCCCGGTGGAAGGCAAAGCCCCCGGCATCCGAGCCGTGGTAGAGCACCACAACATCGGCGTGTCCGGGCAGGGAGTGGATGGTCCGCACCATGGACATGATGGGAGTGATGCCTGCGCCGGCAGCAAGCAGGAGATACCGTGCCCGCCGGTCGGCGTCGGGCAGGTGGAATGCTCCCACCGGTCCCAGCATCTCAAGAACCGTGCCGGGTTTGACGTTCTCGTGCACCCAGGGCGAGACCAGTCCCGTGGGATCGCACTTGACGGTAATGCTGAAGGTCCACGGCTCGGTGGGCGAACTGGACAGCGAGTAGCTTCGGTCCACGGGTTCCTGGTCCTCGCCATTCACGGGAAATGCGACGTTCACGTACTGGCCGGCTCGGAACGCCAGGGGCGCACCGTCGCACCGGCGGAACACGAAGGTCATCATGGCGCCGGCCTCGGGAACGGTCTCGACGCATTCGGCCATGAACTCCTGCGGGTGCCATGGGCCCAGCGCACGGGCTGCCCGTGCAGGTGTCCCAGGGCTTCCCATCACCCTGTTCCACGGCATCTCAAGACCGCGAATACGCTGTGGTTCCTGGATTGCCGTTTCAGTGAGGAGTTCAATCATGCCAAGTGCTCCTGCACGCGCTGCACGTACCAGTTGATGAATGCCTCGACCTGGTATTCGCTCTTCATGTAGGGACCGGGCTCGTAGGCGGGACTGCCGGCGCCCTGCTGGCACAGCTCCACGAACGCCTTGTCCTGCAGGTTCGTTTGCTTCCAGGTGTAGGTGAGCTTCTCCAGGTCGTAGTCGACGCCTTCAACAGCGTCGTCAGCCACCAGCCAAGTGGTGCGTACGAGGCTCTGGTGTTCGTTGATGGGGAAGACACCGAACGTGATGACGTGGTCGCCGAGGAAATGGAACCAGCTGTTGGGCTGCAGGTGCATCGAGCAGCGGCCAAGGCGGAAGTCGGGCAAATCACCCAGCAGCTTCTTGGAAAGCCTCCGCCCGTCCGCGGAGAATGATTCTCCGTCTCCATCGAGTGATTCCCGTGAGATACGGATTCCCGCGATGCGCGTGTCAAGCTGCTCGACCACCTCGTAGGGAAGGCCGTAGCGGCGGCAACGCTCCTCGAGGGAGGACTGGGCCTCCTTGTTCCGGTCCCACACTTCCTGAAGATGGGGCGGGATCAGGCCCTCCGTCAGGCCCCAAGTGGGGAAGAGGGAGCAGGCGAGCTCGGGGTGCCCGTCGCAGTGGTAGCACTCACGGTTGTTCTCCATGACGAGCTTCCAGTTGCCCTCTTCGATGATGTTCTGCTGGTAGGCAATTTTTGTCTTCGAGAGCTCGTGGGGCGCCAGGTAGGGCTCAAAGATCTTTGCCGTTTCGTCGAAGTCCGTCGGCGCATCATCGGCAATGCAGACGAAGATGAGTCCGGCGACCTCGCGGCCATGGGCGCGCTTGAGGCCGAAGCAGCTCTTGTCGAACTTCGTTTCCCCCGGCGCGGAGGCATGGATCAAATTGCCCTCCGGGGAGTAGGTCCAGGAGTGGTAGCCGCAGACCAGGTTTCCGGTTGAGCCGGCAGCTTCGGTGAGAACGCGGGCGCCGCGGTGGCGGCATACGTTGTGCAGGACGTTCACGGCACCGTCGTCGTTGCGCAGCACAATCAGGGAGTAGGGCCCGTAGTCGACGGTGACGTAGTCGCCCGGCTCCGGCAGTTCGGCCGTGCTGGCGGCAAAGATCCAGTGCTGGCCGAAAATGGCCTCCATGTCGATGTTGAAGATGGAGCGATCCGTGTAGAAGGGGGCATCGAGGGAGTAGCCGGTGCGACGGAACTCAAACAACGCGGCAATTTCTGCCAGCTGCTCGGCAGGCAAGGATGCAGCGAGTTTTCCGCGTGAATTGAGGGGCACGTTCACTGAAGCAGTCATGGGTTTCCTCCCGGGAGGCATGGGTAGTGGGTGTTGCGGTGGCCATGGCTGCGCGCGGGTGCTAACGGCATGGTCGAAGTACTTGTAATGATGAGATTAGGGTCACAGGAGCTGCAACAAAAGCGCAAGATTTTGAAGATAACCATGCACAATAGATGCATGATCGATCCACGGCTCATAACACTTCGGGTGTTTGCCCGGTGTGGCACTATTGGCGCAACCGCGGAGCTCACCGGTTATTCTCCCTCCGCCGTCTCCGCGCAATTGCGGGAGCTCCAGCGTGTGCTTGGAATGCAGCTGCTGACGAAGGACGGCCGGGGTGTGCGGCTGACCGCCACGGGCCGCTTTCTCGTGGCGGGCTCGGATCCCCTCATTGCCCAGTGGGAGAGCCTTCGCGCCGCAGCCATGGAGGCCGGCGACCAGGTGCAGCCCCACTTTGGCCTCGGCGGATTCTCCTCTGCAGCCGCCCACTTGCTTGCGCCGCTGGCGGCCACCCTGCGCTCAACACGCCCCCTTCTGGAGGTGCAGGTTCTTGAGGCTGATCCGGCCCGCTGCTTCGACTTGTTGATTGCGGAACGAATCGACCTTGCAGTCATTGTCGCTATGCAGTCCGACAGTTATGGTGAGGACGATCCGCGCTTCGAGCAGAGAGTCCTGCTCGACGATCCACTGGACGTCATCATTCCCGGTGACCATCCGCTGGCATCACGGGAAACAGCGACCCTTGAAGAACTGGCATCGGAACCCTGGATCACAGAGTCCGCCGGTTCCACCTACCATTCCCTCTTCACGGCGGCGTTCACGGCAGTCGGAGTGACACCGCGGATTGCCCATGAAGCCGTTGAATGGGAAACCCACATCGCGTTCGTGGGCGCGGGGCTGGGCGTCGGCCTGCTGCCCCGGCTGGCGCCCTTGCATGGCGCCGAAAACGTGGTTCGGCTACGCATCACCGGTAAGGCGAAACCCACGCGCCGCATTGTCGCCGCCGTCCGCAGGGGCAGCATCGCCTCACCCCTGATCCAGGAGTCGCTCGGCATCCTCCAGGCCAACGCCAACCGGATCCTCACCAGCCGGCTCGAAGAGGATCTCTGAGCGCTGGTATCTAAGGCCCGATCGTCGCCAGTACGGCGCCGGCATTCACCACGCCGCCGGCTTCCGCCCGGATATCCGTGACGGTCCCGCCCCGATGGGCGGCTACCTGGCTTTCCATCTTCATGGCTTCAAGGACGACGACGGGGTCCCCCGCCGCCACTTTGGCGCCCGGTTCCACCAGCCACTTCACCACGGTCCCCGCCATGTCGGCGCGCAGCTCGGCGGGGTCAACAGCGCGGGCGGCAGCGCCGTCGTCGGGCCCTTCCTCCACGGAAGCGCCTTGAAGGGGGCCGCCGCCTGAGCGTGCCCAGCCATCCAACAGGGCGGCAGGAAGGCCGACGGCGAGGCGCCGGCCATCAACGTCAACGGTGATAGTGCGCCGCGCACCGTCCGGGACGGAGGTGGCAAACCCGGGATCCGCCGCGATGGCATCGGCGAAGTCGGTCTCGATCCACCGGGTGTGGATGGCGAGCGCTGTCTCTGACGTGAAGTCCGGGGCTTGGACCACGGCTCGGTGGAACGGCAGGACAGTGGCCACGCCGGTGATCTCCATTTCCGCCAGGGCCCGGCGTGCCCGGCGCAGCGCCTGCTGCCGGTCGGCGCCGGTGACGATCAGCTTGGCCAGCAGGGAATCGAACTGCGGCGCCACAATGGAACCGGCGCGCACCCCCGAATCCAGCCTCACTCCCGGACCGGTGGGGCCGCTGAAGGTGGCGATGGTTCCGGGCGAGGGCAGGAAACCCCGGCCCACGTCCTCGGCATTGAGCCGGAACTCAAAGGAGTGTCCGCGCGGCTCGGGATCAGCAGCGAAGCGGAGGGGCTCGCCGGCCGCAATCCGCAGCTGTTCCTGGACCAGGTCCACGCCGGTGGTTTCCTCCGTGATGGGGTGCTCCACCTGGAGGCGGGTGTTCACCTCAAGGAACGCCACGGTCCCGTCCGCGGCCACCAGGAACTCCACCGTCCCGGCACCGGAGTATGCGGCTTCCCGGCACACGGCCTTGGCAGCATCGTAGATTTGCCGCGTCTGCTCGTCGGTCAGGAAAGGTGCCGGTGCCTCTTCCACCAGTTTCTGGTGCCGGCGCTGCAGGGAGCAGTCCCGTGTTCCCGCCACCACCACGTTGCCGTGAAGGTCCGCCAGGACCTGCGCCTCCACGTGCCGGGGACGGTCCAGGTACCGTTCCACGAAGCATTCGCCGCGGCCGAAGGCCACCACAGCCTCCCGGACCGCCGAGTCGAAGGCTTCCTCAATCTGGTCCATTTCACGGACCACTTTCAGCCCGCGCCCGCCGCCGCCGAAGGCCGCTTTGATGGCAACCGGCAGGCCGTGCTCTTCGGCGAAGAGCCGTGCTTCGGCGGCCGAGGCCACCGGCCCGTCGCTGCCCGCAACCAGCGGGGCGCCCGCCCGGACAGCTATCTCCCGCGCCGTGATCTTGTTGCCCAGCAGCCGGATGGCTTCGGGTGAAGGCCCGATCCACGTCAGGCCGGCATCCAGGACAGCCTGGGCAAAGTCGGCGTTCTCGGACAGGAACCCGTATCCCGGGTGCACCGCGTCCGCTCCGGACTCCGCGGCGACGCGCAGCAGCCTGGGGATGTCCAGGTAGGTTTCTGACGGGGCGTTGCCATCCAGGCTGTAGGCCTCGGAAGCCGCGCCGACGTGCAGGGCATCGGCGTCCACGTCCGCGTATACCGCCACGGACTCCAGGCCCGCGTCCTCGCAGGCACGGGCGATGCGGACGGCAATTTCTCCGCGGTTGGCAATCAGGACCTTGCGCATATGCTGCTCACTTTGTCTGGGTAGCGTCGGGGGAAGTCTGGGAGGAATTGGCGGGCAGTGTGTAACCGGGAGCCCAGCGGAACCTGATACGTCCGCCGATGGGGACCTGGGCGGCGAGGTCCAGTTGGTGGTCAACCACCACGGCCGCCACAGGGTAGCCGCCGGTAATGGGGTGGTCCGCAAGGAACAGGACCGGCTGCCCCTCGGGCGGGATTTGAAGGGCTCCGGCCACGGTCCCCTCGCTGGCCAGCTCTCCGTTCCGGCTCCTTTTCAGGGCCTTCCCGTCAAGCCGCATCCCCACCCGGTTGGATCGTGGAGTCACCGTCCAGTCCTGGCTGCAGAGCGATTCCAACGCGGCAGCGTCGAACCAGTCGTCCCGCGGTCCCGGCACGATGTCCAGGACGGTCACTCCGGTGTCCGGAAAGTCCGGCTGCACCTCAGGGTTGCCCACCACATTAGAGGAGGTGGCTTTGCCTGCGCGGATGAACCCGCCCGCCGCCAGGGGCGCGGGGCCGATTCCGGACATGGTGTCGGTGGAACGGCTTCCCAGGACCGGTTCCGTGTCCACTCCGCCGCGGACGGCAAGGTAGGTGCGGAATCCCCGTTCGGGCGCTCCGAGGGTCAGGACCTCGCCGTCCAGCAGGGCAAACGCCGTGGCCATCGGCGCGTGGCGCTCTTGCCAGGACCAGTCGCCGCTGTCCCCGGCCGTCTTGCCCTCGGCCGTGTTGCTCTCGGCAGTGTTGTCCTGGGCAGTGGCGCTGCCGTGAACCTCCGACGGCGGAGCAATGGTCAGTGCCACCGGGGCGCCTGTCACGGTCAGCACCTGGTCCCCCACCGCCTGCACGCGCAGCCCGCCGGCCACGGTTTCCACGACGGCGGCCGATGGCTGGTTGCCCACAATCCGGTTCGCGCGGCGCAGGGAGGAACGGTCCAGCGCCCCCGCCACAGACACTCCCAGCCCGCCGTGGCCGTGACGGCCCAGGTCCTGGATCAGGCTCTGGAGTCCGGGCGACAGTATCCGCAGGCCCGACTGAACGCCGGCATTTGTAACGCTTTCAGCCGGGGAAGCGGGGTCCGTAACCTCCACCAGCTCCCGCACTGCCCGGAACTGCACCCTGTCCCCCGGGGCTGCCAAGGCCGGCTGTTCGCGCCCGAGGTCCCACATCCGTGCGGCGGTGCGGCCAATCAGCTGCCAGCCGCCCGGCGACTGCCGCGGATACACGGCTGAGTAGTTGCCGGCAAGCGCCACCGATCCTGCGGGGACGGCAGTCCGCGGTGAACTCCGGCGCGGGACTTCCAACGACTCGTTCTCCCCCACCATGTATCCAAATCCAGGCGCGAAGCCGCCGAAGGCTACGGTCCAGACCTGTCCCGTATGGGCCGCCACAACACCCTCAACCCCCAGCCCCGTCAGCCGGCCCACTTCAGCGAGGTCCTCGCCGTCGTACACCGTATCGATCTGCACCAGTTTGCCTTCCGCCTGCGCCTGGACGGCCAAGTCCAGCTCAGGCAACCGGGCTGCGATGCGCCGCGCGGACTGGGGCGAATCAGCCTTGACCAGCACGGTTTCCGCGGCTGCCAGGACATCCACCTGGCCGGGGAACGGGTGCTCCAGGAGGAGGGCCTGCAGGGCCAGCACGTCGTGGAGCCCCGCGAGTTCCGCGAGCACCGCCATGGTGCCTACGGGGCGGACGGCGAGCACGCGGGCGGCTGTGGGGTTGCTGACTGTTTCCATGGGGATCTGGCCGCGCCGCTCAGGCGTGGCTCTCCCGGGCGCTGCCGTCCTGGAGCAGGCGGACGTCTTCTTCCGGCTGCGGGTCGCGGCCCAGGCGCATGCCCACAATGGTCACCACAGCGGTCAGCGCGATGTAGCCGGCGATCAGGTACCACCCGCCGGATGCCGCACCGTAGAGGGCAGTGAAGATCAGCGGAGCCACAGCGCCGCCCACCACCCCGGCAAGGGTGTAGGCCAGGGAACTGCCGGCGTAGCGTAGCCGCGCCGGGAACTGCTCGGTGATGAAGGCTGCCTGCGGGCCGTACATAAAGGCGTGCAGGGCCAGTCCGATCACCACGCCGACGGTCAGCATCACTACGGACTTGCCCGCGATCATCAGGAAGAACAGCGGAATGTAGAGGGCGGTGGCGGCGGCAGTAATGCCGTACACCCAGCGGCGGTTGAAGCGGTCGGTAAGGGCGCCGGCGGCCGGGATCAGGAAGAGCTGGAAGGCGGATCCGATCAGGATTGCCGCCAGCACATTGCCCGTGGTCATTCCCAATTCCTTGGTGGCATAGACGGCGACGAACACGGTGAACAGCGCGTACAGGACGTCGGGGCAGAGGCGGGAGAGGGCAGCGGAAACCAGGGCCCTGGGCTCGGTGGTGAAGACCTCCTTGATGGGTGCCTTGGGACGGTCGCCGTGGGCCTGGATGGCTTTGAAGACCGGGGTTTCCTCGAGCTTGAGGCGGATAATCAGGCCGAAGACCACCAGCAGGGCGGAGGCGAGGAAGGCCACCCGCCAGCCCCAGGAAAGGAACGCCTCGGAGCTGAGTGAGGCGGCCAGGATGGCCAGGACGCCGTTGGCCATCAGGTTGCCGGCCGGCGGGCCGATCTGGGCTGCGGAGGACCAGAAGCCGCGTTTGTTGGGGTCACCGAATTCGCTGGACAGCAGCACCGCACCGCCCCATTCGCCGCCGACGCCGATGCCCTGGGCCAGGCGCAGCAGCACCAGGATGACCGGGGCCGCGACGCCGATCACCGAGTAGTCGGGCAGCGCACCGATGAGGACGGTGGCGAGTCCAATCAGCACCAGGGTGAACACGAGGACGTACTTGCGGCCCACTTTGTCGCCGAGGCGGCCGAAGACCACACCGCCGATGGGGCGGGCCAGGTATCCCACCGCGAAGGCGGAGAAGGAGAGCAGCAGCCCCACGAATTCGTCATTCGAGGGGAAGAAGATCTTGGGGAACACCAGCGCCGAGGCCACGGAGTAGATGGCGAAGTCGTAGTATTCGAGCGATGTGCCGGTGAGGCTGGCGATGTAGGCCTTCAGCGCGCCGGCCGGCGGCTTCCTTGCCGTGGTCCTGGCTGCCTTGTTGGTGCCGGTCATGTTTCCTCCGAGGGATGAGGGGTGGTGCGGGGGGCCTGCGTGCGGCCGGGATGGGAGTGGTGCGGGGGCCTGGATGCGGCCGGGACTGGGTTCAGAGGAACGAACCGATGCTGACACCGGCGCCCTCGAAAGCGGACTTCACTGCGGTGGCCATGGCTACGGCCCCCGGTGAGTCACCATGCACGCAGATGCTTTCTGCGCGGATCTTCAGGATGGATCCGTCAATGGCCCGAACGGAGCCTTCCGTGGCCATCCTTAATACATGTTCCGCCACTTCGGCGGGGTCGTGAAGGACCGCTGTGGGCTGTGAACGGGAGACGAGTGTTCCATCAGGGTTGTACGCCCGGTCCGCAAAAGCTTCGCTGACCGCGCGCAGGCCCGCTTCCTCCGTAAGCCGCAGGACCTCGGACCCGGGCAGGCCCAGGATGGGCAACCCCGGATCAACCGATTTCACAGCGTCGACCACGGCCTGCGCCTGGGCAGTGTGGGTAGAGGCCCCCGTGCGGCTTGACGTACTGGACCCGGGCTCCCTCCGCGGATGCGAGGGCCTGCAGTGCACCGATCTGGTAGACGACGTCGTCGGCCAGTTCCGAAGGGCTGACATCCAGGAAGCGGCGGCCAAAACCTGCCAGGTCCCGGTAGCCCACATGGGCGCCGATGACGACGCCGGCGGCCGCCGCGTTCCGGCAGGTCCTGCGGATGACGGTGGGATCCCCGGCGTGGAATCCACACGCCACGTTCGCGCTCGAAACCGAACCGAACATCGCCTCGTCATCGCCAAGGGTCCAGCGCCCGAAGGATTCGCCCACGTCGCTGTTGAGGTCGATGGTTGTCATTTGTGATTCCCGTCTCATTGATGGCTTCCTACTAGGTTGCACTAAAAGTGGGAATTGTTCAACGATCCTTCGATTCAGCGATGTGGCGATCAGGTAAATTTTGAAGTATGACCTCTTCGAGCCCCGCTGTCCGGCCCGCTCCAGGCCGCCTCCGGGTGGCAGTACCTTCCGTGGCCGAGCGGGTGGCAGATGAATTGCGGCGGCAGCTCGCGGAGGGGTCACTGCTGCCGGGGACACGGCTTACCGAGTCCACCATCGCTGAGGACCTGGGGGTTTCCCGCAACACCGTCCGTGAAGCCTTCGCCGAACTTGCCAGCGAGCGGCTGGTGGTCCGCCTCCCCAACCGCGGCGTCTTTGTGGCCAACCTCGACGCAGGGGACATCCACGACGTCTATACGGTCCGCCGCGCCATCGAGGTCAGCGCTATCCGCGGCGGAGGGAGCACCGGGGACATAGCTGCGGTCCGGGAAGCCGTGGAGGAAGGCAAGCGCGCCGCTGCGGCCGGTGACGACGAGGCACTGGGCACCGCAAACCAACATTTCCACGGCGCCATCGTCGCGATGGCCAGGAGTACGCGGCTGAACAGCATCATGAGCCAGGTGCTGGCGGAAATGCGCCTGTTCTTTCATAAGGCGACTATGGATGCGGATTTTTACCGCCACTACCTGCCGGATAACGAGGCGATCTGCGCGGCCCTGGAGTCCGGGGAACTGGACCAGGCTGCCACCCTGCTGCTGGCGTATCTGGACCGCTCGGAGGACAACCTCAGTGATGTGCACGGTGCCGATGCAGGGTGAGCCCATGACCTTTCATCAACGGCAAGGTATGGAGGGATGAGCGTCCTTGGATACCTTGCGGCTTCCGTGCCGCCGCGGCTGGCAATGGCAGGTTCTTCCGTTGCCATCCCCATCCTCGCCGTCCAGGAACTGAACGACGTCGGCATCGGCGGTGCCCTGGTGGCCGTCTCACTTGGACCCAGCGTTGTTGCCGCGCCCATCGTGGGTGCGGCCCTGGACCGCTCCCGCCGGCCCGGGGTCCTCGTGGCGGTGGCGGGCTTCCTGACCGCGGCCGCCCTCGCAACGGCGTCCTTCCTCGGCCAGGTCCCGCTCCCCCTGGTTTTTGCGTTCCTGGCGGTTGCCGGAGCACTCTCGCCCTTTTACATGGGCGGGCTCTCCAGCTTCGTGGCGGACGAGATCCCGGACCAGCGGCGCGCCTTCGCGTACGACGCACTCTCCTACAACATCTCCGCCGTTGCGGGGCCGGCGCTCGTCGCTGTCATGGCCACCTTCCTGCCCGGCGGCGCCGCACTGTGGGTGCTGTCCGCCGCCGCGCTCGCCGGCGCTATCAGCGCGGCCGCCACGGGCCTGAAAGCCCGCGGCCGGATCAGCGGCTCGGTCTGGCAAACCGTCAAGTCCGGCCTGCACCGCATCCTCAGCCACAGGCCCCTCGCCGTGGTGACGGGAGCATCCACCCTGAGCCAGCTCGGCCAGGGCGGGCTCGCGGTCGCCGCCGTCGCGCTCTCCATCGAACGGATCGGGACGCCCGGCGAAGGGGCACTCCTGGTGACCGCCTTCGCCGTCGGCAGCCTCATTGGCGCCCTGTATGAGACCATCCGGCCCACCCGCGCCCGCCCGCACGCGGTCATGATGCTGGGATTCCTGGCCACCGGGCTGCTGACGATCGGCGCCGCGTTCAATTTCGGTACAGCATGGACAATGGCAGCCATCGGGCTCTCCGGGTTGTTCACCGCCCCCACGTCTGCGGCCATGCTCTTCCTCCGCAGCCACCTGAGCCCGCCGCACCTCCGGTCCCAGATCTTCACGGTGGGTGCGGGATTCCGGGCAACGGCGTCCGCTGCCGGAGCAGGGCTCGCCGCCTCCGCAACCGGCTTCGGCGGAGGCCTGGCCGTGGCAGGGATAGGCGTCATCTGGGTGGTTTCGGCCGCATTGATGGCCGGGTATCCGGCCGGCGCATCGTCAGCCTCAACCGGTAACTAGCGCCGGTTGTAGCCCATCTTTGCGCTGACCTGCAGTCCCGCCTGCTTGAGGCCTTCGATGAGTCCCGGCGCGGTCTCAGGATCAAAGCGGAAGGCAGGGCCGGAAATACTGATTGACCCGATCACTGCGCCCAGGTGGTTGTAAACCGGAACAGCGGCGGCAGTCAGCCCGATCTCGAACTCCTCCCGCACCACGCCGTAACCGTCGCGGGCGACGTCGAGCAACTGGTTTTCGAGTTCCTTCCGGTCAGTGATGGTCCGCGGAGTCCGCGGCGGCAGGCCGGTCTCCTTCAGGATGCGCTCACGCTCCTCGACGGACAGCGCTGCAAGCAGGACCTTCCCGCTTGAGGTGGCGTGCAGTGGCGTCAAATTGCCCACCCAGTCATAGGTGGCCAGGGTGGAGGGCCCCATCGCCTGGTCCACGTTGACGGCGTAGTTAGAGCGGAGGACGGCAAGGTTCACCGTTTCCTTGAATTCCTCCGCGAGTGTCTCGAGCACGGGCCGGGCCTCCCGGACCAGGCTGAGCCGGCCGGGGATGGAGCTGGCCAGCCGCAGGATGCCAAAGCCCAGCTGGTACTTTCCGCGCTCGCTGTTCTGGTGCACCATCTCCCTGCCCACCAATGAACCGAGCAGCCGGGAGACCGTGGATTTGTGGATGCCCATCTCCTCGGCGATATCACTGACACCCGCGTGACCGTCCCGCGCCAGGATCTCCAGGACCGCAAGGGCCCGGTCCACGGACTGCACGCCGCCGTGCTGGCCCGCCTCCGCGTCTGCGTCGGGTTCGCGGTCAGTGTTCGAAGCCATGATCCATACTCTCAGTAGGTTGCGGCTCACGCTCCCGCAACGAGGGCGCCTACAGCGCCCTCCCGGTTACTTCCACAGTGTCGATCCTAGACCGGGAAGTGTGACCGAGCTGACATTGCGCGTTAAGCGCGCTAACGCAGGCCGTTGCTGTGCGCCAGCGCCATGGCTTCCGTGCGGGAGGAGGCGCCGATCTTCCGGTAGAGGTTGCGGAGGTGGAACTTCACGGTGTTCTCGCTGATGTGGAGTTTCGCGGCGATGCCCCGGTTCCGTTGCCCCGCGGCCAGCAGTTGCAACACTTCCAGTTCCCGCTCCCCCAGGTTCCAGTCCGCCGCACCGGCAAGCGGCCGGGCCGGGGGATCGAGCGGAATAACGACGGCGACATCGGCACCCCAGCCGGGCATCACGTCCACACCCATGCTTCCGTTGAGGGCTTCGACTCGCTGCACGAGACGTTCCACCGCCGGCGCCTGCGCGGAAAGTTCACCCGGCCCGTCGTCGCGCACGTTGATGAGGAGGTTGACGCCGTCGCAATCCCACTGCGTCCGGACCCGGCGGACGCCCTGCTGGTCCACCATCGCCAGCACCAGCCCGCGCACGATGGCCCTTGCGGCGTGCGCCACCTCGCCGGGAAGCGCGCGGCCGTTGACCGGCGGCTCGATGAACTGAACATCAATCCCGCTGAAGTTCATCAGTGGGCGCAGGTCCTCGCGGAGGCGCTGGAAGGCGGAGGCAACAGGCTCCTCGACGAGGTCGGTGGTGCGGTCGCTGAGGGTTCGAAGGCCCACCAGGGCTTTGGCAGCGACGTCGGTCGCGGCTGTGCGGGCGGCAGGATCGGCCAGTGCCGGCGACCTGAGCGCCGCAAGCAAGGTTTCAAGGGTGGTGGAGTGCTGGTCCACCAGTTCGGCGGTGACGCGCAGGCGCTCGGCGGAGGCAGCGCGGGATTCGATGAGGTACGACGGCGGAGCATCTGCCACCTTTTCGCGGATCCGCTCGGCTGCCAGCGTCCAGAGGTAGTGGAGGAGCCACTGCGGATCTTCCGAGGCATCCGCGCCGGCGGCGGCGCCTGGAGCGGGTGCCGGGTCTGAGAGGACCAGCAGCGCATTGCTGGCCGAAGTCACAGCGAGGACGGGGCGCATGCCGCCTCCAAACGCCGTTTGGCCGCGCCACGTCCCGCCGTCCCCCTCGGCGATAAGCGAGGCCCGGATGGCATCCAGTTCCGCGATGGACACCCGGCTGATGATGGCCTCAGCACCCGCCTTCTTCTGCGGGCGGCCGGTGCAGTCCTCGGTGAAAATCACCAGGGCACTCGACTCCCAGAAAGGACTAATGGCCTCCCGCAGCCGGTGGGCGATGTCCATCAAGGGAGCAGTGGCCAGGGCGGCGACAGCGTGAAGCAAGGCTGTATTGGTGTGTTCCACCTGCCCAGTGTAGGGGCCCGGCAGAGAACACCTACCCCTTTGGGTAGCAAAGACCGCCCGATCATAGCGTTGGACCCGCCGGATGGGCAGCCGAGTATTGAAGGGTCAGCACGTCCGAGGAGGTACGCATGAGCACCATAGCAACAACAAACCCGGCCGCCCTGACCGGTTCACCGTTGACCGGCACATCCCGGGCCTTCGACCGCAACCGGGTCCTGGTCCTGGACGAAATCGGGGAGGTCTTCCAGCGCGTCGACCCGGCAGAGGTGGCTGCCCTGGTGACCGAGCTGAGGCTCGCCGACAGGATCTTTGTTACCGGCGCCGGTCGCAGCGGCCTGGTCCTGAAGATGGCGGCGATGCGGCTGATGCACCTTGGACTGACCGTGCATGTGGTCGGTGAGACCACATCACCTGCCATCCGGGCCGGCGACCTGCTGCTCGCAGCGTCCGGCTCCGGCACCACGGCGGGCGTGGTCAAGGCGGCGGAAACCGCCGTCGCCCGAGGCGCCCGCGTTGCCGCCTACACCACCGCCAAAGGATCCCCGCTCGCGGAGGCGGCTGCCGCCGTCGTGCTGATCCCTGCTGCCCAGAAGACGGACCACGGTTCGGCGGTGACACGGCAGTACTCGGGGAGCCTCTTCGAACAGGTGCTGTTCGCCACCACCGAGGCCGTATTCCAAAGCCTGTGGGACGAGGACGCGGCCGCGGCCGAGGACCTCTGGCAGCGCCACGCGAACCTCGAATAGGTTTCCCCCTCCCCCAACAAGCCTCCTCAACAACCCGTCAACCCGAAAGAGATAGAACATGAAACTGCAAGTCGCCATGGATGTCCTCACCGTCGAAGCTGCACTTGAGCTGGCCGGCAAAGTCGCCGAGTATGTGGACATCATCGAACTCGGCACGCCCCTGGTGAAGAACGCCGGGCTGTCCGCCGTCACGGCCGTCAAAACCGCCCACCCGGACAAGATCGTGTTTGCCGACATGAAGACCATGGACGCCGGTGAGCTGGAAGCCGAGATCGCCTTCGCCGCCGGCGCGGACCTGGTCTCCGTCCTGGGCAGCGCCGACGACTCCACCATTGCCGGGGCCGTGAAGGCGGCCAAGGCCCACAACAAGGGCATCGTGGTGGACCTGATTGGCGTGGCGGACAAGGTGACCCGCGCCAAGGAAGCCCGCGCGCTGGGGGCCAAGTTCATCGAGTTCCACGCGGGCCTGGACGAGCAGGCCAAGCCCGGCTACAACCTGAACGTGCTGCTGACCGCCGGCGAAGAGGCCCGGGTGCCGTTCTCCGTGGCCGGCGGCGTGAACCTTTCCACCATCGAAGCCGTGCAGCGGGCAGGTGCTGACGTGGCCGTCGTCGGCGGTTCCATCTACAGCGCCGACGACCCCGCCGTCGCTGCCAAGGAACTGAAGGCCGCGATCATCTAGCGGAGCCGCCCGGTGCTTGAGCCTGTCCCTTCCGGTGATTGAACCTGTCCCTTCCGGTGATTGAGCCTGTCGAAATCTAAGCCTGTCGACATCATGACGACGGTCCCCACCTTCCGGTGGGGGCCGCCGTTTGCGTGTTGGCCCCTACTCGAACGAACGGATGGTAATGCCTGAGAAAGTTGCCGGACCGCCGTCGGGCTATGGGCGAACTGCTGCTGAGCAAGACCGGGCTGACCACGCGGGTGGCCTTCCACCGTCCGGATCAGGACGAAGGCGCGGGCCTGACCGGATTGCTGCCTCTGCACCACCGTTTTGGCGTGCTCATGATGGAATGAAGCGCAGCGGGATGGACGGCGCTATGTCAGGCTGAATCAGCAATCACCCGGTCCCTCCCTGCCAGCAAGCCCGTCACGGCGAGACCCGCCATGACGCCCGCGGTCGCCAGGAGCGGAACTGTCCAGCCTCCGCTTAGATCGCGAAGCCCACCAAACGCCACCGGTCCCACAGCAGCCAGGCCGTAGCCGACTGACTGCGCCATACCGGACAGTGACGCCGCTTGCGGGTAGTTCACGGTCCGTAGGCTGAACAGCGACAGCGCGATCACAATCAGGCCGCCGCACCCGGTTGCCCCAAGAAGGACCCACACCAATATGAGGTCCGGCGCAAGTGCAAGCCCGAGAAAGGTCACCACCATGACGGCGCCGCTCGCGAAGGACACGAGCCGCTGGTCCGAACCCCTGTGAAGGATTCCCCCCGCGGCAAGGCTGGCGAAGACGCTGATGAGCAGGAAAACGGACAAATGGATGCCGGCAGTGGTGGCCGGGACACCCCGGCTTTGTTCGATGGTGGGCAGCCAGGCCATCAGGACATAGAAGGCGATCGACTGCAGTCCCATGAAGATGGTCACCTGCCAGCCCAAGGCTGAAGCCCAAGGCGACCGGTAGGAGACCTCCGGCTTGGCGGCGTGCACCGCACCTGAGGCGTGCCGGCGCAGCCACGGCAGGAGCACCGCCATGGCGATGAGGGCCAGTCCCACCCAGATACCGAGCGCAAGCCGCCATCCGGCGGGCGATGTTTGCGCGACGGGTACGACGACGGCGGCCCCCATGGCGGCGAAAGCGGCCTGCGTGGCGGTGTAGATTCCGGTGACCTGACTGACCCTCATCGGAAAGTCCCTCTTGACGAGGGACGGGACCAGGACATTGAGGAACGCGATAGCCAAGCCGATCAGGGCCGTACCCGCCCAGATGAGCCCGGGCGCAGGCAAGGAGCGGATCACGATGCCCGAGGCCAGGATCAGCAGGGACATCCACAGCGCGCGGTCGAGGCCCAGACGGGAGGCGAAGCCGGGCGCCAGGGGTGAGAATACTGCGAAAGCAATGAGTGGAAGGCCCGTCAGGAATCCTGCCGCAGCACTGGACAGGCCAAGGTCGGCGCTGATGTTCGTGAGTACCGGTCCAACGCTGACAAAGGACACCCGAAGGTTGACCGCGATGAGCAGAAGGCCGATAAAGGCCAAGCCAAATCTGACAGTGCGGTCTTGTGAGCTCCGGGTGGCAGCGGGCATCGTGCGTTATTCCATCCTTTGAGAGTGCGAGAGCGTCGCGGGGAAGCTACAGAATCTTCCGGATGGTGTCCTCGAAGCTTGTGACGTGGTGCAAGGCCAGTTCCCCTGCCTTGTCCGCGTCGCCGGCGGCCACCGCTTTGAGCAGGTCCACATGCTCGGTGATGTGGCCTGTCACCGAGGGGACCTTGTCCAGCACCACGCACCAGATCCGGGTGGCAAGGTTGTCGTAGCGGATCAGAGTGTCTTCCAGGTGCGGATTGGCTGCCGCCTTGTAAATGAGCCGGTGCACCATCAGGTCATAGCGCATCAGGTCCCGCGAATCCCCTGCCCCGGGATCAATCCCGGCGATGGCATCAGCCACCTGCAGCAGTTCCCGGCGCATGCTTTCGCTTGCCCGGTCCGCGGCGCGCCGTGCTGCGAGGGGCTCCAATAGCTCCCGGATCTCGGAAACATCGGCCAGCTCCGTAAAGTCCACCGTCGTGGCAAAAGTCCCGCGGCGGGGATACGAAACCACCAGGTGGTCCACCTCAAGCCGTTTGATCGCTTCACGTACGGGAGTGCGGCCAAATCCGAGCTCGGCCGCCAGCTGGCCGTCGTTAATGGGCTCACCCGGACGGATTTCCAGCATGATCAGCTTGTCGCGCAACTGCCGGTAGGCGGCCTCTGCCTGCGACGGCGCTTCCTCCTCCGCAGGGGTCAGGGCAAGAAGTGCATTCAAGGCAACGCTCCGTTCTTCGATACCCGCTGGATTCGAAACGGTAGCTTTACGCCGCTTTCTGTCCAGCTATTGACTCTGCTGTGATGCCAATCATACCATTGATCTCACACTGATATATCAGTCAATGAACAAGTGGTATTTCAAAGGAGCATCCGTGGTTGAGCAGTTGAACGAGCGACTTTCCGTAGTCGATCCCGAGGTCCAGCACGCAATCGCACATGAACTGGTGCGCCAGCAGTCCACGCTGGAAATGATCGCCTCCGAGAATTTCGCCCCGTCCGCCGTTATGGAGGCGCAGGGTTCGGTCCTCACCAACAAGTACGCCGAGGGCTACCCGGGCAAGCGCTACTACGGCGGCTGCGAGCACGTTGACGTGGTGGAGCAACTGGCCATCGACCGGGTGAAGGCACTGTTCGGCGCGGAGTTCGCCAACGTCCAGCCGCACTCCGGCGCCCAGGCCAACGCCGCCGCCATGTTCGCCCTGCTGAACCCGGGCGACACCATCATGGGCCTGAGCCTGGCTCACGGCGGACACCTGACGCACGGCATGAAGATCAACTTCTCCGGCAAGCTCTACAACGTGGTCCCCTACCACGTGAGCGAATCGGACCTGCGGATCGATATGGCCGAGGTGGAAGCACTGGCCCTCGAACACCGTCCGAAGTTGATCGTGGCCGGCTGGTCCGCGTACTCCCGTCAGCTGGACTTCGCCGAGTTCCGCCGCATCGCGGACCTGGTGGGCGCCTACCTGATGGTGGACATGGCGCACTTTGCTGGACTCGTGGCCGCAGGGCTGCACCCCAACCCGGTCCCCTACGCGGACGTTGTCACCACCACCACGCACAAAACCCTTGGCGGACCGCGCGGCGGCGTCATCCTTGCCAAGGAGCAGTACGGCAAGAAGATCAACAGCGCAGTCTTCCCCGGCCAGCAGGGCGGCCCGCTGGAGCACGTCATCGCCGCCAAGGCCGTAGCCTTCAAGCTCGCCGGCAGCCCCGAATTCAAGGAACGCCAGGAACGCGTCCTGCAGGGATCCAAGCTCCTCGCCGAACGGCTCCTCCGCGACGACGTTGCCGCGGCAGGAATCTCCGTGGTCAACGGCGGCACCGACGTCCACCTGGTCCTCGTGGACCTCCGCAACTCTGAGCTGGACGGGCAGCAGGCCGAAGACGCCCTGCACCGGATCGGCATCACCGTGAACCGCAACGCCGTCCCCTTCGACCCCCGCCCGCCGATGGTCTCCTCCGGACTCCGGATCGGCACCCCCGCCCTCGCCACCCGCGGCTTCGGCGCCACGGAATTCGCTGAGGTTGCGGACATCATCGCGACGGCGCTCATCGCCGCTGCCGGCACCGGCACCAACGGCACCGGCACCTTGGATGACAGCACCGCCGTCGAACTCCGCGGCCGCGTCACTGCCCTGGCCGGGCAGTTTCCCCTTTACCCCCACCTGAACGACGGCACCGAAGTTGCCGCCCTCGAAGCAGACCTGATCGGAGCAGCCCAGTGAGTGCAGACCTCCTCCCCGAGCACCCGGACTTCCTCTGGCGCAACCCGGAGCCCAAGTCCTCCTACGACGCCGTGATCGTGGGCGGTGGCGGGCACGGCCTGGCCACGGCCTACTTCCTGGCGAAGAACCACGGCATGACCAACATCGCCGTGCTGGAAAAGGGCTGGCTGGCCGGCGGCAACATGGCCCGGAACACCACCATCATCCGTTCCAACTACCTCTGGGACGAGAGCGCGGCCATCTACGAGCACGCCCTCAAGCTCTGGGAGATCCTGCCGGAGGAGCTCGAGTACGACTTCCTCTTCAGCCAGCGCGGCGTGATGAACCTCGCCCACACGCTGGGGGACGTCCGCGAGAGCATGCGCCGCGTGGGAGCCAACAAGCTCAACGGCGTGGACGCTGAATGGCTTGACCCCAAGCAGGTCAAGGAACTCTGCCCCATCCTGAACATCAGCGACAATATCCGCTACCCCGTCATGGGCGCCACGTACCAGCCCCGCGCCGGCATCGCCAAGCACGACCACGTGGCCTGGGCCTTCGCCCGCAAGTGCGACGAGCTGGGCGTGGACATCATCCAGAACTGCGAAGTCACCGGCTTCGTCAAGGACGGCAACCGCGTGGTGGGCGTCAAGACCAACCGCGGCACCATCAACACCGAAAAGGTGGGCCTCGCCGCCGCCGGCCACAGCTCCGTCCTGGCCGAAATGGCCGGCTTCCGGCTCCCCATCCAGTCCCACCCGCTGCAGGCGCTGGTCTCCGAACTCCACGAACCCGTCCACCCCACGGTGGTGATGTCCAACCACGTGCACGTGTACGTCTCCCAGGCCCACAAGGGCGAACTGGTGATGGGCGCCGGCGTGGACTCCTACAACGGCTATGGCCAGCGCGGGTCCTTCCACGTGATCGAGCACCAGATGGCCGCCGCCGTCGAGCTCTTCCCCATCTTCGCCCGGGCGCACGTCCTCCGGACCTGGGGCGGCATCGTGGACACCACGCTGGACGCCTCGCCGATCGTGGGCAACACCCCGGTGGAGAACATGTTCGTGAACTGCGGCTGGGGCACCGGCGGGTTCAAGGCCACCCCCGCCGCGGGCATGACCTTCGCCCACAACATCGCCACTGGCTCCCCGCACCGGCTGAACAAGCCCTTCGCCCTGGAGCGCTTCGAGACCGGCGCCCTGATCGACGAGCACGGCGCAGCCGCCGTCGCCCACTAGCCGCCAGCGAACACTGCACTTTAGAAAGAAGACGCACATGCTGCTCATCTCCTGCCCCAACTGCGGCTCGCGCGACGAGACCGAATTCCACTACGGCGGCCAGGCCCACGTGCCCTACCCGGAGAACCCGAGCGGGCTGAACGACCGCGAATGGGCCGAGTACCTGTTCTACCGGGACAACACCAAGGGCGCCTTCGCCGAGCGCTGGCTGCACAGCACCGGCTGCCGCCAGTGGTTCAACATGCTCCGCGACACCGTTACCTACGAGATCCAGGCCGTCTACCCCATGGGTTCGCCCCGGCCGGATGCAGCAGGCAAGGTGACCGCCGAAACCGGCACCGCCAGCCTCGCCCCGGACAGCACCACCACCGGAAGCGCGGCTCCCGGCACGTCCACCACCAGCATCTCCAGCACCACCGCCCCGGAAGGAGCAACCAAGTGACTTCCCAGAACGCCCGCCTCGCCGCCGGCGGACGCATCGACCGCACCATCTCCTGGCGCTTCACCGTGGATGGCGAAGAGTTCACCGGCCATCCGGGCGATACCCTCGCGTCCGCCCTGCTGGCCAACGGCCGCGTCGCCGCCGGCAACTCCCTCTACGAGGACCGCCGCCGCGGCATCATGTCCGCCGGGGTGGAGGAGTCCAACGCCCTGGTCAAGGTGGCTCCCCGGTTCCCGGGCCACGTGGCCGAGTCCATGCTCCCCGCCACCACCGTCACCCTGGTGGACGGCCTGAAGGCGGAGTACCTGAACGGCCTGGGCAAGCTGGACCCGGCGGATGACCGTGCGGAGTACGACAAGAAATACGTCCACACCGATGTCCTGGTGATCGGCGGCGGCCCCGCCGGCCTGGCTGCAGCCCGTGAAGCGGTCCGCTCCGGCGCCCGCGTGATGCTGCTGGATGACCAGCCCGAGCTGGGCGGCTCGCTCCTGTCCGGCTCCACCGCAGCCGACCTGGCGGAGACGATCGAAGGCAAGCCGGCCCTGGAATGGGTTGCCGATGTTGAAGCCGAGCTCGTTTCCGGTGCTGAATCGACTGTCCTGAACCGCACCACCGCTTTCGGCGCCTACGACGCCAACTACGTGATTGCTGTCCAGAACCGGACCGACCACCTGTCCTCCCCCGCCGCCTCAGGTGTTTCCCGCCAGCGGATTTGGCACATCCGTGCCAACCAAGTGGTGCTGGCCCCCGGCGCCCACGAACGCCCGCTGGTGTTCGAGAACAACGACCGGCCGGGCATCATGCTCGCCTCGGCAGTCCGCAGCTACCTGAATCGGTTCGCAGTGGCAGCTGGGCAGCGCGTGGTGGTCAGCACCACCAACGACAGCGCCTACGCCCTGGTTGCTGACCTGCGCGCCGCCGGCGTCAAGGTGGCCGCTGTCGTGGACGCCCGTCCGCAGCTCACCGCTGTGGCTGCTGCCGCCGTCGAAGCCGGCACCCGGGTGCTGATCGGCAGTGCCGTAGCTAATACCGCGGCCGGCAGTGACGGCCGCCTGGCTGGCGTGACCGTCCGCAGCATTAACGACGACGGCGAACTCACCTCGGGCATCGAGAAGATCGCCTGCGACCTCCTGGCAGTGTCTGGCGGCTGGAGCCCGCTGGTCCACCTGCACTCCCAGCGGCAGGGCAAGCTGCGCTGGGACGAGGACCTGGCCGCCTTCGTGCCGAGCACCGCAGTACCGAACCAGCAGACCGTCGGCTCGGGCCGCGGCAGCTTCGAACTTCAGGACTGCCTCGAAGAGGGTGTTTCCGCGGGAGCCTCGGCAGCAATCGCAGCGGGCTTTAGTGCCGCCGTCGAGCCTTCCCCGCTGGGTGAGCCGAAGGCCTCCGCCCCCACCCGCCAGCTGTGGCTGGTTCCCGGGGAACAGGGCACCCCGGACGACTGGCACCACCACTTCGTGGACTTCCAGCGTGACCAGTCCGTGGCTGACGTGCTGCGCTCCACCGGGGCCGGCATGCGGTCCGTGGAGCACATCAAGCGGTACACCTCCATCAGCACCGCCAACGACCAGGGCAAGACCTCCGGGGTCAACGCGATCGGCGTCATCGCCGCCGCACTCCGGACGGCCGGCGAAGCATCCCGGGGCATCGGCGACATCGGCACCACCACCTACCGCGCACCGTTCACTCCGGTGGCGTTCGCGGCACTGGCCGGACGCCAGCGCGGCGAGCTGTTCGACCCCGCCCGCGTCACCTCCATCCACCCGTGGCACGTCGCCAAGGGCGCCCTGTTCGAGGACGTGGGGCAGTGGAAGCGGCCCTGGTACTACCCGCAGGCCGGCGAGGACATGGACACGGCCGTGCTGCGCGAGTGCGCCGCCGTCCGCGACTCGGTGGGCTTTATGGACGCCACTACCCTGGGCAAGATCGAAATCCGGGGCAAGGACGCCGGCGAGTTCCTGAACCGGATCTACACCAACGCATTCAAGAAGCTCGCCCCCGGCTCCGCCCGCTACGGCGTGATGTGCACCCCTGACGGCATGATCTTCGACGACGGCGTGACCCTGCGCCTGGACGAGGAGACCTACTTCATGACCACCACCACCGGCGGCGCCGCCAAGGTGCTGGACTGGCTGGAGGAATGGCTGCAGACCGAATGGCCGGAACTGGACGTGCACTGCACCTCGGTGACCGAACAGTGGAGCACCATCGCCGTCGTCGGGCCCAAGTCCCGTGAGGTCCTGGCCAAGGTGGCTCCGGAACTGGCCGCCAACGGCGGGCTGGAGGCCGAAGCCTTCCCCTTCATGACCTTCCGCGAGACCACCCTCGCCTCCGGCGTCCGCGCCCGGGTCTGCCGGATCTCCTTCTCCGGTGAACTGGCCTACGAGATCAACGTGCCGTCCTGGTACGGCCTCAACACCTGGGAAGCCGTGGCAGCCGCCGGGGCCGAATTCAACATCACCCCCTATGGCACCGAGACCATGCACGTGCTCCGCGCCGAAAAGGGCTACCCGATCGTTGGCCAGGACACCGACGGCACCGTCACCCCGCAGGACGCGGGAATGGAATGGATCGTCTCCAAGGCCAAGGACTTCATCGGCAAGCGCTCCTACGCCCGGGTGGACGGACAGCGCGAGGACCGCAAGCACCTGGTGAGCGTCCTGCCGGTGGACGGCGGAATCAGGCTCCCCGAAGGCACCCAGCTCGTGGAAAAGGGCCGCTCCACCAACCCCGCCTACGGGCCGGTTCCGATGGAAGGCTTTGTAACCTCCAGCTACCACAGCGCAGCGCTGGGCCGGTCGTTCGGCCTGGCCCTGATCAAGAACGGCCGCAACCGGATCGGCGAGACCCTCATTGCAGCCGCCGGCGACCAGCTGGTGGACGTTGTTGTCGCAGAAACCGTACTTTTTGACCCCGAAGGGACCCGCAAAGATGGCTGAAACAGCAGCACCCGCAACCTCGTTCGAGAACAACCTCTCGCACCGCGTCAGCCCCGCCGCCCAGCTCAGGGCAGCGTTTGAAACCGGCTCCGTCCGCGGAGCCGTGGAACTGGGCGAAATCGCGTTCCTCACCATGGTGGGCCTCCGGGTTGACCGGAACAGCGACGCCGGTCAGCGGGTAGCCTCCGTCACCGGCGGCCTGCCTGCAGCCTCCGGCGGCGTCAGCGGCACCGGTGACACGTCCGTACTGTGGCTCGGACCCGAAGAGTTCCTGGTGGTGGCACCGACGGAAGCCCACGAGTCCCTCGGCGGCGACCTGATCCAGGCACTGCGCGAAGCTTTGGCGGACGGCGAAGGCCAGGTGGTGGATCTCTCCGCCAACCGCACTACCTTCGAACTCTCCGGGCCCCGGTCCCGGGCAGTCCTCGAAAAGGGCTGCTCACTGGACCTGCACCCCCGCGCCCTGTTGGCTGGCACGGCGCTGTCCACCGAGATCGGCAACATCCCTGTGGTCCTGTGGAAGACCGGCGAGGAAAGCTTCCGGCTCTTCCCGCGGGCTTCGTTCGCCGATTTCCTGGGCCGCTGGCTCCTCGACGCCATGCGGGAGTACGCCTCCCCCGAGGTCCCCTAAATGGCCCTCAGCGTCCTGGACCTGTTCTCCGTTGGCATCGGGCCGTCGTCGTCACACACGGTCGGCCCGATGCGGGCAGCGAAGCTGTTCGCCGACGGACTCAAGGGCGACGGACACCTGAGCTCCACCAGGCGGGTGCAGGCCGAGCTCTTCGGCTCGCTGGGTGCTACCGGGCGGGGCCACGGCTCGGACAAAGCAGTGGTCCTGGGCTTCAAGGGGCTGGACCCGGAAACCGTGGACACCTTCACGGCCGACGACCAGGTGGCAGCCGCCGCCCTCGATGCCGAACTGTGGGTGGGCGGGGACCACCGTGTGGACTTCAACTGGGACGAGGACGTGGTGCTGCACCGGCGCAAGTCCCTCCCGGCACACCCCAACGGCATGACCTTCAGAGCGCTGGACCACGCCGGGGCCGTGCTGAGCGAACGGAGCTTCTATTCGATTGGCGGCGGGTTCGTGGTTGACGGGGATGCCGACGCCGGCGACCGCGTAGTTGCCGACGCCACCATCCTCCCCTACCCGTTCACCACTGCTGACGAGCTGCTGGAAATCTGCAAGCGCGAAGGCATGTCCATCTCGGACGTCATGCTCGCCAATGAGCTGGTGTGGCGCAGCGAGGCGGAACTTCGGGAGAAGCTGCTCGGGCTGTGGGCCGTCATGCGCGAATGCGTGGACAACGGCTGCGCCGCGGAAGGCATCCTTCCCGGCGGGCTCAACGTCCGCCGGCGCGCGCCGTCGTTGTTCCAGACCCTGACCGCGGACACCGGTGAGACGGACCCGCTGCGGGCGATGGAGTGGGTGAACCTGTTCGCGCTGGCCGTGAACGAGGAAAACGCCGCCGGCGGGCGCATTGTCACGGCGCCTACCAACGGTGCGGCCGGGATCGTCCCGGCGGTACTGCACTACTACATCAAGTTTGTCCCCGGCGCCAACGACGACGGGGTGGTCCGCTTCCTGCTGGCCGCGGCCGCCGTCGGAATCCTGTTCAAGATCAACGCCTCCATCTCAGGGGCCGAGGTGGGCTGCCAGGGTGAAGTGGGTTCAGCGTGCTCCATGGCGGCCGCCGGGCTCTGCGAGGTGCTGGGCGGGACGCCTGCCCAGGTGGAAAACGCCGCCGAGGTGGGGATTGAACACAACCTGGGCCTGACCTGCGACCCGGTGGGCGGGCTGGTGCAGATTCCCTGCATCGAGCGCAACGCCATCGCCAGCGTCAAGGCCATCAACGCCGCGCGCCTTGCCCTGCACGGCGACGGCAGCCACAAGGTATCCCTCGACAAAGCCATCAAAACGATGCGCGAAACAGGAGCCGACATGAAAACCAAGTACAAGGAAACCTCCCGCGGAGGCCTTGCCGTCAACGTAATCGAGTGCTGAGCCATGACTGCCATCCAGACTGAAACCCCCGTTTCCCAGCCGCCCACCACCGTGGAGCACGTCCTGACGCTGGACTGCAGCGAGTCGCCGGGCATCGTCCACGCAGTGTCCGGCTTCCTGCTCGAGCACGGCTGCGACATCATCGACAACCAGCAGTTCGGCGAGCGCTCCGAAGGGCACTTCTTTATGCGGGTGCACTTTGCATCCGACGGCGATGCCTCCACCGCGGACACGCTGCGGGCCGCTTTTGGTCCCGTTGCCGAGAAGTTCGGGATGCGCTGGCGGCTGGAGCGGCAGGGTTCGAAGCGGCGGGTGCTGATCATGGTGTCCAAGTTCGGGCATTGCCTCAACGACCTGCTGTTCCGCGCACGCATCGGCGAGCTGCCGGTGGACGTGGTGGCCGTAGTCTCGAACCACACGGACCATCAGGCACTGGTGGAATGGCACGGGATTCCCTTCTTCCACGTGCCGGTCACCGCTGCCACGAAGCCTTCCGCAGAGGCCCGGCTGCTGGAGCTGGTGGACGAGTTCGATGTGGAGCTTGTGGTGCTGGCCCGCTACATGCAGGTTCTCAGCGACAACCTGACGCGGAAGCTGGACGGGAAGGCGATCAACATCCACCACTCGTTCCTGCCCAGCTTCAAGGGCGCCAAGCCGTACCACCAGGCCTACGCGCGCGGCGTGAAGACCGTGGGTGCCACCGCGCACTACGTCAACAGCGAGCTGGATGAGGGACCGATCATCTCGCAGCAGACCGTTGAAGTGGACCACACCTACGGGCCCGAGGACCTGGTGGCCGCCGGCCGCGACACCGAGTGCAAGGCGCTGTCCAATGCCGTCCGCTGGCACTGCGAGGGCCGGGTGATTCTGCAGGGCAACCGCACGGTAGTGCTCCGCTAACCCCCGGACGCTCTCTCACTTAACGCGGCTTCCCAAACGATCCTCTCTCACTTGATGTGGGTCTTATCCGGACGCTCTCTCACTTGATGTGGGCTTTCACGTGACGCTCTCTCACCTTTGGTGAGGGAATGTCACGGCGTTAAGAGTCATCTTGGTCATAGAGGCACATACCGGCCGCCGCTCAGTCGCCGCTGGCAAACCCCGACGCCTGCGGATGGTCGAGCCAGCCTCGCCGAAGTTCCCGTTTGACGCGTTGCACTGCACCTTCGAAACCGTCAGCAAAGTCGTCCTTGTCAAGAACCAGAACCGTCCAACCGGCTGACTCGAAGGCCTTGTCCCGTCTCCTGTCACTGAGCATCTGCGCGTCACCAAGGTGATGCCCGCCGTCGTACTGGATGGCAAGGCGCCGATGACGGTAGCCGAGATCGGCCGACGGCGACTTCACGTCTCCCGCGCGCAGTGGCGCCTGAAGTTCAGGTTCGGGTAGGCCCGAGCTGACGATAGCCAGCCGGAGCAGTGATTCAGGGGCCGAGTCGGCACCCACCCGCATCAGATCCAGCGCTTCGCGGGCCCGGACGATGCCCTGGAGATTTGAGTGGCGGCCCACCAGGGTACGCAGCCCTGCCAGGGTGTCATAGGGCTCCATCCGTCCCTCGAAAGCCACGCGGGGGTTACGGATCAGTTCATCACCCAGGCAAACCAGGTCATGGAGCGGCAGGACGCGCGCCATATCCAGCCAGGTTCGAGAGCGAGTACTCAGCCGGATACCGTCGACCAGTTCAATCTCGTCTTCAAGGGCCAGGACGGTATGCCCGAATATGCCCTTCCGGCGGACCGACGGCAGCGCACGCGGTTTGCTGAGATGCAGTTCGGTGGAATCAGCCAGCCACGGCGGCAGCAGTTGGCACCGGAGCCGGGCCGCGGTCACATGGGAGATCCAGGCACCGGGCGAGGCAGCGGACAACGCTCTGGCGGCGCCTTCCAGATCGAAGTCCCAATCCGCCGGGCGGTAAAGGCCGCGGCCCACGTTGACTACATCCTTGCGCCGAAGTCTGTCCAGGGTGACGCCGGAAGCCCTGGCCGAGCGGAAGGTGAAAGGAGCCTCTGCCAACGGCGGGGGCAGGAAATTCTGCTTTCGCATGCTGGCATTGTGCCTTGGCCTGGCAGGACGCTGCAGAAGTTTTCCACAGGCCTGCCGTTGGGCGGCGGTGGGTGAGAGGGCATCACCTCAAAAGCCCACATTTAGTGAGAGAGGGTTGCCGGAAATCCCACCTTAAGTGAGAGAGGGTTGCCCAGAGAGGCCGCGTTAAGTGAGAGAGCGTCCGGGGTTATTTGGGCTGGAGCGCGGCCAGGCGGGTGGCCAGGTGCAGGGCCGCCAGCCTGCCGGTGCCGCGGGGATCTCCGCCGCACAGGGAGAAGATCCGCTGCAGCCGTTGATGCATGGATTGCCGCTCCACGTGCAGCTCCCGCGCGGCCTGGGCGGTGTTGCACCCGGAGTCCAGCCAGACCCGGAGCGTCTCCAGCAGCTGGGAATGCCGCAGGGCGTCGTGCTCAAGGACCGCCCCCAGCTGCTGGTTGACGAAGTCGCGCCGCGGAGCCTCTTCCATCGCCTGAACGGCGAGCCGTTCCACGGCGTACGCCTGGGCATCAAGCACCTGCCCGGGTGCGGTTGCCGCTGAGCTGGAACGGACGACGTCGGCAGCCAGCTCCAGCGTGAGCCTCGCCTCGGCGAGGGACCAAGGGGCGGATGATATGCCGGAGGCCACAGGCCCGACGGCGCTCACCGTTCCCTCCGGCACTTCCAGCGACTGCAGGCCGTCCACAATCTTCTGCCGTTCGTCCTGAACGTTGCCGGAACGTAGGACGCCCAGCGCCAGGAGCTCCGCGTTGTCCGCATAACTGGCGCCGTGCTGCCCGCCCGGATCGAGCAGATGCTGCACATCCTTCCGGAGCTGCTTCGAGGCAGGGGAACGGACCACCACCGCCACCACCTGCGCGGTCACCGGAATTCCAGCGGCGGGAGCCAGTTCCTGGAGCCGCCAATTCTGCTTGCCCGAGTCAATGGCCCGGATCAGGGCAGCACCCGCCATCTCCTTCAACCCGGGAGGCATGCGCTGCAACAGGGCCAAGGCCAGAATGTCCACGGACCGGTTCGCGGCAATCCTCGCCAGGTTCACATCAGCTTCGCCGCGGACATTGAGCGTCAGCCGGGCAGACGGAATCCCCCGCACCGGCACCTCCACGTGAATGGGCGTCAAGTAGTCCCCCGCGTCCTCACCGGAGGGAGCCGGCTCCGAATCATCCAGCGGTACGTTCGACTCGGCGCTGGCAAGCGTCACGCCGGCAGTGGAGGTGAGCACCACCTCCGAACCCGTAGCCCCGGCCAGGACGGCAAGAATGCGGTCGAGGCTTCCACCGTGGGCCAATTCCACGGCCATGGCATGGCTAGCCTGGTCCGCCTGCTGCAAGTGCGCCGCGGACTCGCTGACCAGCTGTGAGTTGATGGCCTCCATGACGCCCACGAAGGGAACCACCTTGCGCAGCTCGATCAGCGGAAGGCCCGCCTCTTCAGCAGCCGCAATCATCGAGGAAGGAATAGAGGGCAACACGCTTCCGGTCTCGACGGCGAGCGCCGCCACTCCGCGCTCGGCCAGCTCCCGGATATAGTCCGTCCGGCGCTCATCGGACGCGGACGCAAGGGCCTGCCCGCCAGTCAGCAGGAGTTCACCGCCACCCAGCAGCGACGCGATATCCATGACCTCGCTCGAATGGATCCACCGGAGCTGGGTCTGCGGAACAACATTAGCGGCCGCGCGGACCACCGGATCGGCGGCCGCCACCGTCGAATGCCGAAGAACATCTTCCAATCGAACCGGCATGACACTCCGTCGTGTAGAAGGGGAAAGTTCAAGACACATTGTAGATGGTGGATGTGGCCCCTGACACATAATCTTGAGGAATCCCCATCCCCCTCAACGAAGAGGCCTCGATGCAACAACAACCCACAAGCCCAGGAATCGAGCAATCCGCCCATGCGGAAGACGTCGAAGCCTGGCTCCAGCCCATTCCCGAGTCCCAGCGCACCCACAAGGTTTCAGGCCAGTTCTGGATCTGGGCCGGCGCCAACCTCGCACCGATCAACTGGGTGCTGGGCGCCCTCGGAATCCACCTGGGGTTGGGTTTCGCGGACACCGTGACAGTGCTGGTACTGGGCAACCTGATCGGCATGCTGCTCTTCGGCTGCTTTGTCCTGCTGGGCCAGAAGACCGGCGCCACCGGCATGGTGCTCGCCCGGGCCGCCTTCGGCAGGCGGGGCAACTACCTTCCGGCAGCGATCCAGGCGCTCCTGGTGATCGGCTGGTGCGCGGTCAACACCTGGATCATCCTGGACCTGGTCATGGCGCTCTTCGGCACGCTCGGCTGGGTGGATCCCACCGCCCACAACTACGGCTGGAAGATCGGGGTGGCCACCACCATCATGGCCGCCCAGGTAGCCATTGCCTGGTTCGGCTACAAGGCCATCGCAGCCTTCGAAAAGTGGACCGTCCCGCCCACCATCATCATCCTGGCCGTGATGTCCGCAGTGGCGTGGTTCGGCATGAAGATCGACTGGGGCTATGCCGGACCGGCAGGCAACATCCTTGAGGGATCCGAGCGGATTGCCGCCATGAGCGCCGTGATGACGGCCATCGGCATCGGCTGGGGCATCACCTGGTTCACCTACGCCGCCGACTACTCCCGCTTCGTCAGCACCGAAGTCCCCAAGAAAAAGGTCTACCTGGCCTCCGTCCTGGGCCAGTTCATCCCGGTGGTCTGGCTCGGCGTCCTCGGTGCAAGCCTGGCCACCAACAGCGGCGAAATCGACCCCGGAAAACTCATCGTCCAGAACTTCGGCGTGATGGCGCTGCCGGTGCTGCTGATGGTGCTGCACGGCCCCATCGCCACCAACATCCTGAACATCTACACCTTCTCGGTGGCCACGCAGGCGCTGGACATCACCATCAGCCGCCGCAAGCTCAACCTGTTCGTCGGCGTCTTCTCCCTGGCCGCCGTCGTCTTCTTCATCTTCCAGGAGGACTTCGCAGCGGTCCTCGACGCCTGGCTCATCGGCCTCGTCGCCTGGGTGGCTGCTTGGGGCGGCGTGATGCTGGTCCACTACTTCTGGGTCGACAAGCGCTGGCCCGGCAATCCCGAAAGGCTGTTCGACGACGTCGGCACCAGGCGGCTCCCAGGCGTCAACTGGGCGGGGATCACCTCGCTCCTGGTGGGCATCTTCGCCACTTGGCTGTTTATGTACGGGCTCGTCCCCGCCATGCAGGGCCCCATCGCCGTGGCCCTGGGTGGCTGGGATCTGTCCTGGCTCGCCGGCGGCCTCGCCAGCGCGGCCAGCTACGCCATCCTGGGCCCGAGAATGCACCGCAAATTCATTGAGTCCGCCCCGGCCCCTGCAGACCAGCTGCCCACCGAGCTGACCGGAGCTTCCGTCCCCGGCACGCCGGCCTCACTCTGACGCCGCCTCCCGATTCCCGCGCTCCCCGAGCCGCAACGCTAGGACAACCATGACTCCCGAAGCATTTCCCGATTCCGCCCACCCCATCACCTGGCCCGAGGGCAAGCGCGCGGCAGCATCCTTCACGTTCGACGTCGACGCCGAATCCTGCACCATCGCCCACGATCCCAAGAGCACCCGCCGGATGTCGCTGATGACCCACCAGTCCTACGGGCCCAAGGTCGCTGTTCCACGGTTGCTGCAGATCCTTCAGCGGCAGGACATCCGCGCCACGTTCTTTGTTCCCGGCTTCACGGCCGAGTGCTACCCGGACACCGTCCGCCGGATCGTCGACGCGGGGCACGAGGTGGCGCACCACGGCTACCTCCACGAGCCCATGCAGGGCATCGACGCGGAAACCGAGGCCCGGTACATTGACCGCGGGCTGGAGGCGCTCGCCAAAGCAGCCGGCGTGGAGCCCGTGGGCTACCGGGCACCCTGGTGGGAGCTGAACTGGCACTCCACCGGGCTCCTGGCGGACCGCGGCTTCCTCTACGATTCGAGCCTGCTCGACGGCGATGCCCCCTACCGCTTCAGCGTCGCCCCCGGTGACTCCCGTGACATCGTGGAGATCCCGGTCGACTGGGCGCTGGACGACTGGGAACAGTATGCCTTCTACCCCGGGGTGACCGGAAGCGGCGTCATCGAGAGCCCGGCCAAGGTCCTCGAAATGTGGACGCTCGAGGCGGAGGCACACCACGCCCAGGGTAGTTGCTTCGTCCTCACGAACCACCCCTTCATCTCCGGCCGGCCCTCCAAAGCCGTGGCGCTGGAACGGCTCATCGAACGGGTCAAGGGGATGGACGGCATGTGGGTGGCCACGATGGAAGAGATCGCCCAACACACCCGGGACACGGTCCAGGAAGTTCATACCCACGCGCGGATCGAGGTGCCGGCCTTCCCGGACACGAGAGCAAAGTTCACGCCGGCGGGGGTACTTGAATCCAGGCCCGCCGCCGCCACCTGAGCCGCCGGGGCGACGCTACAAAGAACAGCCCCGGCGATCAGCAACAGTGGAGTGGTACTGCACCCTTGGCGGGGGCAGTACCACTCCACTGGCGTTTAAGAACCCTTGGTGCGGTGACCTTCCGCAGCCCAGCCAAGCCAGGATCCGCCGTCGTACGCCCTGCCGTTTTGTGTCTTTCCACGACGTTCCGTAACGCTGCGCTACGTCCTGTTGAGCGTTCGAGACGTCCCGTGAACGCCCGCGACGGGAACGATTGTGGCGGTGCCGGGTGCTCCGTAATCTCAACTCAGCACCCCGCCCCAGCAAAGGAATCCCCCATGTCAGACCCCTCGAACAAGAGCTCCGAGAACCAGGAAGGCTCCACCCGCATCGTGGCCGGCCAGTCCGCCCGCCCCAAACGTCCCCTGGGCCAGAAGATCGGCATCGCCGCCGTCCTCCTCGCCCTGGTGGGAGGCGGCACCGCCATCGCCGCCACCGTGAACAGCGGCGGCAGCACTCCCGCTGCCGCCGAGGAAACCGCACCCGCCGGAAACCCGGCAGCCGAGCTCAAGCTGGGCTACTTCGGAAACGTCACCCACGCCCCCGCCCTGGTGGGCGTCAGCCAGGGCTACATCGCGGACGAACTCGGCGACACCAAGCTGACCACCCAGGTGTTCAACGCCGGGCCCGCCGCGATCGAGGCGCTGAATGCCGGCGCGATCGACGCCACCTACATCGGCCCGAACCCCGCCATCAACTCGTTCGTCAAGAGCGGCGGTGAGTCGATCAACATCATCGCCGGTGCTGCGGCCGGCGGCGCCCAACTGGTGGTCAAGCCGGAGATCAACTCCGCGGCCGACCTCAAGGGCAAGACCCTCGCCTCCCCGCAGCTCGGCGGCACGCAGGACGTCGCCCTCCGCGCCTGGCTCACCGCGCAGGGCTACAAGACCAACGTGGACGGCAGCGGTGACGTCGCCATCAACCCCACCGAGAACGCCCAGACGCTGAAGCTGTTCCAGGACGGAAAGCTCGACGGCGCGTGGCTGCCTGAGCCCTGGGCCTCCCGCTTGGTGCTCAACGCCGGCGCCAAGGTCCTCGTGGACGAAAAGGACCTGTGGGACGGCTCGCTGTCCGGCAAGCCGGGCGAGTTCCCCACCACCATCCTGATCGTCAACCAGAAGTTCGCGGCGGACCACCCGGACACCGTCAAGGCACTGCTGAAGGGCCACGTGAAGTCCGTTGAGTGGCTGAACAAGGCTGCCGCCGGCGAAAAGGCCAGCGTCATCAACGCCGCCCTCAAGGAAGCTGCCGGCGCCGAGCTGAAGGCCGACGTGATCGACCGGTCGCTGAAGAACATCGTGTTCACCGTTGACCCGCTCGCCGGAACCTACCAGAAGCTCTTGGCCGACGGCGTGACTGCCGGCACCACCAAGCAGGCCGACATCAACGGCATCTTCGACCTGCGCGCCCTCAACAGCGTCTCCGGCGAGAAGACCTCAGCTGCGGGGCTCGGCAAGGAGTAACACCGCGGCCAGCCAGGACGCTCTCTCACTTGATGCGCCCTTTTCCCCAGCGCTCTCTCACTTTCCCTAAGAAAGCGAGAGAGCGTTGGCCTTTTAAGCGCATTAAGTGAGAGAGCGTCACCTTCTTGAAGTATCAGCAAGGCGGATAGTTGATATCGAAAAACTCGCCTTCCCCGAATATATGAAGTACTTCACAGTAGTTACAGGACCTGCACCAAACCGACCGCAGCCAGTAACCAGAAGGACTTCAACGTGGAAACTCCCCTCTCCCATCTTGCCCACCTCGAAATCACCACCCCGGACGTCGAAGCCTCGGCACGGTTCTACGAGGAAAAGTTCGGCATGCGCATCGTCGACCGTGTGGACGGCAACGTCTACCTGCGTTGCTGGGGCGACTACTACCGCTACAGCCTGGTCATCACCGAAGGACCGGAAGCGTCGCTGGGCCGGATGGCGTGGCGCACCAACTCCCAGGCCGCCCTCGAAGCAGCGGCCCAGCGCATCGAAGCAACCGGCGTGCAGGGTGCCTGGACTCCCGGCGGCCACGGCTACGGCAAGGCCTACGAATTCACCGGCCCCTACGGCCACCACATGCGCCTCTTCTACGAGGTGGAAAAGTTCGTGGCCGAGCCCGGCTTCGAGTCCACCTACCCGGACCGCCCGGAACGCCGCAGCAGCCACGCCGCCGCCCCCCGCTTCCTGGACCACGTCACCGTCGCCGCCTCGGATGTCCGCGGCTTCGCCAAGTGGTACAACGAGGCCCTGGGCTTCCGCGTGATGGCGTTCGTGGACCTGGACGAAGCACCCATCACCGTGTTCTCCGTGCTGACCACCAACGAAAAGTCCCACGACCTCGGCGTCGTCCTGGACACCTCCAGCCGCGCCGGCCGCGTCAACCACATCGCCTTCTGGGTGGATGCCACCGAGGACCTGCTCCGCACCGCCGACGTCATGATGGAAAACGGGACCCCGATGGAATACGGCCCCTCCATCCACGGCGTGGGCGAGCAGAACTTCCTCTACTTCCGCGACCCCTCCGGCCTGCGCGTAGAGCTCAACTCAGGCGGCTACCGGAACTACGTCCCGGACTGGGAAGCCAACACCTGGAAGCCTTCGCTCGGTTCCAACAACTTCTACAAGAACGGCGCCATGCCGCACTCCATGACCGAATCCTTCCCGCCCGCGGAAGGCTTCACCGCCACGGAGGAAGGCGCTTCCGCCGAGATGAAGGAAGCCCTCCTGAACCCTTACGCCAAGCAGGGCCGGGGCTAAGACACCATGGCTGAAGCAACCTATTCCCTCATCCGGTTCCAGGAAGCCGGCGACAGCAAGGCCCGCGCCGGTCTGCTGGCCGGCGGCCGGGTCCTGCCGCTGGACGGGGACATCAACTCCCTGATCGAGCACTGGGACACTATCGAATCCCAGTTGGACGCGCTCGCCGCCGCGGCCGGCGGGGACACAGGCCTGGCATTGGCCGACGTCGAGGTCCTCGCCCCGGTAGAGCCTGCGCAGGTGCTCCAGACCGGCGCGAACTACCGCAAGCACGTGATCGACCTCGCCGCGGCGCACCGCGAACCGGGCCAGGACGAGGACGAAGTGCGCGCCAAGACCGCCGCCATGATGGACAAGCGCGCGGGCCAGGGCACGCCGTACTTCTTTATCGGACTCCCGACGGCGATCGCGTCCGCCACGGACGACCTCACCCTGCCGTCCTACTCCAAGTCCCACGACTGGGAACTGGAACTGGCTGCGGTCATCGGCAGGACGGCGTTCCGGGTCACCCCGGAGGAAGCCCTGGAGTACGTGTTCGGCTACACCATGGTCAACGACATCACCACCCGCGAGTACGTCTTCCGGAAGGACATGCCCGCGATCGGCTCGGACTGGTACCGCGCCAAAAACGCCCCGGGCTTCCTGCCCACCGGGCCGCTGCTGGTGCCTGCCAAGTTCTTTGGCGACCCGCAGGACGTCCAGGTGACGCTGAAGCTCAACGGCAAGGCCATGCAGGACGAGTCCACGCAGGACATGATCTTCGGCGTGGCCAAGCTGGTCAGCGAGGCCTCCCAGAACATGCCGCTGCGTCCGGGCGACCTTGTCCTGACCGGAAGCCCCGCCGGCAATGGACAGCACTGGGGCCGGCTGCTCCAGGACGGGGACGTCATGGAGGGCACCATCACGGGCCTTGGCACCCAGCTCATCCGCTGCAAGGACGAAGTGGCAACTGAAGGCAGCAAGCCGTGACCACCCAGGACACTGCATTCACCACCGGGGCCGGGGAATCAACTGATTCCTCGGTCATCCGGCGTGAAGACCCGCTCGGCAGCATCCGCGCCATGGCGCAGGCCCACAACAACTGGGGCCGCTGGGGCCAGGACGATGTCTTGGGGACGCTGAACTTCATCGACGCCGCCAAGCGCATCGAGGCTGCAGCATTGGTCAAGACCGGCGAGGCGTTCTCGCTGTCCCAGCCGTTCGACACCAATGGCCCGCAGAAGGGATGGCGCCGCCGCACCAACCCGGTGCACACCATGACGGACACGGGGGTTGACGCCGAGCGCGGCAACCAGGGCTTCCCGCATGGCTTCGGCGGCGCGGATGACGTGATCGCCATGCCACTGCAGTGCTCCACGCAGTGGGACGGCCTGGGCCACATCTTCGACCAGGGCAAGGCCTGGAACGGCCGCGCCGCCGGGGACGTGGTCACCTCCGAGGGCGACCTCGTCACAGGGATCGAGACCGCCGCGGCGAAGATCGTGACCCGCGGCGTGCTGCTCGACGTCGGCCGTGCGCTCGGCCCAGAGCTGGGAAGGAACGACGGCGAGCTGCCGGACGGATTCGCGATCACCCCGGAACACCTGCAGCGGACCATCGAACTCCAGGGCCCCAGCTCAACCGTGGGCCGGGGCGACATCGTGGTGATCCGCACCGGGCAGTACACGCGGGTCCGCCGCGACGGCTGGGGCGACTACGCCGGCGGGTCGGCCCCGGGGCTGTCCTTCAGCACCGCGCCCTGGCTGCACCACAGCGAAATCGCCGGGATCGCCACCGACACCTGGGGTTTCGAGGTCCGTCCGAACGAGTTCGACGCCGCCTTCCAGCCCCTGCACCAGATCGCGATCCCCAACCTTGGCCTGTTCCTGGGCGAGATGTGGGACCCGGACGGCTTGGCGGAGGCGTGCGCGGCGGACGGCAGGTACGACTTCCTACTGACCGCCGCGCCGCTTCCCATTACCGGGGCAGTGGGATCACCGGTCAACCCGATCGCCGTCCGGTAGCTTCAGTTAAAACAGCAACAACCACCAGCAGTAGCGCCGTCAATACAAAGGAGTCAGCGATGGCAGCAGTACAGAACGTCGGAATCGTTGGGGCGGGAGCCGCTGGGCTGGCCGCAGCCATCCTCCTGGCCGACGCCGGAATCCAGGTGGAAATCCTCGAAAAGGCGGACGCCCCGCAGACCCTCGGGTCCGGCATCACCCTGCAGGGCAACGCCCTGCGGGTGCTCCGCCAGCTGGGCGTCTGGGACCAGGTGGAGGCGAAGGGTTACGGGTTCAGCACCCTGGGCCTGCGCGCCCCGGACCCTGCCGGCACCGTCATCGCGGTCCTCGAGGACATCCGCACCGGCGGCGAGGACCTTCCCGCCACCATGGGCATGTACCGCCCGGACCTCACCGCCATCCTTCGCGAACGTGCCGAGAAGGCCGGTGCAAGGATCAGCTACGGCAGGACCGTCACCGGCATAACGGACGACGGCGAATCCGTCACCGTGAACACCGCCGACGGCGGCACCGCCACCTACGACCTCCTGATTGGCGCGGACGGGCTGCACTCCGCCGTCCGCAAGGCCATCGGCATCGACGTCGAGCCCCAGCCCACCGGCATGGGCATCTGGCGTGCCTTCGTGGAGCGGCCCGACGAGGTGGTGCGCACCGACCTGACCTACGGCGGGCCATGCTTCATCGCCGGCTACTGCCCCACCGGCCCGGACACCATCTACGCCTACCTGGTGGAGAAGGCCCAGGAGCGCAAGCACGAGGACGGGCCCCGCATCATGGCCGAACTCGCCGCCGCCTACGGCGGGCCGTGGAAGGAAATCCGCGCCAACCTGGACCAGAGCGCGCGCATCAACTACACGTGGTTCACCACCCACCTGGTGGACGGGCCGTGGAACCGCGGCCGCACCGTGATCATCGGCGACGCCGCCCACAGCTGCCCGCCCACGGTTGCCCAGGGTGCAGCCATGGCACTTGAGGATGCGGCTGTGCTGGCTGAACTGCTGATCCAGGCCGACGACCTCACCGAAACCGTGTGGAAGGAATTCACCGACCGCCGCCAGGACCGGGCCAAGGCAGTGGTCGAGGCCTCCGTCCAGCTGGGGCAATGGATGCTCGACGGCGTCCGCGACGCCAACGTGCCGGGCCTGATGAACTCGCTGTCCACCCTGCTGAAGGAACCCGCATGAGCACCGATTCTGTTCAAGCGCCCACTGTGGACGTCCACGCCCACATTTTGCTTCCGGCCCTGCAGCAGCTCGTGGCCGAGGCGGATCCGGAAGGCTTCGGCGCCCAGCAGGCCCTGGAGGTGCGGCGCAACGGCCCCGAATCCATGGCCGCATCCGGCAGGATGATCAAGGAGCGCTGGCCGCAGCTGACAGACCTGGACCGCCGGCTCGCTGACATGGATGCCCAAGGCGTGGACGTGCAGCTGGTCTCGCCGTCGCCGTCGCACTTCTACTACTTCGCAGGTGAGGAGCTAGCCCTCAAACTGGCCAAGTCCACCAACCAGGCGGTGCGGGAGTTCGTGGACCGTGCACCGAAGCGGCTCAACGGGCTGGGCCTGGTCCCGCTGCAGCATCCCGCGCTGATGGTCGAAGCCTTGGAGCACGCCGTTGTGGATTGCGGCCTGCTAGGCGTGGAGATCGGCTCGTTCGCTGCCACTCCGGAGGATCCGGAACGCAGCACCGTGGAGCTGTCCGATCCGAGGCTGGAACCGTTCTGGAGACGGGCCGAGGAATTGGACGCCCTCGTATTCCTGCACCCGTTTGGATGCTCCTTGGATGAGCGGCTGGACCGCTTCTACCTCGCCAACACCGTCTCCCAGCCCGCCGAGAACGCGGTGGCCCTCTCCCACCTGATCTTCAGCGGCGTCCTGGACCGGCACCCGGACCTGAAAGTCCTGGCCGCGCACGGCGGCGGCTACCTGCCGACCACCCTGGGCCGCTCGGACCACGCCTGGAAGGTCCGGCCGGAAGCACGCGGCTGCGCCGAGCCGCCGTCGTCCTACCTGAAGAAGCTGTATTTCGACTCGCTCGTCCACAGCCCTAGCGAACTGCGGGCGCTCGTGGCCGCCGCCGGTCCGGAGCAGGTGCTGCTCGGCTCGGACTACCCGTTCGACATGGGATCGGACCTCCCTGTAGACGAAGTGCAGGCCGCCGGACTCCCTGCCGACGACGAAACCCAGGTTTTGGGCGGCAACGCACGCACGCTGGGCATCACCGCGGCGGCCGCCCTGACCGCCCGACGCAACCCTTAAGGAACACGCATATGGTCAAGATCGCCCGTTGGAATCACGACGGCGGGACGCAGTCCGGCTTTGTGGACGCCGGAAACTGCTTTGCCCTTCCCGCCGGCCAGGGCGTCCAGACGCTGCTCGACGCCGGGCTCGAGGAAACGCTGGCACTCGCCCGTGAGGTCATTGGTTCCGGGACCGCCATTCCCCTGGCGGACGTACAGCTGCTCGCGCCGCTTGTGCCCGCCACCATCCGGGATTTCGTGGCGTTCGAGGAACATGTGGAAGGCGTACGCAAGAGCATCGACGGCGTGGCCGGCGTGGTGCCCGAGTGGTACGAGGCGCCCACCTTCTACTTCACCAATCCCCATACGGTGACCGGCACCGGCGAGGTGATTGGTATTCCGGCGGGCTGCATAGACCTGGACTTCGAAACGGAAGTGGCTGCCGTCGTCGGACGCGTTCCGGGCAGCGACGGACGCAACCTGAGCGCGGAGGAGGCGCACCGGCACATCTTCGGCTACACCGTGCTCAACGACTGGTCGGCGCGGGACCTGCAGCGCCGGGAGATGAAGGTCAGCCTGGGGCCGTGCAAGGGCAAAGACTTTGCCAACACGCTGGGGCCTTGGATCGTCACTGCGGACGAGTTCGAGGACCTGCACGACGCCGAGGGGTTCCTGCCGATCTCCATGTCCGTTGAGGTCGATGGAGAACAGATCGGCCAGGACCTGCTCTCCAACATGGGCTGGCCCTTCGCCGAGCTGGTGGCCTACGCCTCGCAGGACTCTGTCGTGCGGCCCGGCGATGTTCTCGGCTCCGGCACGTGCGGCAGCGGGTGCCTGGCCGAACTCTGGGGCCGGAACGGCGCGAAGACTCCCCCGCCGCTGAAAACCGGTGATGTGGTGCGCATGACCGTGGAAGGCATCGGCAGCATCGAGAACACCGTCGGCGCCCGGCGCGAAGCCGTGACCCGAGTACCTGCCCGGACGCGTCCGCGCAACCGGGTTGCCACTGCGGCCCCTTCCGGAATCTAAGGTGGTTTCGCTTCAGCTCAAGGGCCGGACGGTGGTGGTTACCGGTGCGGGCCAGGGCGCTGCCGAGGCGCGCCTGCTGGTGGAGGCCGGGGCTCGTGTCATTGCCACCGACCTTGCGGCGGATATGCCTGCGGGGTTGGCGGGTTTGCCGTCGTCTTCTGCCGGATCCTTGGTGTACCGGCAACTGGACGTGAGCGATGCCTCCGGCTGGTCCGAACTCGCTCAATGGATTCAATCCGAGGGATGGCAGGTGGACGGGTTGGTCAACAATGCCGGCATCACCCAGCGAAGCCGGCTGCTCGATGCCTCGGTGGCGGACCTGCAGAAGGTCTATGAGGTCAACGTTGCCGGAAGCCTGCTGGGGATCCAGGCGCTCGCGCCGTTGATGGGTAGCGGGACGTCCATTGTTAATGTCGGCTCTGTCGCCGGCCTGACCGCGCATTATCCCGTGGCATATACGGCCAGCAAGTGGGCGCTGCGGGGGCTGTCCCAAGTGGCTGCCATGGAGCTTGGACCGCGCGGGATAAGGGTCAACACGATCCACCCGGGCTTCATTGAAACGCCCATGACGGCGGGCGCCAAGCCGGAATTCCGGCAGGCCACCCTGGCCGAGACTCCCCTGGGCCGCACCGGAAGTGCGGAGGAGGTGGCCGCCGTCGTACTCTTCCTCCTCAGTCCGGTGTCCTCTTTCGTGACCGGCGCGGAAATTCCGGTCGACGGCGGTCAGACATCCCACGGCGGCGCCAAGTCAGTCTCCGACGCCCTGCGCTAACCGCCCGATACATCCCAACTGGGTAGCGCTAAGTGTCGTTTTGGAGCTTCAAAACGACACTTAGCGCTACCTAGTTGGGGGAGCGACGGGGATCAGCCCGGCAGCACGGCCGACCAGCCGCCGTCGACCATCAGGTTAGCGCCCGTGACGTACGAGGCCTCGTCGGAGGCGAGGAACAGCGCGCACTTGGCCACTTCTTCGGGCGCGCCGATGCGGCCCAGCGGGATGCTGCCGGCGATGGTCCGCATCGGATGATCCGGCGCCAGGAGGTTGCCCTCTGTCGCTGCGGTGCGGATCATTCCGGGGCTGACAGCGTTAACCCGCAGCCCATGGGGAGCCCCTTCGGCCGCGAGCTGTTTGGTCATCGCCACCACGGCCCCCTTCGTGGCGGTGTGGGCCAGCCGGCCGTTGGTCATAGAGCCGGTGACCCCCGCTGTGGAGCCCACCAGGACAATCGCACTGTTGGCAGCCTGGATCAGTTGGGGCCAGAAATACCTGACCGGCAGGAACACCACGTCCATCTCGTGTTCAATGTTCCATTTCCAGTCATCGAAGGCGAGCTCCCCCACCGGGGCGAAGCGGGTGACTGCGGCGTTGGCGTACAGGATGTGGACCTGGCCATGCTCCGCGGCCACATCCGCAGCCCAGCCAGCCACGGCTGCCTCGTCCGTGAGATCCACCCGGCTGCTGCTCATCCGGCCCCCGGCCTCGGTGACCGCCGCAACCGTGGCCGCGGCGCCGTCGTCGTCCATATCGCAGCCCACCACGAAGGCCCCTTCCGAAGCGAAGGCGAGCGCGGCCGCCCTGCCCTGGCCGCTGGCCGTTCCGGTGATAACGGCCGTTTTGCCGGCCAGTCGCGGGCTGGAAGCGGGCATGGGAGATCCTTCCGAGAGCGTGTTGCCTCGACTTTCGCAGGGACGGGCCGGAAGGGGAACGGCGTCTTGGGTCTAGGTGGTATCCGCCGCGCGGATAGTCGCGGGGACGGGCTCAGCCGTCTTCCGCCGCAGTCCCGGCGGCCGGCGCCGCAGCGTCTGCGGCCAGGGCCCTGCGCCGGCGGGAAACCTGGATTGCGATGGCGGTGGGGATCGCGGCCAAAGCGGTGATCCGCATCCAGGGCCGGTCCAGGACATGGCCGGTGAGCGCATCCAGCGAGTAGAGGCCGGAGCCCCCGATCGTGAACGCGGCGGCTGCCAGGCCGAGCACGGCCGGGTATTCGAGGCCGCCCTCTTGGGCGAAGAAGCCGTTCGGGGCGTGGACGCTGGCTGCGACGCCCATGGTGGTTGCGGCAGCGGCGCCGGCGGCAGGGGTGGCGAGCCCCAGGGCCAAGGCCAGGCCCGCTCCTGCTTCACCTACGCCCGCAAGGACCGCGCTTGTTTTAGCGGGGCGGAACCCCATGGCGTGCATGCCCTGGCTGGTGCCTTCGACGCCGCCCCCGCCGAACCAGCCGAAGAGTTTTTGGGATCCGTGGGCGACAAGCACTCCTCCCAGAGCCACCCGAAACAGGGTCTGCGCGGCGGCCGCCGCCTCAGGGCTGGTGGTTACATTGCTCATAACAGTCCTCCTGGGGTTTTTTGAGTCGCTGCACGGCTCGTTTCAGCACCGAGTCTACGACTGAGCAACCGCCCCGTCACCGGGAAGAATTAGGCAGGGTACCCCCTCCGGCAGCCGGTACCAGCCGTGGGCCTACGGGGTATCCGCCGCATGGATAGCCACCGGATGGGCGTTGACGGGGAAGAGCTCGTGGAGCCGGGCGCAGGAGCGCTGGACCACTGACCGCAGCCATACGCTTGCCGGGTCCTCCGCCTGGGACGGGTGCCAGTACATGGCTTCCACCAGGGACGCTTCGGTCCCGCCGGAGAACTCCAGCACCACGATGTCCGCGCCGCGCTGCGCCCGTCCGGCCAGCATCCGCGGGACGAGTGCCACAAGGTCGGTACCTTCGACCAGGAGCGGCAGGGACAGGAAGCCGGCCACCACGGCCGCCACCCGGCGCTGGATGCCCCGGGACTCGAACAGCTTGTCTGCCGGGGTGCTGATGCCCTCGCCGAAATAGCCGACGGCGTGGGGCACGGCGGTCAGGTCTTCGAGGGTCAGGCGGGGCTGCTGGAGCAGGGGGTTCCCGGCGTCGGCCACGGCCACGAAGCTGTCGCGGAAGAGCTGCTTGCTGGCTCCCTGCATCTGATATCCCGTGGGGCCCACCAGCAGGTCGATCTTGGAGTAATCCGCCATCTGGCCCTGGATCCCGGAGCCGGCGGTGGGCACGAAGTCCACGGACACACCCGGTGCTTCTTCCCGCAGGATTCCGCGCAGCGGGCCCACGATCAGCGCCGCAACGTAGTCCGACGCGGCGATGATGAACTCCCGCTCGCTGGTGGCCGGGTCGAATCCGGACCTAATGCGCGTGGCCCGCTGGATGTGCAGCATCGCTTCATCTACCAGCGGGACCAGGGACTGCGCAAACGGCGTGAGGTCATAGGTGCGGCCGTTCCGGACCAGGAGTTCGTCGTCGAAATGGCGCCGGAGCCGCGCCATCGCCGCGCTGGTGGCCGGCTGGCTGAGCTGGAGACGCTCCGCCGCCCGGGAGATGTTCCGCAGTTCCAGCAGGACCTGCAGGTGGGGCAGCAGGTTCAGGTCCAGGTTCTTCATACCCACAGGTTATCCATGCCCCCGGTCCTGCCCTGCCACCGGCCACCTTCTACAACCCGCCCAGGTCAGGCGCCCTTTGACCCCAGCTCCCCGGCAGCCTTCCGGGCCCCGCGCACCGCGATGGCAACACTCATCAGCGTTGGGTTCATCGCCGTCGCCGTCGGAATCAGTGCGTTACCGCCCACTACCAGGTTCTCGTAGCCCCACACGCGGGACCACGGATCGGCTACGGAGGTGCCGTCGTCGGCAGCGCCAAGGCGCATGGTGCCCTGGTAGTGCAGGCTGGAGCCGTTCGGCATGAGCCGGGGCTCGGCGACAAAGACACCCAGGGCCTTGCCGGCACGGCGCAACCGTTCCGTAGCCTGGGCTATCTCCGTTTCCTCCCGCTCGGTGAGCGCGTAGTCGATGGTCATGTTCGGGAAGCCACGGTAGTCCGCCTCGTTGTCGTCAAAGGTGACGGCGTCCTCGTAGCGCGGGTGTTTGCGCATCCCGTAGCCCATGTTGACGTAGCCCCAGCGGTTTTCGGAGTAGGGAGTGCCCGGCTCCATGGGGAACGGCGTGGTCTCGGTGTACATCACCTGGACGGAGAAGGGGTGCTCCGGCTCCGAGAACGGAATGCGGTTCACCGCCGCCACAGGGTCCGCGGGGTTCAGTGCGCGCCGCGCCAGCTCGGCTTTGAGGTCCTCTTCACTGGCGTACCGCTGCATCTTTTCGGCGTCGAGTGCCACTGTGGAGATCACCACGGGATGTTCGGTCAGGTAGTGGCCAAGCGCGGCCGGCCGGATGCCCGAGGCCCAAAGGAGTTGCGGGGAGCGGAAGGCATCGGCGGCCACCACAACGATGTCAGCTGCCACAAAGGAGGTCTCTCCTGTGCGCAGGTCCTGCACCGTGACCCCGCTGACGCGGTTTCCGTCGAGCTCCACCCGGCGGACCAGGGTGAGGTCACGCAGTTCGAACTGCTGCGAGAGCGGGCTGTCCTTGTCGGTCAGGGGGCCGAGGACGACGTCGGCACCAGCCCAGCGCACGGACCCGTCCGGCTGCGGGTCCCCGGCCACCGGAAGGGTGCCCACCCCGTAGCCATCCGGCAGTTCCGCGCCGAACTCTTCGTCGAGGAGGGTGCGAATGGCTTCCCCCACTTTCGAGTCGGCGAACGCGGCACTGTGGACGTGCAGCAACCGCTTGGCGTCCTCAATCAGCGCGTCCCATTCATCATCCGCGATGAAGGGGATCTTCTCGCTGAAGGCGGGCGACGGCGTCGCGCAGGTCCAGTGCGCACCCTGGCCTCCCACGTTGGTGGCCGCAGCCGCGGCCGGGAAGGAGGAGGCGTGGGCGGAGCCTGCGCCGCCGAAGTCCAGGAGGTGGGTGCCTTGGCGGGCGGTGAACATGCCCTCGGTGACGGTGGCTGCCGGGATGCCGAGCGACTCTCGGAAGGCGCCGGCCTGCGGACCCTGGGACATTTCCCGGGCGCGCGCCTTCTCCGCGGGATCGAGGATGTTCCGGACGCTCTCGCCGGGAACATCGGTGAGCTGCGGTCCGGCTTCGAACATCACCACCCGCGCATTCGGGACCTGCTCCAGGAGCACCCGCGCGTACGTGGAACCAATGGGTCCGCTGCCGACGATGGCGATAGTGGGGTTGGACATGATGTCTCCTTTGAGATCAGGCCGAGAGGGATTCGGAAGTGGCGTTGGGAGCGGGAACATGTTCGTCGGAGAGGCGGCCGTGCGGAAGCAGGACCGCTGCGACAATTCCCACGGCGTAGGTGGCCGCCAGGGCGACGAAGATGGGCGTGAACACTGAGCTGTAGATCTGCGCGATGCTGGCCTGGATGTCCGGCGCCGCCCCGTGGACCAATTGCGGCGTCAGCGTGGAAGCGTCAAGGCCTGCCGGCAGAAGAGCCGCGACCCCGAAGCCGATCACTCCCCCGATGACCGCCGTCGCCACCGTTGACCCCACCTGCCGCACCAGGTTGATGGTGGCAGTGATGGTGCCGGTCTGGCTGGCCGGCACAGCTCCCTGGACCACGGCGACAATCAGGCTCATAAATGCCCCGGTGCCCATTCCCACCACAGCCATCACGATCATGGGAACCCACAGCGGAAGACCGGCCGGCAGCACCGCCATCACCAGAAGCCCGGCGGCCCCCATCATGGTTCCCGCGATCGGGAAGATCCGGTACTGCCCTGTCCGGCTGGCCAGCCAGCCGGTGAGCAGGTTGCTGATCAGCATGCCGAACACGGTGGCGATCGGCACCAGCCCGGACACCGTGGCGCTGGTCTGGTACGCCATCTGGAAGTAGGTGGGCAGGTAGGCGGTGATGGAGAAGAGTCCGACGCCGATAATCGCCGAAAGTGCCGTGCCCGCCGCAATGGTCCTGTTGGTAAAGAAGCGGAGCGGAACGATCGGCTCGGCGGCACGCCGCTCGATAAAAAAGAAGGCAACGAAACCGGCGATGCTCACCGTGAGCGCGGCTGCGGTGGCAAGACCTGCGCTGCGTTCGGCGGCCCATGTGACGGCAAGTACCAGCGCCACCAGGGCTGTGGTGAAGACAGCGGCCCCGGCAACGTCGAAGCGGCGGGGCATCGGGCCCGGCTCCAGGTGCGGAACGGCGACAAGCGCGAGGCCCAGAGCCGCTGCACCCACCGGGATGTTGATCCAAAAGACCCACTGCCAGCCCCAGTAATCGGTGATGGCGCCGCCGAGGACCGGGCCCACCAGGATGGCGATGGGGAAAGCTGCTCCAATGATGGCCATGTAGCTGGGCCGTTCACGCTGGGTGGTGACGCGGGAAATAATCGTCTGGGACATCAGCTGCAGTCCCGCGGAGCTCATCCCCTGCAGGACCCGGGCGGTAATAAGCCAGGACATGTCCGTAGCGAAGCCGCAGGCCAAGGAGGCGGCGAGGAACATCACGAGAGAGCCGAGGAAGATGCGGCGCGCGCCCAGCACATCGCCCAGTTTGCCGAGCACCGGCAGCAGCACGGTACTGGCGAGCGTGTAACCCACCACAACCCAGCTCATCAGCTGCAGTGCGCCCAGTTCACCGGCAATGGTGGCCAGGGAAGTGGACACCACGGTGTGGTCCAGGGCCCCGAGGAAGGAGACCGAGAGCAGGGAAATAACAAGGAAACGGAGTCTCAAAGGAGAAAGTGGCATAGTGATCTACCCGAACGATCGGGCCGTCGACGCGACGTGTTGTGCCCCCGACGCACCATCACGACGGAGAACGGGTCCGCAGGGAACCCCGGCGCCGGTACCCATATTACCTTACTTTGGTCTAAAAACAACATAAGAATGCTCAGATTAGACATGGGAATAACCGCCTGCCTACGCACCGAGCAGAGACCGGGCCAGGGCCATGTCCTGCAGCAGCTCCTCCAGGTCAGCTGTCGGTCCATCCGACAAGCAGGCGTCGATAGCCCGGCGGAGTGCCAGCCTCGCTGATGATTCAAAGCGTTCGGGAGCGCGTAACGCCCCCTCCTCCCTGAAGGTCTCCACCCGCGCCAACCGGGCCGGCTGGTCCAGGGTGACTTCAGTCCGCACCTCGCCAAGGGCCACCACCTGGAGCAGTCCTCCCGGGTGAACGCCCCCCACGGGAGTTGCCATCACAGTGGCCGGGACCGAACCGTCGCCGGAGTCCCTCGACTCCAGGAGCGCGATCCTGCCCTGTACGGTGGCAATGGATGCGTGCAGTGCGAGTGGCTCTCCTGCCAGGGACCTCGCCCAGCCAAAGCCATCGAGAATGACGCCGTCCAGGGCTGCTGCGGGGGCAGCACATTCGACAGTGATCAGGCGTGGCGGGCTGCCGCGCCGTGCCCGCTGAGCGTCAGCAACAACATCCGGACGCAGGCGGGGACGATCGACAATCACCGGAATGTCCCCGGGCCACGGAACCGCTTCAACAGCTTCCCGCCGAAGCACTGCAGGATCGGCAAGCACCACCGCCGCGGCTCCGGCGGCCATGGCATCCTGGATGGCGATCCGCCAATCGCCGGATCCGGCTACCACAACCACAGCACCCCGCCTGTCGTCCGTGATTGCCGTGCTCAGGGGAAGCTCGGCAACAGCGGCTGAATAAGCCGGCAGTTCCGTGAAGACAGGAACCGTGCGATCCCGACTCATTGCGGCACCCCTGCAAGGACTTTCGCTGCGACAGCATCGGCCAGGTCGGTTGCGTAATGGGCGTCAGCAAGCAGTTCGTCATACTCGACAGGGGCCTCCCCCTCAAGGAGCGAAGCAAGCAGGCGCCACTCGGACACGTAGCCGTCTTCTTCATCGCGCGGGTACTCGGTCCACTGTCCGTCGACGCTTCGCACCCGGGTGGCAGCGCTTCCGGCATGGACAAAGGCAGGCGGGAAGTTCACCTCGATGCGGTCATGGGAGGTGGCGATACTCATCCGCCACAGGGCATCCGGCCCCTCCGGGAGCATGGTGAGTGCCAGCTGGATAAGGACTCCGCCGGCCCGATACCCCACCAGGTAGCCGATTGGCGAAACGACGCGTGCATAAACAACTTCATCGATGCCCGGCGCGATGTCCCTCACAGCGGGAAGATCATGAATCGCAAGACCGGTCAGCAACGGCCTCAGGACGCCCGCTGCCACAGCAGGATCCTTGAGGTCAGGACGTCCCCGCCGGGCAGCCTGGAAGGGACCGCCCTCGGCCACCAGCCGGTGGTATCGGTCATTCGGCGGAAGCGCCAGGGTCACGGAAACGGCCTGCACCCTGCCCTCGAGGGCAACAAGATGGTGCTTTGCCCGCCCCCAGGCGGCATCAAACAGGTGGTTCGTGCCCACTAGAAGAACGGCTCCGGCCGCCCGGCAGGCCGAGACGACGTCCTCCGCTTCCTGCCTACTGGCAGCCAGCGGCTTCTCACAGAAGATGGCACGCTTGCCCGCGGTGAGCGCCGCCAGGATCTGCCGCCCGTGCTCAGCGGGCGGGCTGCAGATGGCCACCACCTCCACGGCCGGGTCCGCGAGCAAACCCGCTTCCCCCTCCGACCAGCGGGCACCGCACCTTTCGGCCAGGCCCCGCGCCCGCCCGCTTCCCGCATCAGCAATGTGAACCACGTTGAACAGGTCCGGAACCCGCCCCAGCACTGGCACGTGAAGGGCCGCCACCCCGGGCCCGGCCCCAATAATTCCTACACCCAAAGGCATCGTCGCCGCCCTTTCTTATGTCCTTATTATTCATAAGTCAGGAAGGTTTTAGCTATAGTCGCCCAAAACCGCGCCTTAGTTGGTTCCCGTATGTGAGAATTGTTGCCATGACGACAGACTCGACCCTCCGCTTTGGAGCACAGACGGATGAAGTGACGAGCCTGCTGCGGATCGTCAACCTGGTGCGAACCGGCGAGGCAACCACCCGCCCCGAAATCGGCAAGGTCACCGGACTGGGCAGGGGTGTCGTCAGCCAGCGCGTGGACCAGGCGATCTCGATCGGTTTCCTCGGCGAGGGAGAATTCGGGGCCTCCTCCGGCGGCCGCGCGCCACGGACGCTCCGTTTCCGCGCTGAACAGGGGCGTATCATCATCTGCGCCCTTGGAGCGGCCCATATCCGTGTGGGTATAGCCGCGCTCGACGGCGACATCGTGGATCATGCGCACCGCACCTGGGACATTGGCCAGGGGCCCGGGAAGACCATCGACGCCGTGATGGCCCTCGTCGACGACGTGCTCAAGAAACATCCCAAAGTGCCCGCGTGGGGCGTCGTGGTGGGGCTTCCCGGCCCGGTCGACTTCACCACGGGACAACCTGTGGCGCCGCCAATCATGCCAGGGTGGAACGGCTTCGATGTGCGGACGCCGTTTGAGGAGCGCTTCAACGCGCCGGTGTGGGTGGACAACGATTCCAACCTGCTGGCCCTTGGCGAACGCGCCCGCCGGCGCGACTCCCTCGCGGACCTCATCTACTGCAAAATCGGCTCGGGCATCGGAGCCGGCCTGCTGTCGAAGGGCAGGATCCACCGCGGAGCCAACGGCGCGGCTGGCGACATCGGCCACGTCCGCGTCTCCGACTCCGACGTCCAATGCCGTTGCGGCAAGACTGGCTGCCTGGAAGCGGTTGCCGGCGGCTGGGCGCTGGTCCGGGACGCAGAAGAGGCCATCAAGGACGGCGCCAACACCTCCCTTGCCGCGGCGGCCAGGAAGGGTCACCTATCGCTTGAGGAGATCACCCTCGCAGCCCAGGCCGGCGACTCCCTGGCCATCTCCCTGGTGCAAAAGTCGGCCCGCGTAGCAGGTGAAACCATTTCAGCCCTCGTGAACATGTTCAACCCCGGAGTGATTGTCATCGGCGGGGCCATGGGTTCGGCCGGTGAAGTTTTCCTGGCGGAGGTGCGGCAGCGGGTCTACGAATTATCGCTTCCCCTTGCCACCCGCGACCTCACCATCACCCTCTCGGTGAATGATGAGCGGGAGCCGCTGCGTGGTGGAGCCGAACTGGCCCGCGAGCAGCTTTTTGATGCCACTTTCCCCCGCTGGTTCGCGGATGGCCGGCCGACGCCGGAACGCGTCGCAGTTCCCGCCTAAGATTCCACAGCTTCGGGCGCGCCCGGTGAGGCGACGTCGCGGGAGACACTGGGTACCCGCTTTCCGCCCAGTTCCAGCCGGGCCTCCAGATGGAACGGCAGGACCAGGGGCGAGCCGGGCCGCGCCTGCAGGTACGGCACCATCAGCTGGAAGTCGACGGCGACGGCGTGCTTGCCGCGTGAGAGCGCGCATCGGCCCGCCAGGACCAGCCTGTCCTGCACGAACCACCAGCCGGACTCCGCCTCCAGCGCATCAAGCCGCACATGCCGTGGTCCCAGCACCACCGCCAGCTCACGCGGCGCCACCGGAACGCCGTCCACCTCCACCCCCAGGCCGGCAATGCTGGAGAGTGGCATGGAGCGGATCCACGGCAGGCCGAGCCGGAGCTCAAAGCCTCCCGAAGTGGCAGTCAGCGCATCTTCGCGCAAAGCGGTTTCCAACATGGCTTCCATCCTTTATCCTAAAACTGACATAAGTTTGTCATTAACAAGCATAAAGGGGAAGACGCCTATGGCTCCCGAAATTCCTGGCAGCTGGACCCTCTGCGCCAGCTCCTTCAACTGGACCCCGGACATCATCACCGCACGCCAGTCAGCCCATGACATCGTCACCGGTATCGCGGACTCGGTGGCGAAGACCATCGAACTCGAACCTGGGCTGGTATGGCGGTCTTTTCCCGCTCCGCACGACGCCGAGGTCGACGAGCTACGCGATGCCCTGGCAGCGAAGGGCGGATCTGTCAGTATCGTGGGTGCCAGCCTGGACGACTTCACGCCGACGGAACGCCGCCCCCTGCAGCAGCGCCTGGATTTCCTGGTACCCCAGATCCATGCCGCGCAGCGGGTAGGAGCGCATGGGATCCGGCTCCCGATCGGCCAGGCCGGCACCGAATTGCTCACGCTGGTCCAGCCGCTGCTGCATGAGCTCGACCTGGTGCTGTTTGAGGAAATCCAGGGGCAGCAGGCCCCCGGCAGCCCCGCCGTCGAACCTGCCCTCGAAGCGATAGACGCGCTCGGAGATGACCACGTGCGGGTGCTCGTGGACGTCAGCATGCTGATGCCCGCCCTTCCCGTCACCTACCTGGAGAAACTTCGCCAGGGCGGCATGCCCCAGGACTTCATGAGGCGGCTCGAGAATGACTGGCGCGATCCCGCCACCATCGACGCCGTCACCGCCCTGCTCCGCTCAGGAAACGTGCCCCCGCCGATCCACACCCTCTATATGAACCTGCTCATCCGCTTTGGCCGCAGCGATGCGGCGGACCTGCAGGGCATCCTCCCCATGGTGGGCGCCTTCCACCTGAAGTTCTGGGACCTGGACGACGACGGCGGGCGGGTCACGGAGCCGCTGCGTGACCTGGGCGGCCTCCTGGGCCGGAACGGCTTCAGCGGCACGCTCACCAGCGAGTGGGGCGGCCACGAGTGGCTCCAGGACGACCCCACGGAGATGACGCGAAGGCACCTGGCCATGGCGGAGGCAGCGTTGATTGAGCCCGCCGAAACCCCTGTTGGTGGTTGAGCCTGTCCCACCCCCGCGATTTCGATAAGCCTTCCAAGCCGAGGGTGACAGGGGTGCTTGCGGAGCCGTAGCTTTGGAATCCTTGCGGGCCCTGCACCTGAAGGCGCCATCAGGGTTTTGCGGCTTCCCTTGCAAGCCTCCATCAGCTCCTGCGGCTTTTGGCGCATCACTCCATCAGTTCCTGTTGAAGTCCGACGGCCGTGCTGCAGCGGCAGCGTGACGGCAAGGCCGTGAGATCTTGAAGGTGATGGAGGGTTGCCCGATTTGCTGCAGGAGGTGATGGAGCGTCCCCGGTGTGGATCCGCAGGCAATGGCCGGAACGCTCATAACCCGGGATTTACACCTGTTTTGTCCTGGCAACCCCTGATTTCGACAGGCTCAATCACCGGCTGAAGAAACACAAGAAGGCCGGCCCCGCGGGGCCGGCCTTCTTGTCTGGAATTACTTGGTGCTGAAAGCGGCGTCGAAAGCCGCCGCGGAAGGCTCGTAGCTGGAGAGCCGGCGCACGAACGCCAGTGCCTCGGGGGCGCCGTCCAGCCTGTCCATACCGGCGTCCTCCCACTCCACCGACAGGGGGCCGCGGTAGTTGATGGAATTCAGCATCCGGAACGCATCTTCCCAGGGGACATCGCCGTGGCCGGTGGAGATGAAATCCCAGCCCCGCCGTGGGTCCGCCCAAGGCAGGTGGGATGAGAGCCGGCCGTTGCGCCCGTTGGCCAGACGCTTCTTCGTGTCCTTGCAGTGCACGTGGTAGATGCGGTCCTTGAAGTCCCACAGGAACCCCACGGGATCGATGTCCTGCCACACCATGTGGCTCGGATCCCAATTCAACCCAAAGGCTTCGCGGTGTCCAATCGCCTCCAGCGCGCGTTGGGTGGTCCAGTAGTCGTAGGCGATCTCGGAGGGATGAACCTCATGGGCGAACCGGACGCCCACCTCGTCAAAGACGTCGAGAATGGGGTTCCACCGGTCGGCAAAGTCCTGGTAGCCGGCGTCCACCATCTTCTCGGAGGCGGGCGGGAACATTGCCACGTACTTCCAGATGGAGGAGCCCGTAAACCCCGTCACCGTCTTCACGCCGAGCTTGGCAGCGAGCCGGGCGGTGTTCTTCATTTCCTCGGCGGCGCGGCGGCGCACCCCCTCGGGATCGCCGTCGCCCCACACCACGTCGGGCAGGATGCCGCGGTGCCGTTCGTCGATGGGGTCATCGCACACGGCCTGGCCCTTAAGGTGGTTGGAAATGGTCCACACCTTAAGTCCGTGCCGTTCCAGGATGTCGAGCTTTCCCTGGACATAGGCGTCGTCGTCCCAGCGCCAGGGGTCCAGGTGGTCACCCCAGCACGCGATTTCCAGCCCGTCGTAGCCCCACTCGCCGGCGAGCCGGGCCACCTCCTCAAACGGCAGGTCGGCCCACTGGCCGGTGAACAAGGTAATCGGTCGTGCCATGTACTTCCCCTCCTACGAAACCTGCGCCGGGACGTCAGCGGCAACGCGCGTCCAGGCCGAATCATTCTCGGAACTGCGCTCGACGGCGTCGAGCACCCGCTGTACCCGCAGCCCGTCAGCGAACGTGGGATGCGGGTCGGTGCCGCCCACGATGCCTTCCACGAGGTCTTTGACCTGGTGGGAGAACCCGTGCTCGTAGCCGAGCATGTGCCCTGCGGGCCACCAGGCCGAAACATAGGGATGCTCCGCTTCCGTAACCAGGATTTTCCGGAAGCCCTGGCGGTCTGCGGGTGCCGTGCGGTCGTAGAACTGGACGCTGTTGAGGTCCTCGAGGTCGAAGGCCAGTGCGCCCTTGTCCCCGGAGACTTCGATCTGCAGGGCGTTCTTCCGGCCGGTGGCAAAGCGGGAGGCCTCGAATGATCCCAGCGCACCGGATTCGAACCGGCCGGTGAAGATGGCGATGTCGTCCACCGTCACCTGGCCCTTGCCGGCACCGGCAGTGCCGGACAGTCCGGAACCTGAATCAAGCAGTGGGCGCTCCTTGACGATGGTGTCAATGACGCCGGAGACCTTTTCGAGGTTCAGCCCGGTGACGAACTGGGCCAGGTCGATGGCGTGGGCGCCGATGTCACCCAGCGCCCCGGAGCCGGCATGTTCCTTCTGCAGGCGCCAGGCCAGCGGCATCTCCGGATCCACCAGCCAGTCCTGCCGGTACGAGGCACGCACCTGGTTGATGGTACCCACGGCGCCTTCGGCGATCAGGTTCCGCAGGAACGTGACCGCGGGAACCCGGCGGTAGGTGAACCCCACCATCGCCCGGACTCCCCGGGCTGCGGCCCGCCCTGCAGCCTCAGCCATCGCTTCAGCCTCGGCCACCGTATTGGCCAGCGGCTTCTCGCACAGGACGTGCTTCCCCGCTTCAAGGGCTGCAATCGCGATCTCGGCGTGGGAGTCGCCAGGGGTCACGATGTCGACGACGTCGATATCGTCCCGGGCGATCACTTCGCGCCAGTCGGTGGCAGACTCAGCCCAGCCCCACTTTAGGGCCGCGCCCGCCACCGCCTGGGAGTTGCGGCCCACCACGACGGCCATTTCCAGTTTCGCTGGCAGGTCAAACACCCGCGGCGCGGTCCGCCAGCCCTGGGAGTGGGCAGCGCCCATGAACCCATAACCGATCATCGCCACCCGCAGGGTTGTCATGCCAGCACTACCTTGCGCTCAATCGCCACCCGGTTTCCGACGTAGCGCATGGGAGCGATCTGCATGTAGAGCAGGCGGAGAGTAAGGATGACTTCGACGTCGATCTCCTCGCCCACGTCGGGGATGCGGTCCAGCGGGATGATGACATCCGGCTTATCTGCCACAAACCACAGGGTTTCCCATTGCTCCGGCAGCTCCGCGATGGAGTATGACTTGCCCTGCAGTTCAAAGCGGAGGGACTCCTTGGGGATCGCCACGCCATTGACTGTGGCCGCAACATCGTCCACGGCGGACAGCCAGAGGCTGCGGTACCAGGGCAGTTGCACGGACACCGAAATGCCCTCGGGGTGCCTGCGGACGTCGGCGTCCTGGAACAGGGAGTTGTGAGTTGCCATGGCTTTCCTTACTTGAACGTGTCGACGAAGGTGTCGTGGGGTGTAGGCGGGAGCGGATCCAGCGTCTGCCGGGTGGAGGGGCTGTATGGGTGGGATTCCTGGGGAACGGCTTCGTCGGCGGGCGGCATAAACACCGGCTTGCCGTCGTCGCCGAAGTACATCAGGTCCAGGGCGAAGGCATGCTGGTTCTTCTCGGCGAAGCTGATCCAGTTCTCCTCGAACGGGGCCCTCAGGAGCTCGTAACAGCGGAACTTCCAGATCTTCCATTCCCCGTCCTGGCGCAGGAAGTCCACAGCGTACTTGCACCAGACCCAGTGGGCCCAGACCCTCTTGCCCTGCACCTCACCGGGCGAGTACATGTAGTCCGGGCTGTCCTTGGCCACTTCCGGGTCCGTCAGGCCGGACTCGTTGCCGGTCATGATCCAGACGCCCTTGGCCGTGTTGCCGTCGGCCGCCACTTCGATGACCGGCGTGGTGGTGTAATGCAGGATGAGCTTGCCCTCGGGCCGCGGGCGGCCCTGGTGGTAGCGGATGACACTGTCATAATCCGTGTACTGGCCCGCGTTGGTGTACCTCGCCCGGATGCCGGGAGTACCCGGCTTCACCCACAACGGGATGATCTGTTCATCCTCAAAGGCATTGTGCAGGTACATATAGCGGTTGAACAGATTCTCAATGTCGCCCCGGTCGTTGGCCCGGCGGGCCAGTTTCAGGGCTTCAGCGAGTTCGCCCCGCAGGCGATCCACCTCGGCTGCGAGGTCGGTATCGATAGCAGACATTAAACCTCCCCTAAGCCGGAACGACAGCTTCTTCGATGGCACGGCGCATGAGCGCGTGCTGCTTCTTCACCAGGTCGATGGGGTCTGATTCGCCCAGGTCGGCGAAGGCGTGGCCTTCCCATTCGCTGGAGAGGAATCCGGTGTAGCCGCCCTTGACGAACTGGCGCACGATGCGCGGGATGTCCATGGCGGGCTCGTTGCCGTTCTCGTCGATGTCGTAGAACTTCGCGTGCACGTGGAACATCTGCGGCATGATGTCCAGCCATTCCTCCGGCGGAACCAGCCCGTGCATGTTGAACGCCAGCCGGGTGAAGGGGCCCAACTGGGCGGGATCGAAGTTGTTTTCGCGCAGGTAGTCCTCGAACTCCTGGTTCCGCTCCTGCATGGGAAGCGGCTTGCGCCAGATGTCCTGCATCACGGCGAAGTGCTCCTCGGGCAGCCCCATCTGGGTCAGCGTGCGGAACAGCGTCGGCGACAGGCTGTGCATGGTGGAACTGAAGTCCGCCGTGAAGCCCAGCCGGTCGCTGCCGAGCTCCTCATACATCTCGCGGATCTGCAGGATCTTGGGATCGTTCGGGCCCTGGGGCGCGTGGATCTCATAGCCGAGCTTCTGGTCGTACTTCTCGGCCAGCGGAAGCAGCCGGCGCAGCAGTTCCTTGCCTGCGGATCGGATGACGATCTTGTTGAAGCCCAGCGTGTTGGCGGTCTGGAGCTGCCTGGCGAAGAAGTCGAACTCCTCGTCCGGCGTCATGTCCCGGTCTTTACGGCGGCCCATGTCCAGGTTCGTGCCCACGGCGCTCGGGGTCAGGCCATAGCGGTCCATGCTGTCGCGCCAAAGTTTGACGAAGTCGTCGTCCACGTCCGGATAAGTGCGCAGCATCTGTGCGATGTTGAACTCGACGCCCGGGCCGAGGCCTTCATCGGCGACGGCCTTGATCAGGGTCTCCGGGGTGTAGAGCCCGGCGGCGAATTCGGAGGTCAGTGAATAGAGGGTAATGCCAAGCTCGATGCCCGAGCCTGCGATGCCTTCTGACATGTCTTTAGTTCCTTTTGTTTCAGCCGCGGACGGGCTGGGCGAGGTGGCTGCTGAGGATACGGCGGGCTTCCGAAGCATCGGTGATCATGGCGGAACCGGCATCAGCCGCTGCTGAACGCTGGACAGCCTGCTCGCCGCGGATGATCTCGAACGGGTCCTGCCAGTTGTTCCAGTGCCAGCCTTCATATTCGCTGGAGATGGCACCGGAGTAGCCGTTTTCCACGAGTTGCCGGACCAGGCCGCGCACCGGCACTGAGGGCTCTTCGCCGTTTTCGTCAATGCCGAAGAACTTGCCGTGCACGTGGCGGACCCAGGGCATGATTTCCAGCCAGGTGTCCAGCGGCGCAGGACCGAAGAGTCCCGTCCCGTTGATGGCGAAGTCGATTCCAAGGTCCGGGCGCCCGTTCCGGGCGGCGAGGCCGATGAAGGCACCAAAGCGTTCGCCGTGGACCTTCTGGGTGTTGGGCGGGCCTTCGGCGTAGAAGCCGTTCCACAGCTCAACCACCTGCCGGAGCAGGTCCTCCGATGCACCGCGGCGGCGGTAGGCCTCCAGCAGGGAGGGCGCAAAACCTGTGACAGTGGCCCCCCAGTCAGCGGTGAAGCCAAGCAGCGGGGAATCGAGCTCTTCGTAGCGGTCTCGGAGCGCGAGAACCCGTTCGTGGGCGCCGTGCTGGTCGGCGTGGACTTCGAGCGCCAAGGTGACGCCATACTTCTCGGCGACGGGCAGGAGGCTTTCCATGGCGTCGGGCGTCAGCGAGATCTGCACGCGGGCGATGGGGAACCCGAGCCTGGCTGCTACCTCGATCTGCTTGCGCATGTATTCGACCAGCTCGTCGTGGTTCATCAGCCGGTCGCGTCGGATGCCGGTGTCAACGTTGACGGCCAGGGAGGTGGGAACCAGGTCCACCTCGGCCACCAGGTCGCGGAACTGCCCCACGAAAGCGTCATCGATGCGGTCCGGGAAGCCGCGGAGGCTCGAGAATCCGATAAGCTCCAGGCCCGGGCCGAAGCCCTCGGCCGCAACCTTGCGGATGAGGCCGTCGAGGTCGTACTGCCGCGCATGGGAGGCGCGGGTGAAGCTGTAGAGGGTGACGCCCTGGATGGGCGTGCCAAGGCTGGTCATCGCTGTGCCACCTTCATAGTTTTGGTGTCGTGCTCTTCGATGTGCAGCACGCCGTGGTCGGTGATGATGTAGGGGATGTAGAGCTTCAGGTCCACCCGGACCTCGTGCTCCGTCTGGCCATCCCGGACGGGAAGATCGCCGGAAAGGACGGCCGAGTCGAGCGGAAACCACCACTCGCCGGTCTCGTCCACGAGCTCTTCAAAGCTGAACGTGCGGTTGTTCATGGTCCACCGAAGCGTGTCCTGCGGAGCGGCAACGCCGTCAACCGTGAGTGCTGCGCCGGCTATGCACGAGCCCGGAAGGGCGCGGTACCAGGGGATTCGTACTTCGACGGCGGTACGGCCGTCCTGGGTAGTAAGTGTCCCCTGCTCGATTATGCGGTCGGCGATCATCGAGACCTCCTTGTCTGCGGCATGCCTTGCCTGTGATTGAAAATGCCTGGGTGGGAATGAAGTGACCGTCCAGCGGCACTTCTTCTTTATTTAGTCAGTCTATTGTCTGAATCAGACATAAGCAAAGAGCTGTTGATTTCTTGAGCGATATTCCGTGCTCCACGTACGGCGAGGGCTACCGACGTCAGCGTGGGGTTGCATGCTGTGGCGGTGGGGATAACTCCGTTGCCTGCCACGAAAAGGCCGGGGACCTGCCACACCTGGCTGTCCGGCGAACAGACGCTCTCGCCGTCGTCCGTTTCACCCATCCGTGTGGTGCCCTGGTAGTGCAGTGACGCCCCAGGGGGCAAAACGAAGGGCTGTTCGTCGAGAGGTTCGCCCACAGCCTTGCCCAGCCGGATAATCTGCTGCCTGGCGCGGTCCAGGACTTCATGGTCCCGCTCGGTGAGGCGGTAGTGGATGCGCATGGCGGGCATCCCGTAGGAGTCACGGGTATCGTCGTCGAACGCCACCCGGTCCTCGCGCTGCAGGTCCTTGGCGCAGAACAGGCCCAGCCCCACTATTGAGCCGGGGACAACGGGATCATCGTCAGCCAAGGGGACCGGGGACGCATCCAGCTGCATGATCTGGCCATGGAACGGCGCCTCGTCAGTGTAGGGAACCCAGGCAACTCCACTCTGCTCACTGAGTGCTCCGCTGGCTGCTGCCGGGCCCTGTGGAGCCGCGACGTCGCGCAACCTGCTCGCGAACACCACCTGCGCCTGGTCGTTGAGGTAGCGGCCCAGTGCCTCGGGCCGGATCCCGGATGCCCACAGCAGCTGCGGCGTGCGCAGGGCATCCCCGCCCACCACCACGTACCGGGCGGCCACCCGGTGGGTTTCGCCGCTGCGGCGGTCCTGGACCTCGATCCCGGAAGCAATCCCGTCCTCCACCAGGACACGCGTCACCAGCGATTCATCAAAGAGTTCAAACTGCGGGTTTTCCCGGGTGACGTCATCCATCACGACGTCGGAGCCTGACCAAACAAGGGCGCCATCCTGCCGCCGGTGGACAGCAAGCGGCATGGGCTGGACGCGGCAGGCAGGCTTTCGGCCCTGATCCACCACTGTGGAGAGTCGTTCGCGGACGAGGTCCGAGAAGGGGGCGCCATCGAATGCATGGGTAGTGACGCCCAGGAGGCGGTCAGCCTCGTCCAGGAGCTCTTCAAGGTCCGGCAGGAACGGGATGCGCTCCTTGCCGCCCGGGCGGGGGCAGGCGGCGGTCCAGTGGGCGGCCATGCCGCCCACGTTGCTGGACATGGCCGCGACGGGCATGCCGTCCTCGCCCGGGAAAGCGTACCCGTCCTGCAGCAGGTAGGTTCCCGGCCGGGCACGGCGCTCGCCGCTCTTGACGGCACCGGGTGAGTTCACCGTGGCGGCACCTGCACCGGGGCCTTCCGAGGCCCGCTGGGCCAGGCTGCGGCGATCAGGATCCTCGATATTCTTGACGTGCGCCCCGGCCGGATTGCTGACGGTGGGGCCCACTTCGAACATTGCAATATTGGCGCCGGGGGCTTCTTCGCTGAGGATCCGTGCGTAGGCCGATGCCGTTGGGCCGCTGCCGACGATGGCGACGTCGACCGCAGCGGGATACCGGCTGCTGCTCATCGTCCCGCCACCAGTTCCTGGATGCGGCGCACCGACTTTGCCGAGTCAATGGTGGGGTAATACTCGAGCCCGATGGGGCCTGTGTAGCCGCTGTTCCGCAGGTCCGCGAACCGGGCGGGCCAGTCGATGGAGCCGGAGCCGGGTTCGCCGCGGCCCGGTGCATCGGCCACCTGCACGTACTTGACGAGGTCCCCTGCGTTGGCGAGCTCGGCGGCCACATCCTCGCCTTCAATGGTGGAGTGGTAGAGGTCGTAGAGGACGCCGAAGTTGGGCGAGTTGACGCCCTTGGCAACGTAGACAGCTTCCGAAGTGCGGTCCAGGAGCGCCCCGGGGTGATCTACCCTGATGTTTACCGGTTCGAGGACCAGGGTGATGCCGGAACCCTCAATGTGGGCCACGCCCCTGGTGAAGATCTCGATCAGCTCGTCCAGCTGGTCCTGCCGCTTGCGGCCACCGAAGCCGGTGCCGCTGCCTACCACGATGCGGGGGCAGCCGAGCTTGTGGGCGACCTCGACGCCTGCATCCAGTCCGGTGTAGAACGGCGCGTGGTCCTTGGGCGGGATCATGAACTGCATCCGCGGCTCTGCCAGCTGGGCGGTCAGCTGGACTCCGGTTTCCTCCAGTGCTTCCTTGAGGGCGGGAATGTCCTTCCCTGTGGGCCCCCACATCTCTACGGCATTGAAGCCGGCGGCAGCTGCGGCCCGGACGCGGTCGGGGGCGTCCCCGGCCTCGGTGAATAGCAGGTCGATATTGGGTGCGAGCTGGTACATGGTTTACTCCTTGGAAAGTTGCAATGTTCTAAAACATGGGGTGGTCGTGGACAGGCCGGTCCGGGACCGGCTGGAGCACGTCCCAGTGCTCCACGATCCGGCCGCCTTCGAAGCGGTAGATGTCGGCGACGGCCGCATCCGGGCGGCCCGGGCCCGAAGCACGTACATGGACCATGGCCAGGTCCCCGTCAACCAGGATCCGCTGGACCTCGAAGCGCGAGTCGGGGGAACCCTCGAACTTGGGCGTCAGCATCCGGATAGCCTCTTCGGGGCCGTCGCCGATCGTGGGATTGTGTTGGCGGTAATCGTCCGCGACGAGGAATTCGAAGGCTTCCCGCACCCGTTTTTGGGTGTAGAAGATCTCCACGAAGCGTTCGAACGCCGCGCGGTTGTCAGTCATATCGGATCAGCCTTTCAGGCCGCCGGAGAAGCCCTGGATGAAGCGCTTCTGTGCGAACAGGAACAGGGCAAGGATGGGGACCATGGACACAATGACAATGGCGAAGATCGAGTTCCACTGGGAAACCAGGGAGCCGATGTAGTAGTACATGGCCACCGGCAGTGTCTGGTTGGCGGAGCCGCCCAGGAAGATCAGCGACGTGAAGAAGTCGTTCCACACGATGAGGCCGGCGAAGATGGTGACCGTTCCCGTGGCGGGAGCCATCATGGGGAACACCACCTTGGAGAAGATCTGGGACTTGCTGGCGCCGTCGATGGTGGCCGCCTCTTCATAGTCCGTGCCAAGGCCGCGGAAAAAGTTTGCGTAGAGGAAGATCGAGAGCGGCAGGAGCATGCCGGTGTACAGGACAATCAGGCCCCACGCTGATCCGGTGAGTCCCAGAGCCCGTGCCCCCATGTACAGCGGGACGGCACCGAGTTGGCCTGGAAGGATGATGGCCACCAGGAAGAGGTAATACGCGCCCTTGCTCCAGCGGCGGGTGCTGCGGGAGATGACGTACCCAGTGATGGAACCCAGTGCGATGAGCCCCACGATGCTTCCCGCGGTGATGATGACGCTGTTGATCAGGCCCAGCACCACGTTGGAGTTGCCGGTGGCGGTGAGGACGTCGATGAAGTTGCTGAAGTCCGGACTTTTTGGCGGGGCCAGGGCTGAGGTGGTGAACAACTCGGTGTCCGGCTTCAGGGCAGTTGTTACCAGGAAGTAGAACGGCGTGAGGAACAGCAGGGCGAGGGCCCACAGGCCGATTTCGCGGAGCAGGGTGAGTTTGGTGTAGCGGAACATTGCTTAGTCCTCAGGGTTCGAACGCGTCAGCCGCTGCTGGATTACGGCGAAGATCAGGATGATGGCGGCGAGCACCAGGGCCAGGGCGGCACCGCCCCCGAAGTTTCCGAGTGCAAACGCCTGCTTGTAGACCTGGGTGGCCAGCGTTTCGGTTGCCCCAGCGGGTCCGCCGCCGGTGAGCGCCATGATGGGATCGAAGACGCGCAGTCCCTGGACGATTCCCAGTGTGGTGGCGATGGCAACGGCGGGACGGATGGCGGGCAGGGTCACGTTCCGGAACCGCTGCCACAGGTTGGCGCCGTCAATGGCCGCTGCTTCCTCTACTTCCGCGGGGACGCCGGCCAGGCCGGCCATAAAAATAACCATGGCAAAACCGGTGGAAGACCAGACCAGCACCACCAGGACGGTCCAGATGGCCCACTGGGGGTCGGCCAGCCACGGCTTGGCCTGGTCGCCTGCGCCTATTGCCGTGAGGAAGGCATTGAGCGGACCGTCGAAGTCGAAGATGTATTTCCAGATGTAGGCCGTGGCAAGCGGGCTGAGCACCACCGGCATAAAGAACAGGGTCCGGAGGATGTAGCGCGTCTTGAGGACGCGGTTCAGGCCCAGCGCAATGACCAGTCCGGCGATGTTGCCCAGGAGAACCGAGCCAAAGGCCAGGAAGAGGGTGTTGGAGAGGGCTCCGACTTTCGTGGGGTCCTTGAAGATGGCCTCAAAGTTGGCCCAGCCCGTGATCTTGAACGAGCCGATGCCCGTCCAGTTGGTAAAGGCGAAGAATCCGCCAATTCCAGTTGCCACATAGTGGATGGCAAACACCAGGGCGATCCCGGGCAGGGCCCACCACCAGTGTCCGAACTCCAGGCCGCGGCCCCGGGAGCGGGCGTTCCGGCCCGCCCCCGGAGTGCGCCTGCCTCGCCGGGGTGCTTCTGCTGCTTCGCTTTTCGGTTGCATCGTCGCAGTCATGGTATTCCTTGCTTGTCCCTTTGAGTGGTCGGAACGTTGATGGTGAAAAAGGCTACTGTCCCCAGGCGGCATCCATGGCCTGCAGGACCTGGTCAGGGCTCTTCTGACCGGTGATGATGCCCTGGACCCCGGTGGCCAGTGCGTCATAGACGGCGGAATTCGGCCACTGGATGTTCGGGAGCGGGCCGTACTTGCCATCCTTGATCAGGTCGCCGACGTTCTTGTAGGCGCCGCCCTCGAAGTCGTACTTGTCGAGTCCCGTAACCGGCAGTGCGCCGTCGATCTCGGCGAACGCTTTGGTCTGCTCCGGCTCTGCAGCCCAGTCAAGGAAAGCCTTGGCGGCGTCCTTGTTCTTGGAGGCCGCATTGATGGAGAAGGCGTAGTTGGCGCTGGCGAAGACGTAGCTCTTGCTTGAGCTTTCCGCCGGGAGTGCCCGGACGGCGAATTTGGCGCCACCGGCGGCAGACTCCAGCTGCTTCCAGCTGGGGGCCGGAATGAAGCCGCTCACGGACGTTCCGCCGGCAAGGCCCTTGGTGATCGCGTCGAACCCGCCGCCGGCAGCACCCTTCTGGAAGCACCCGGCGTCCTTCAGGGTGTTGACTGCTTCGAGGGCTGACTTCCAGCCGTCCGAGCCTGCGAACGTGGTCTCCTTGGCGGCGCGCTTATCGTTCCACTTCGGGTCTTCCGCGTAAACGCGCGAGGCCGCCAGCGACATTGCCATCAGCCCGGTGTTGGGAGGGGCAGACCCGGCGAGGGCAAAGAGGGATTTGCCGGACGACTCCAGAGTCTTGCACTGCTCCTGGAGGGAGGAAAAGTCGGCAGGGAAGCCACCGGCTGCCTGTGCGGCCGTCTCGTTCGACACCAAGGCGGCGACGGTGATTTCCGTGGCCTGGCCGTACACTTTGCCGTCGGTTCCGAAGGTGCTGGCGCTTCCCTCGGGGAGCAGTTCCTTGGCGGCATCGTCGAGCGGCTCAAGGAAGCCGGCTTCGGCGAGCGGCAGGATGCTGCGTCCGGTGCCGGCGCCGGGCGAGGTCACCACGACGTCTGAGGCGTTGCCTGCCTGGAGCTGGGTGCGCAGGGTCTGGTCGTAGGAGTCGTTGGGCTGCGGGTTGAACGTGATCTTCACGTCCGGGTTCGCCTCGATGTACTTCTCGGCGAGCACCTGGAAGGGGCTTTCGATCGTGTTGGAGGTGGCGAAGGACAGCGAAAATTCCTTCGAGCTTCCGGAGGAGGCGTTGCTGCCGGTGGAGGCCGAGCAGCCGGTAAGGAGGAGGGCCGCGATGGTGGGGACGGCGAGGGCGCCGGCCTTTAGGCCTGAATAGCGACGGTGCTGTGTCATGTCCAGCCTTTCTGACTTCGTTGTCGAAAAAATCCGGGAGCCGTGACCCCGGTCACTCACCAGTATGCAGGAGATGTGCAGAAAAAGCACATAAGTATTGCAGATGCCAGACATAAGTTTCACGGGGGTCTACGGAAGCCCTCCCTGCATCGGACGATCTGATGCACCATGCCGCCCCTATTGATGCGACTGATACACTGGCGGGACGAAAGTTCACCGTTGAAAGATCGCCGTGCCGTGACGAATAATGTCCTGCTTTCCCGGCTCGACCTCAACCTGCTGATCTCGCTGGATGCCCTCATCACCGAGCGGAGCGTGACGAGGGCGGCCGAGCGGCTCCATCTCAGCCAGCCGGCGCTGAGCGCTTCGCTGGCGCGGCTCCGGTCCCACTTTGGGGATCCCATCCTGGCCCGCCGCGGCAATGCCTATGAACTCACGCCCTTCGCCCTGCGTTTGGCTGAGCACACCACCACAGCGCTGGAGGCGGCCCGGCGCGTCTTCGAGAGCCAGGCCACGTGGGAGCCCGCCGAATCGGAGCGCGAGTTCTCCATCTACGGCTCCGATTACGGATTTACCACTGTTGGCCGGGTTGTTTCCGAGCTTGCGGCCGAGCGCGCGCCGGGCGTCCGGTTCCGGTTCATGCTGCACAACCCGATGGTGGTGGAAGACGCAGCCAACCGGCTCCGCTCCGTGGACGGCATGGTAATTCCGCACGGATTCCTCTCCGGGCTCCCCTACCTGGACCTGTGGCGGGACGGCTGGGTGGCGGTGGTCTCAGCCTCCAACAAGGCCGTCGGCGAGAAAATCACCATGGAGAACATCGCCGAACTTCCGTGGGCGATGACGTACCAGACCCGGTCGGCGTCAACCTCGGCGGAACGCCAGATCATGCAGCTCGGTGTGGAGCCGCGAGTGGACGTGGTGGTGGAGAGCTTCCAGTCCTTGCCGCATTTTGTGGTGGGAACCAACCGGATCGCGCTCATCCAGGCGGCGCTGATACCGTTCGCGCTCCGTGTGGGCGGGGTACGGGTCCTGCCGCTGCCGTTCGATGCCACGCCGCTGGTCAACGCCCTCTGGTGGCATCCGGTGCACAACCGCGATTCGGAGCACGAGTGGATGCGGGGCCTTTTCCAGGAGGCTGGCGAGATCGTCGCCGCGGCCGCGGCAAAGGAAACCCCGTAAACGCCTGGTGCGCTTAGATGGCTCTGTGCCCTTAAGCGCCTGAGTGCCCGGCCGCTGGAGCGGACGGGCACCAAGGATGCACAACGCTAAGGGGTCAGGCTGATGCGAGCGACGACCGCATGCTCTTGCGGATGAGGTCATGCTGCTTACGGACCAGCAGCAGCGGATCCACCTCGCCAAGCTCGGCGAAGGCGTGACCCTCCCATTCGCTGGACCAGTAGCCGCGGTAGCCGCCCTCCACGAGCACGCGGACGAGTTCCGGGTAGTCGATGGCAGGCTCGTTGCCCTGTTCATCAATGTCGTAGAACTTGGCATGGACGTGCATGATCTGCGGCATGATGTCCGCCCACTCCGTCGGGCTGACATGACCGTGCATGTTGAAGGCCAGATGCGCGAAGGAACCAAGTCGGGCAGGATCGAAGTCCCGTGCCCGAAGGTAGCCGATGAACTCCTCCTGCCGCGCGCGCATGGGCGCATCGGTGGCCCAGATGGCCTGCAGCTTTTGGACGGCTTCGTCGTCGAGCCCGGCACGGCGGACCGCACGCAGGAGCGTGGGGGACATGCTGTGCATGGTGGAGGAGAAATCGGCCACGAAGCCCAGCAGCGGTGAATCGAGTTCCGCGTACACGTCGCGGACCTTCATGATCTCCCGGGAGTTGGGTCCCAGCGGTGCATGGATCTCGTAGGCAAGCTTGAGCTCCAGGTCCTCGGCGAGCGGCAGGAGCCGCCGCAGCAGGTCCGGCTTGGCGCTCTGGATGCGGACCAGCGGGAAGCCGAGTCTCTTTGCGCCGTGGAAGAGCGTCTCGGTGAACTGGTATTCCTCGTCGGGTGTCATGTCGCGGTCGCGGCGCCGGCCCATGTCCAGGTTGGCGCCGAAGGAGCTGGCGGTGAAGCCGTGCTTGTCGAAGGCCTCCTGCCAGGAACGGGCGAAGTCATCCGAGACGTTCGGATACGTCGGCAGGACTTGGGACGCCACAATCTCGATGCCAGGGCCGATGCCCAGCTCCGCCACGCGGTTCAGCAGGCCGTCGAAGTCGTACCAGCCGGCCCGGAACTCGGCGCTGGCCGAATACAGGGTGAGCCCGAGCGAGAACGGATCGTCCTCAGCCTTCGGCGGGGGCGGCGTGATCGTGGTGGTCAGCGCCGGAGCCTCCGCCGCCTTGTCCGTGACGGTCAATTCCAGTGTCTGGTTCACGAAGTTGGGGACGTACATGCCGGGCCCGCCGTCCTGCCCCGGGGCGATCTGCATGTAGGGCAGGCGGAGCTCTCCGATGAGCTGGACCGTGTGCTGTTCGCTCAGGGCCACAGGGGTGCCCCGCTTGGCGATCAGCAGGGGGTGTTCCTGGAGGTACCAGAGGGTTTCGCTCTGGGCAGGCAGGTCGGCCAGCGCATACCGCGTGCCGCCGAGTTCCAGGCTCAGGTCCTGCTCCGGCACGTCCTGGCCGTCCACCGTGAGCTTCAGGCTGGAGACCGAGGAGAGCCAGAGGCTCCGGTACCACGGCAGGGTCAGGGCCAGGGCAAGGCCGTCCGGGTGGGCGCGCAGGCTTGAGTCGTCGATAAGTCCATTAGGCATGATGTCACTCTTCAATCGTGTGGGGTGGGTGCTAGTCGAGCTGGGCGGCGATGCCGCGGATCAGTGCGTGCTGGCGGCGGACCTGCTCGATGGAACGCCAGGGGGTCCGTTCCCCTTCGTATTCGCTGGACAGATAACCGGTGTAGCCGGCGTCCTTCAGCGATTGGAGGACGGGCCGCCAGGGGATCTGCTGGTCTTCGAGCTGGTCGTTGATGTCATGGAACTTGGCCTGGACGAACACCACATACTCGGCGATGCCAGCCAGGTCGGCCGGGTCCACGCCGATGCCGTCCAAGAAGGCGGGCCGGGTCTCGCGGGTCTCCCCCTCGCGCAGCGGGATGGGCCGGTCCTGGAAGATGCCGGTATCGATGAGGAGTCCGAAGTTCTTGGTCCCGGTCCGTTCGATCAGGCCGATGTAGTCGTCCACCACGGGGTGCTTGATGGGTGTCGGCGAGTGGATTTCGGGGCAGATGACGATGCCCAGTTCATGGGCGAGGTCCAGTGAGCGCTCCACGGACTCGGTCCAGATGGGGTCCGGGATAAGGTCGCTGGACGTTACTCCGATCTTGGGGCGGACGTACTTGAAGCCCAACGTGCCGGCGAGCTTCAGGTCGCGCTGGAGGGCGGCGGCGCCTTCGACGGCGGTCATAGCGCGGCCGGGGTGCAGGCGGGTGTCGATCCATGAACCGTAGTTGGTGGGTTCCAGCGAGTACTTTTCCAGGAGCGCAAACCACTGGTCGACCCAGGCCGCGGACGGAGCAGGATAGTTGTGCACGTGGCCCTCGCCGAGAATCTCGACCCCGGTGGCACCGGTTTCGGCCACGGCGGCGAGCGCGGTTTCCAGGTCCAGGACCGTGCCGTAGTCGCCCATGTAGCTATAGAGGGACACACCGTACTGGAAGGGCCCACCCTGCCCCTCCGAAGCCAGGACAACCGCCCGACTGACACGGTACACGGACGGCTGGTGCTCGAGCGGAATGTAGGACATGCGCAGGCGCAGCTCGATGGCAATTTCATGCACACCCTGCGGCAGCCCGCCGTCGAACGGCACCGTGACGATGGCTGCGTCCTCCAGGGGCCAGCGGACGCCGTCGCTGTTCCACAGTTCCTGGAGGCTGTAGGTGGTTCCGCCGAAGGTCCACAGCGCGACATCGGCGGGAACGTCCACGATGTTGCCCACGCGGACTGCAATGCCGTCGATGAGGGACGCGGCCATGCCGCGGTAGGAAGGCATCCGGACCCGGAACTGGAAGCCGGTCACACGCCCGCCTTCAGTGACGTTGCGGAAGCCGACGGACTGGATGAGGTCTCTTTCGAGAAGCATCATTGCTCACTCTCTCTAGGTGCAAACCGATCGTAGCATTGTTATGTCTGTTTCATACTAAAGTATGTAAACTTTCTCCATAACCCAACCTGCCCGAACACCAAGGAGCCCAGACCACATGGCCGACGTGATAAACGCACTCATCCTCTCCGGGCATATGACCCGCGAGCACGACAACGAGTTCCGCAGCTTCCGGTCCCACAACCACTGGCTCACTACCGTTCTTGAGGACACAGGCCGGTTCCGCGTCCGCGTCATTGAGGACCCGCGGGGGCTCGGGGCAAACGTTATCGACAAATACGACGTCGTCATCATCGTGTTCGAGGGCCGCGACGGATACCACGAAAAGGCGGTCGGGTTCGGCGCCGAAACCGACGCGGCCCTGCTGAAGTTTGTCCACGACGACGGGAAAGGCATCGTCTGGTTCCATGGCTCGGCCGTGCAGGAGGACGACTGGGGCTACCCCGAGGAGTACAACATCATGCGGGGCGCGAAGCTCAGCGTTCCAACGGGGCTGCGCCCGCGTCCATGGGGTGAGGCTCTGCTGCAGACCGCCCAGCCACGCCACCCCATCACGGAGGGCATCAGCGACACCTGGACAGTGACGGGTGACGACATCCTGACGGGCGTGCAGCTGTACGACGGCGCAGAGGTGCTTCTCTCAACGTTTGACGACTTGGACTCGTACAAGAAAGCGCCCATGTGGCCCTTGTCCCACTATCCGGTGGCCATCCCTGCGGAGGGAATCGAGGGTCTTCCCGGCATCAACACGTTGCAGCCCCTTGCCTGGATCAACAACTACGGCGAAGGCCGCAGCTTCACGATTACGATCGGGCACGACCTCGACACGTTCCGGCGGATCGAGTTCATCCGGATGTTCCCCCGCGGCGTGGAATGGGCTGCGAAGGGCAAAGTCACTCTGGAAGGACCCGACCGGCGCGGTGAGCGTCGCTTCCTGCCATGGCCCTACTACAACCACGAGGGATAACGAAGGGAAATCCGGCCCTACTCCCCCGAGCTTCCGTTCAGTTCAGCGCGGGTGGGCGGGTTGGCACCGGGCCGCGACACTGTCACCGCTGCCGCCTTGGCCGCGTGGGCCAGGAGTTCAGCGAGCCCCTCCGCGGGAAGTTCACGGAGGTCCTTGCGGTTCTGGGCGCCGTCCAGGCCGCGGTCCACCAGGCCGGAGAGCAGGGCGGCCATGAAGGAATCACCGGCACCCACTGTGTCAGCAACGTTCACCTTCGGCGCCGGGCACTCTGCTTCACCTGACGCCGTGATGCCCCACGGTCCGGCTGCCCCGCGCGTGACCACCACCATGGCCGGCCTTTCAGTCCGGCCCAGCGTCATCCACCGCCGCGCCGATTCCAGCACATCCTCGCCCGGATACAGCCAGGCAAGGTCCTCGTCTGAGGCCTTGACCACGTCCGCCAGGGACACAAACTTCTCCACATGGCGGCGGGCGTAGTCCACATCGGTGATGATGCTGGGCCGGCAGTTGGGGTCAAAGCTGATGGTGGCGCGCGGGTGGGCGTATTCGACGGCGGCGAGCACGTCCGTTGCACCCGGCGCCAGCATGGTCGCGATTGATCCGGTGTGCAGCAGGGTGGTGCCCTGCAGCATGAAAGCAAGCCGGTCGGCGATGCCGGGAAGCTCCCAGGTGAGGTCGAACGTGTAGGTGGCGGCGCCTTCGTCGTCAATCAGGGCGGTGGCCACGCTTGTCGGCAGCTCATCCGGGCCCAGCGGAAGCATCACGGAACTGGAGCGGAGGTGCGCCGCGACGGAATCGCCGTACGCGTCCCGGCCGTAGCGGCCGATGAACTGCACCGGGTGGTCCAGTCGGGCCAGTCCCACCGCCACATTCAGCGGGCTGCCGCCTACGTGCGCTTCGATCCCCGAGGCGCGCTGGACAACGTCGACGAGGCCTTCGCCAATAACTGTGAGCATGGTCATACTCTGCCAGAGAAGTGGCAGGGGCAGCAGTTCATTTCAGCCCAGCAGCTCCTGGACCAGTTCCCGGCACTTTGCATACGCAGGCGCCCCGGGGTTGATCAGTGCGAAGTGGTCGCCGGGAACGGGGACCAGCTCTGCGGGGACCTGCCCATCGCGGCTCGCCTCCACATAGCTGGTGGACATCGCTACTGGCACGTCATCGTCCTCAGTCGTGTGCACGGCGTAGACAGGAACGTCCAGCGGGAGCGCAGCCATCGGGTCCGCGTACCGGTGCCGCCCGGGAAATTCCGACGACGGCCCGCCCAGGAGGTTGGCCACCGCACCGTTGCTGAGATTGAGCCTTTCAGCCTCGGCAAGGTTCAAAACCCCTGACTGGCTGACCACTCCGGTGAGACGGAGGCCATCGTCTTTAGGTCCGACCCCGCGGTGCTCTGGCTCCAGCCCCAACTGCCCCAGCCGGTCCCGGCCTGCCGCCCAGACGGCCAGGTGCCCGCCGGCGGAGTGGCCCAACGCCACCACCTTGGCCAGGTCCAGGGCATGGGGTGCGGCGAGCTCAAGCAGTTTGTCGATGCCCGCCAGAACGTCCTGGAACGTATCGGGCCAGCCGCCGCCGTTTCCCGCGCGGCGGTACTCCAGGTTCCACGCCGCCATCCCGTGCCCGGCAAGGTCCGCTGCGAGCGGTTCCCCCAGTTCCGCCCCGTACTGCGAGCGCCAGTAGCCACCGTGAATCACCACCACAACGCCGCCGTGAATTCCGCCGTCGGTCAGTTCCGGGAGGAACAGTTCACCCCACTGGCTGGCGTCATCACCGTAGTAGTAACGGTGCCGTTTTACCTCTGCTTTATTGATGGAGCCCTCCAGGGCTTCGTTCAGTGGGTGGCTGCTTCGGTTTTGCCCGTGCTCGGGCAGCCGGGCGGGCGCGCCGGGGCACGTCCGCTCCTCAGCGTACGACGACGACAACCAGGTACGCCGGGATTATCGGGATGTCAAGGCTGGGTCAATCGCGCTTCGTTCGAGAAGCGAACTTTCGTGCACTTAGTGAACACTCCCTGTACCCTTGTCGACGGAAGAAAGCATGCCGTGGGTCACGTGTGGTTGTGGCGGCGCTCTCGATCGGCAGCACTTCCCTCCTTTTCCCAAATCAATGAGGATTCCATGACAACTTCCCCCTCCGCCCTCCCGTCGCACTGGCCGGTGTGGCTCTGCTGGCTGGCCATGGCCCTGGACGGCTTCGATCTGGTGGTGCTCGGCACCGTCATTCCCACTTTGATCAAAACCGGCGAGCTTGGCTTTGATGCTGTCGGGGCTACTTTCGTCGCCACGATATCCCTCGTGGGCGTGGGTTTGGGCGCGCTCTTTATCGCTCCTCTCTCGGACCGCTTCGGCCGCCGGAACCTGCTGGTCGCGTGCGTGCTTTGGTTCTCGCTTCTGACGCTCGCGGTGGTGTGGGCCCCGAATGTTGCCGTATTTGGCGCTCTTCGGCTGTTGGCCGGGGCCGGGCTCGGGGCCTGCCTGCCGGCCGCCCTCGCCTACATGAACGATTACGCCCCGGCAAGTTCCGCCGGCAAGTCAACCACCCGCACAATGACCGGCTACCACGTTGGGGCGGTGGCAACAGCCTTCCTGGCAATGATCGTCATCCCGGACTGGCGCATCATGTTTGTGGTGGGAGGCATTTCCGGCTTGATCCTCGCCCCGTTCCTCTGGTTCAAGCTCCCGGAGACCTTGCCGGCAGCCCGGGCTGCCGGGACAGAGGAAAAGACCGGGTTCCGGAGCCTGGCCAAGAAGCCCTATCCCCTGATTGCCGCGGCAATCGGCGCAGCGTCATTCATGGGACTGCTGCTTGTCTATGGACTGAATACCTGGCTTCCGCAGCTGATGGCTTCCGCTGGATATCCTGTCAGCGCCGGCCTTTCCCTGCTCCTGGTCTTGAATCTCGGTGCCGTTGCCGGACTTATTATCGCCGGCATCCTGGCGGACAGGCACGGGACCAAGCCCATCGTCTTGCTGTGGTTTGGACTTTCGGCCGCGTGCCTCGCCCTCTTGAGCGTCAAGGTCGATAACGCGCTTCTGCTGAACGCGCTCGTCTTCGTCACGGGAGTATTTGTCTTCAGCTCCCAGGTCCTCGTTTACGCCTGGGTCAGCCAGTTGTTCCCGGCCCGGCTGCGCGCGACCGCGCTGGGGTTCGCTGCCGGCGTCGGCCGAGTCGGTGCCATTGCAGGACCGGCCGTGACAGGCGGACTGGTGGCCGCCGGCATCGCCTACCCCTGGGGTTTCTACCTCTTCGCTGCAGCCGGTGCCTTAGCCGTGGCGGCCCTGCTGGCGGTCCCCCATGCCGTTACGACTGCCCGCACCGAAGCCCCGGTTGGTTAGGGATCTGGCCGGCAGTTGATTCGCACGGGTGGGGCATCTTCAGAAGCCCCGCCCGGAAGCGGATCTTCGGGGAAGGCTAAGGCCCCAGCAGCCGCTGCACATCGGCCGCCTCCGGGTACGCAGCCTGCGTCCCCTTCCGGGTAGTGGCCAAAGCAGCGGCCACGGAAGCAAAAGCCGCAGCGCCGGCGAGCGCATCACCTGCGGCGAGGCGGACTGCCACGGCACCGGTAAAGGCGTCGCCCGCGCCGGTGGTGTCCACGGCGGCGACATTGGTGGGCGCCACAAAAGTGACAAGGCGGTCCGGTGAGGCCAGCGAGTCCAGCACCACGGAGCCGTGGGAACCCAGCGTTACCAGGACCTGCTGGATCCCGCGCCCGGCAAACCTTTCCCGCACGGCATCCCACTGCGCGGCACGGGCATCGGCACCCGGGACAGATGCCCCTGGGCCCAGGAACAGCGCGGCTTCATGGGCGTTCACCAGCAGGACGTCCGTCAACTCGGCCAGGGCTGCCGGGATGTGCGCGTAAGGGGAGAGGTTCAGCAGGACTGTTGCACCGGCGTCGTGCCCTGCCTTGGCGGCGGCCAGCACCGTTTCCATGCCAACCTCCAGGCAAAGGCACACGACGGCGGCTTCCGCCAGGACATCCGACGCTTTCGCCACGTCCGCCGGGGACAGGGTGCCGTTGGCACCGGCGGAGATGATGATGTTGTTCTCGCCGTTGGCATCCACGGCGATCACGGCGACGCCCGTGGGCTCGTACGAGGTCCGCACATGCCCCACGTCCACCCCGGCACCCGCCGCCGCGGAGAGCAGCATGTCGCCGTTGGGGTCCTCCCCCACCGCGCCCACCAGGCTGACGTTCCCGCCGAGCAGGCTGGCGGCCACGGCCTGGTTGGCACTCTTGCCGCCCGGGTTCACAGCGAATCCATTGCCATGCACCGTCTCGCCGGGGAGCGGGAGGCGATCGCAGTAGATAGTGAGATCGGCATTCAAGGAACCGACGACGACGATCCGGCCTGAGTGCCGCACGTCGCCCCGACCAACGCCCGGGGAAGCAGCCGTGCTCATTCGGCCACCTCAGCTTCGACCGGCTTGGGGATCAGCAGCGAGGCGGCGAACGCCGCCACGGTGAGGGCCAGTCCGACGACCACCACGGTCAGGTAGGACGCCTTCACATCCCCCAGGGCCGACGTCGCCACCAGGACGGCGGGCAGCACCAGGAAGCTGAGGCCTGCGCCGAGGTTGAAGGCGCCTGCGTTCATGCCGGGCAGGAAGCCGGGGTTACCTGCGGGCGAGAGGACCACGCCGAGTCCGTTGAGCATGATGTTGACCGTACCGGCGTACATGATGCCCAGCAAGACCGTGCCGGCGATCATCAGGGGCAGGCTGCTCAGGCCGAAGAACGCGATGATGGCCAGCGCGGCGATGCTGCCCAGGAGGCCGATGCGCAGCACCTTCGTGTAGCCCAGCACGGGAGCGAGCTTCCCGCTGAGCGGTCCCACGATCCAGCCCAAAAGCGCGTACGGGGTCAGGATGAGGAGCGACATCTCGGTGGGCCCAATGCCGAAGCCGGGCCCGGCGGCCTGAACAAAGGCGGGCACGATTCCGTTGATGACAGCGAAGATACCGGTCATCGTCAGGGTGGTGGTGAGCAGCGGCGCCCAGGTGGAGCGCTGGCGCAGGTGGACCGTCTCCACCATTGGTTGTTTGGCGCGCTTCTCCACGGTCCAGAAGGCATAGAACGCGGCGGCGGATACCAGTACCAGCGCGAGGCTCAGCATCAGGGTGCCGGACGAGAAGGCGCCCACCAGCTTGGCTCCTTCGTTCAGGGCGGTGAGCAGCGCGCCCACGGCAACCACGATGAAGAACACACCCAGCCAGTCCATCCGGGTGCCGGCGGCCGGCTTGCTTTCGCCCGCCAGGAAGGCGATCAGTGCGGTGGCAACGAGAGCCAGCACCACCATGAGCCAGAAAATGCTGCGGAACCCGAAGTGCTCAGCGAAGTAGCCGCCCACGAAAGAGTCGACGCCGGCCACGCCGCCGTTGACGGCCGTGATGAGGCCCATGAGCATGCCGTACTTGCGCGGGTTGGTGACGGCGGAGCGCAGCATGATCAGGCACAGCGGCACGGTGGGTCCGCTGATGCCCTGGATGATGCGGCCCACAAAGAGCCAGGTGATATCCGGGGCAAGGGCTGCAATGATCGAACCCACAGCCATCAGCAGCATCATGCCCACCAGGACCTTCTTGCGGCCCACGATGTCGCTGAGGCGGGGCAGGAACAGGGAGAACAGCGCCGCCGCGGTGAAGAACCACGTCTGAGACAGGCCGATCACGGCCTGGTCCGTGTTGAGCTCCTCGCCCATGGTCACCAGGGCAGGGCTGAGCATCGAGGCGTTCAGCTGGAAGGCCACGCAGGCGGCCAGCAGGGCGACCATCAGGGCGGTGACGTTGCCCCGGCTGGTCCTGGTTTCAGTGAGGGTGGCAGTCATTTACTTGGCCCCTCCCGTGGTGAGGTGGGCATGTTCCCGGCGTTCGGCGTCGTAGGGTTCGCCGATGTTAATGAGCGCGTCCGTGACGAGGTTCCAGAATTTCCCGTGATCGAGGTCGACGGCGACGCTGGTGTGGCAGTCTGCCGGCGCCGGGGCGCGGAAATCGGCCACCGTCATGCCGAGGGTCAAGGTGCCCTGCAGTTCGATGTTCACCGGCACCTTGCGGGTACTGACGATACTGGGGTCGATGACATAGGCAACGGCGCAGGGATCGTGGACGGGCGGGGAGTCGAAGCCTTGCGCGTCCTTGTAGGTGTGGGCGAAGAAGTCCATCAACTCGGTGACGAACTTCGCCGGCCTGGTGCCGATCGCGGCGATCCTCTCCACCACGTCCGGGGTGGCGAGCGCCTGGTGCGTCAGGTCCAGGCCCACCATCACCACGGGCCACTTTTCGTTGAAGACGATGTGCGCGGCCTCGGGATCGATGATGATGTTGAACTCGGCCACGGCGCTCCAGTTGCCCACGTGGTAGCCGCCGCCCATGAGGACGACTTCCTTCACGCGTTCCACGATGCGCGGTTCCTTGCGGGCGGCCATGGCGATATTGGTCAGGCCGGCGGTGGGCACCAGCGTTACGGTGCCGGGCTCTTGGGCCATGACAGTGTCGATAATGAGGTCCACCGCGTGCCGCGGGTCCAGTTCAATGGCCGACGGCGGAAGTTCCGGGCCGTCCATCCCGCTGTCGCCATGGATGTCCGGGGCGGTTTCGATGCTGCGGACCAGGGGGCGGCCGCAGCCGGCGGCGAAGGGGACGCCGGTGATGCCGGCGATGGTGCCGACGGCCAGGGCGTTGCGGGTGACTTTTTCGAGCGTCTGATTTCCCACCACGGTGGTGACGGCCAGCAGTTCGATGTCCGGGTTGCCGTGCGCAAGCAGCAGCGCCACAGCGTCGTCATGCCCGGGGTCGCAGTCAAGAATGATTTTCTTGCGCTCGGGGGATTGCCTTTTGGGCGCACAGGGGCCGGGTTCCACGATGTTCTCCACGTCTTTGGGGCCCGCGCGAGCGCGGGGAGCTGAAGGGTTCAGGAGTGATCATGGCACCGTTAGCAAGGTCACGTCAAACGCTTGACGTTAGCGCAGGTCAAGCGCTTGACGCTCGCGCCTTTGCATGAACGTGTGGACAGTCGCAACGCCGTTGAATAAGTCGACGGGCGACTCAGGGCTAGATGTCGAGGGCCTGCCCAACCTCCGTCCCGCTCCCACTTTCGTGGTGCTCGCCTTTGTGGCGGGCCTCCTGGAGGTGGTGCTCCAGTTTCTCCTCGGCGTCCCGTCGGCGCTGGCCGACGGTCCGCATCTGCTGGGTGGTGGGTGCAGCGTGGGCGTGCTGGTGAGGACCAAGGTCGTGCGGACTTCCTCCGCTTAAATCGCTCATAAGGGCATCGTCCCACCGGGAGCGCCGATCGGGAAGGCCTGCACCATTCCTTTTCAGCGGCCATACTTTCAGCGTCGAGAAATGCACTTCAAGTGCAGTATGATGCACTAATGGATAAAAGCACATCTGCATTGGCAGCGGCGATCGGCGGCCGTGTTCGGCAGGAACGGCAGGCGCGGGGCTGGACCCTGGATCAGCTCGCGGAAGCCACTGGGGTGAGCCGCCGCATGGTGGTCAACGTTGAGCAGGGCGCCGCGAATCCCAGCGTGGGGACCTTGTTGAGGATCAGCGACGCGCTGGGCATCGGCCTGCCGGCGCTGGTCGATTCGCCACGGCCCAAGCCGGTGACGGTCACCCGGAGTGGCGACGGCGCGGCACTGTGGAGCTCCCCCGCCGGGGGCCGCGGCGTACTGGTCGCCGGGACCGGGACCCCGGATGTGGTTGAACTCTGGGATTGGACGCTGGAGCCCGGAGACCAGCACGAAAGCGAGGCCCACGCGCCCGGCACGAAGGAACTGCTTCAGGTCCGCGAAGGGTCCATCACGGTTGTGGTTGGCGACGAATCCTTTGTCCTCAACCCCGGCGACGCTGTCTCCTTCCCGGGCGACACCCAGCACTCGTACGCCAATCCTTGCGGTGACCCGGCGCGGTTCTCCCTGGCGGTCTTCGAGCCGGGAGTGGGCTCGGGACACCGGCCGGAAACAAACTCCGAAGCCCCCAAAGACAGCGAAGGAAACTGAGATGCTCAAGCGAAACGTCCCTGTCCCGCCATGGGGGCTGGCCGTCACGGCGATCCTGTCTGTCCAACTGGGCTCGGCCCTGTCCGTGAACATGATCGAAACCGTGGGTCCGGCCGGAACCGCATGGCTGCGGCTCAGCATGGGAGCCGTCATCCTCCTGGCCATTGGCCGCCCGCCACTGCGCTCCATCCGCCGTCCGGATGTGCTGCCGCTGCTCGGCCTTGGGGTCACCACCGGTGTGATGACCGTCGGGTTCCTCGCGGCAGTGGAGCACATCCATCTCGGCACCGCCGTGGCGATCGAATTCCTCGGTCCGTTGACGGTGGCTGCCCTTCGCAGCCACAACCGCAAGGCACTCGCCTGGCCGGCTTTGGCACTTGGTGGCGTGGTCCTGCTGACCCAGCCCTGGCAAGGCGACTTCAACCTTGCCGGCGTGGCCTGGGCGGCGCTGGCGGCCCTCGGCTGGGGTGTCTATATCCTGCTTACCCAGCGGATCGGCGACAGGTTCAGCGGCATCGGCGGGCTCACGCTCACGGTGCCCATCGCCGCGGTGGCGGCCGCCGTCGTCGGAATTCCCCAGGCCGCCGGCCACCTCAGCCTTGACGTCCTGGCCGCCGCGGCGGGGCTGGCCATCCTGCTGCCTGTGCTGCCGTTCGCGCTGGAAATGCTGGCCCTGCGGAGGATGACGCCCACCGCGTTTGGAACGCTGATGGCCCTCGAACCCGCCGTCGGCGTCCTCCTCGGGCTGCTCATCCTCCACCAGCAGCCCTCTGCCATCCAGGTGGTTGGGATCCTGCTGGTGGTCCTCGCCGGTGCCGCCGCCCAGCGCGGTGGCAGGCGCCGGCCGGCCAAGGAGCATCCGGCCAGCCCCGCCGACCTCGACTTCGTGGGCTGAGCCGCGCACTTCCACTATTACGATCGAGGTATGGACTCCGCGGAACAGCTGCAGCAGCCCGCGCGTTCGCGGCGGGTCACGGCGGCGATGGTTGCCGCGCGGGCCGGTGTCTCCACCGCCACCGTCTCGCTGGTGGCCAACGGCAAGACGGCGGGACGCGTCTCCGAGGACAACATTTCCCGGGTCCGCGAAGCCATCGCCGAGCTTGGCTACGTGGTGGACGGCATCGGCAGTTCGCTGGCCAAGGGCGTGAGCTCCATCGTGATCCTGGTGGCGCCGGACATTTCCAACCCGTTCTTTGCCAAGGTGATCGCGGGAGTGCGCGAGTCCCTCGGCCCGGCGTACCAGCTGCTGCTCTCCGTCACGGAGGCGGGCGAGTTCCCCCAGGCCGACGACGTCCGGCGGCTGATGTCGCTGCGTCCGGCCGGGCTCCTGGTGGACGCACCCAACGCCGGCTTCCTCGAGGACCTCGCGTCGCCGTCGCCCCTTGTGCTGCTGGACGCCCCGGGCCTGGCGGCGTACGCGCCGTCGGTGAACCTGGATGTGGCCAGCGGTGCCCGGGAGCTGGCAGCCCACCTGGCCGAAGCCGGGCACTGCGAGGTCGCTTATGTTGACAGCGTCACCGGTACGGAAACGTTCGCCCTCCGCCGTCAGGCCTTCCTGGACGAGGCGGCTGCCCGCGGCATCAACGTGGGTGAGGACCGCATCATCAGCACCACAATCGACGTCGGCACGGCGGCTTCCGCCTTCGCCTCCGCCTGGGTGGGATGGCAGCGCGAGGGGGTGACCGCCGTCGTCTGCGGTACTGATACGCACGCCTACGGGGTGCTGCAGGAGGCGCGCGTGGCGGGGGTGCGGATTCCGGAGGAGCTGGCGGTGGCCGGGTTTGATGACCTGCCGTATTCGGCCACGAGCAATCCCGGCCTGACCAGCGTCCATCTGCCCGCCACGCCCCTTGGCCTGAAGGCCGGGGAGCAGCTGCGCCGCCTGATGGAGGGGAAGCCATTGCAGCAGAACGAGGTCACACTGGAGAGCTCACTGGTGGTGCGCGGCTCCACTGCTGCCGCGGAACGCTGAAGGTTCCGGCCGCCGCCGTTCTGTCAGTGCCCGGCCGTAAGCTGGGATTATGCCAAGTAACTGGGAGAGCCTGGACGCGGACCTGCGGGAGTCCGTGCAGCGGAACGTGGAGATCTACGAGCGCGTCCGGCCTGCCCTGAAGCTGGTCACGCGGGATGTCCTGCTGCTGATGCGGGACATGCTGAAGGACAGCGAGGTCACGCCGCTATTCGTCACCGGGCGCACCAAAACGGTGGAGTCGTTCAAGGAGAAGATCTCCCGGATCGAGGAGCCGCTGGAGCCCGGCGCGCCGCCGGTGCTGAAGTTCCCGGACCCGTTCCGGACCTTGAACGACATGGTGGGCATCCGCGTCATCACCAAGCTGCCAGCCGAGAACGCCGCGGTGGCCAACATCATCAAGCGGCAGCGGCAGCTGCTTGACTGCCGCGGGGACCGGGAGAAGGACATTGGCTCCATCGAATCCGGCACCTACGGCTATTCCAGCCGGCACCTGATCCTCCGGACCATCCAGAACGAGGCCGTCAAGGAGTACCAGCAGGTTTTCAACCCGGAGGCGCAGCCCAACGGGAGCTACTTTTTCGAGTGCCAGATCCGCACCATTTTCGCGCACGCGTGGAGCGAGATCGAGCACGATATCCGGTTCAAGGCCGAGGACCCGCGCGCCTGGACCCCGCATTTCGACCGGCAGTTCACGGCTACCGCTGCGATGCTGGAAACGGTGGAAACAGCCTTCGCGGACCTGCACGAACGCTATGAGGAAGTGCGCAGCTTCTGGGATACCGAGGGCGAGGGCGCAGCGCCGCTGACACCCAACCGCATCCGCGATGTTTGGCGCACCCTGCTCCCGCACGTGGACCGGAAGGTGGACGACGACTGGGGCTGGGCCGCCGAACTCCTCGCCGCCCACGGCCTCAACCAGACCATGCAGCTGGCCGGGCTGCTCAGCGCCAACCGCATCACCGAGGTCCGCAAGGCCCTGGACCACCGCTACTCCCCCGGCCCGGACCGGCTGCTCGATGACCTGCTGCTGTGGCAGTACGGCACGAAACACATCGACCTCACCGCCGAAGCGGCCGACGCCGTCCCGCACCCCCGGCGCGACAGCCTCCTGCGGCGCCTCAAACAGATCGAGCGGTACCGGCTGGCGAAGGGTTAGGCGGTCTACCGCTTTTGGCAGTAGAGCGCCTTCACGTCGGGGACGTCAGTGCGCGAACTGGTTCCGCAGCTCCACCTTGCGGATTTTCCCGCTGGCCGTGCGAGGCATCTCATCCACGAACACCACGGACTTGGGGATCTTGTACCGGGCCAGCCGTCCGTCGAGGTGCGAGCGCAGCTGCTCCTCAGTGAGCGAGGCACCCTCGCGGAGCGTGACGATCGCGCGGGGAACCTCACCCCACTTGGAATCCTCAACGCCGATCACCGCGACGCTTGCCACGGCGGAAAGCTCGGCGATCGCGGCCTCGACCTCAGCGGGATAGATGTTCTCGCCGCCGGAGATGATCATGTCCTTGATGCGGTCCGAGACGAACAGGAACCCTTCTTCGTCCCGGTAGCCCATATCGCCGGAACGGAACCAGCTGCCATCCGCGTAGCTTTCCGCGGTGGCGTCCGGCCGGTTCCAGTACTTCTTGATGACGTTGGGGCCGGAAATCTGGATCTCGCCCACCTGTCCTTCAGGCGAGAGGCCGCCCATGGGATCGGCGATACGGACGTCGGTGAAGAAGTGCGGCAGCCCGGCTGACCCGGCCTTGTCCCTGGACCGGGCCACCGGCAGCATGGTGACGCCGGGCGCGGTTTCGGTCATGCCGTAGCAGCTGGTGAAACCGATGCCGCGTGCCTCGTACGCGTCCAGGACGCGGCGCGGAATGGCCGAACCGCCGCAGGTGAGCTTATCCAGGGAGGTCAGGTCCGCCGTCTGCCAGTCCGGGTGGTCGCAGAGCATCTGAAAGGTTGTGGGGACACCGTTGAGGGTGGTGACCTTGTGCTGCCGGATCAGCTCCAGCACCCGCCCGGCATCGAACTTGGATTCCAGCACCACGGTGGCGCCCTTGAGCAGCATGGGCAGCAGGCCCATGTCCAGGGACGCCACATGGAACAGCGGCGAAATCATCAGCGCCACGTCGTTCCGGTTCAGGTCCATGTCCACCACCGTGTTGAAGCAGTTCCACGTGATGTTGCCGTGCGTCAGGAGCGCGCCTTTGGGCCTGCCCGTGGTGCCCGAGGTGTAGAGGATCATGGCGCCGTCGTCCAGCGTCACCGCCTGGTCGAGCGGCGTTGCGGCCGCCGCCTGAAGCACCTCGTCATAGTGTTCGACGCCGGATGGCGGGCTGACAGCGGAACCTTCCGTGCCGCCGTCGGGCGCCACCAACAGGCGATGGGACACCACGGTTTCTTCCGTGGACGCGGCGGCCACGGTTTCCAGGGGGGCGGCGTTGATGAGGAGCTTGGCCCCGGAGTCCTGCAGCTGGAACTGCAGCTCGGGGGCGGCCAGCCGGGTGTTCAGCGGGACGAAGATGGCGCCGAGCAGGCCGCAGGCGAAGAAGGTCTCCACGAAGGAAGGGTGGTTCTCGCCGAGGTAGGCCACCCGGTCCCCCTTGGCCACTCCCCTGTTCCGAAGGGCGTTGGCCAGCCGGTCCGTCCGGTCGGCGAGCTGCGTGTAGGTCATGCTGCCCATCCCGGTGACGAGTGCCGCCTTCGTTCCCGACTTGGCGCGGCGCCGCTGCAGCCAGGAGCCAACTCCGTTGTTGTCCATGTTTGCGGTACTCCTAACTGACCATGGTGAGGTCGTTGTTCTTAGACTCCCGCGTCAGCAGGATGAAGACAATGGAGACAAGGGCCATGACGGACAGGAACACCACCACAGGCACGATGCTCTGGCCGGAATCCTTGTACAGGCCGGCAAGAATGCCGGGTGTGAAGCCGGCGCCGATCAGGGTGGCCAGCTGGTATCCGACGGCGGCACCGGTGTAGCGGTTCGTGGTGCCGAACTGCTCCGAGACAAACGCCGCCAGGGGGCCGTAGAGGGAGGAATGCAGGATAAGCGCCACGGTGAAGGCCAGGAAGATCAGGCCGACGTTGCCGGAGCCGAGCATCCCGAACATCGGGAACAGGTAGGCGATGAACAATGCCAGGCCGGCCACCATGACCGGCCGGCGCCCGAAGCGGTCGGAGAGCCTGCCGCCGAGGAGGACGAACAGGATGGAGATGGCTGAGGCTCCGGCGAAAGCGTAGAGCACGCCCTGCTGCGGTGCGCCCTTGGAGACGGCATAGGTCACCGAGAACGTGGGCAGTACTACCTGGAGGCCGAATCCGGCGGCGCCTGCGAACATGATCATGATCAATGCCTTGGGACGGCGGAGTACCTCCACCAGCGGGATCTTGCGCTTGGCGCCCTGGGCGCCCTCCTTGGCCACGGCCTCCGCAAAGATCGGGCTTTCCGAAACGCGCAGCCGGACGAACATGCCCACAATCAACAGGACGAAGGACAGCAGGAACGGCACGCGCCATCCCCAGGCGAGGAAGGCGTCCTGAGGCAGGGCCGAAAAGATGCCCATCACCACGGTGCCGAGCACAGCACCTGTCGGAGCGCCGGCGTTGACGAAGGAGGCAGCGAAGCCGCGGCGCTTGGGATCGGAGTGTTCCAGGGCCATCAGTGCGGCCCCGCCCCATTCACCGCCGACGGCGATTCCCTGGCAGACCCGCAAAACCACCAGGAGGACCGCACCCCAGGGGCCGATCACGCTGGCGCCGGGGATCAGGCCAATAAGTGTGGAGGCAATGCCCATCATCGCCATGGAGACGATGAGCATTCCTTTGCGGCCGATCCGGTCGCCGAAATGGCCGAAGATCACTCCGCCAAGCGGCCTTGCCACATACCCTGCCGCGAACGTGGCGTAGGCGGCGACGACGCCCACCCACTCGTCGGTGCCGGCGAAGAAGACTTTGGGAAAAGCCACGGCGGCGGCGGTGGCATACAGCAGGAAGTCGTAGAACTCGATGGTGCTGCCCAGATAGCTGGACAGGATGACCGTGCGCGCTTCCTTGCGCTTCGCGGCCGTACCCCCTGCTGCGAGTGTGGTGTGTCCTGACATGGCTGTTCCTTTGGAAGGAGGAAAAAGTGTTTTTGGGGTCGGCGGCAGAGCGGTCCCCGGGTGGGACCGCCTCCGCCGCCAATCGCGGTTACTGCGGGGCGCCGGGCCTGCTTGCAGGAGCGGCGCTTACTTGTAAAAGCGGCTTACTTATAGAAGCGGCTTACTTGTAAAAGCGGGCGAGGAATTCGGCGACGACGGCGGGGCGTTCCTGGCCTTCGATCTCGATGGTGGCGTTGACCTTGATCTGGGCGCCGCCCTTAACCTCGGTGACCTCGGCGATGGTGGCCTGCATGCGCACCTTGGAACCGACCTTGACCGGGGAGGTGAAGCGGACCTTGTCGAGGCCGTAATTCACCTTGGTGGTGACACCGTCCACGTCGAACAGCTCGCCCCAGAACGGGATGATCAGCGAGAGGGTGAGGAAGCCGTGGGCGATCGGGGCGCCGAACGGGCCGTCCTTGGCACGTTCCGGATCCACATGGATCCACTGCTGGTCATCAGTGGCGTCGGCGAACAGGTTGATCTGTTCCTGGGTGATCTGGCGGTAGTCGGTGGTGCCAAGGTCGGTACCGGTCATGGTGAGCAGTTTGTCGAAATCGACGACGAGATTGGGCATCGTTGCCTCCTGTTGGTGAATGGATATTGGGTAAAAGTCCCGACGGCGGGCGCCGGGTCTGGGTTGGTACAGCTCAGCGGGCAAAGGCGCTTTCGCCCGTGAGGGCGCGGCCGATGATGAGGGCGTTGATCTCGTGGGTGCCCTCGTAGGAGTAGACAGCTTCGGCGTCTGCGTGGAAGCGGGCCACGTCGGCGGCGAGCGTGATGCCGTTGCCGCCCACCACTTCCCGGGCCAGGGCGACAGTTTCGCGCATGAACAGGGACGTCTGCATCTTGGCGAGGGCCGAGTCCTGGTCCCGGTAGATGCCCCTGGCCTGCTGTTCGGTCAGCCGGACCACCAGGGAAAGGCTGGCCGTGATGTTCCCGAGCATGCGGGCGAGTTTCTCCTGGACCAGCTGGAAGGAGCCCAGGCTGCGGCCGAACTGCCGGCGTTCGTTGACGTACCTGAGGGCCGCCTCGAACGCACCTGCCTGGATGCCGGTGGCGATCCACGCGACGTCCGAGCGCATGGCCCGGAGCATCGCCGCGACGTCCCGGAAGGAGTTCACATTGTGCAGGCGCATTGCCTCCGGAACCCGGACCCCCTCGAGCGTGATGTGGGCATTCTGCATCATCCTCAAGGAGGTTTTGCCGTGGATCTTCTCCAGGCTGACACCCTCCGCCAGCCGGTCCACGAGGAAGGCCTTGACCTGCCCGTCGGCAACATCCCTTGCGAACACTGCCAGTACATCCGCGGTGGAGGCACCACCGATCCAGCGCTTGGCACCGTCCAGGACCCAGGCACCGCCGCCGGCATCTGCCTCAAAGCGCGCGGTGGTGGACAGTCCGCCGGCGATGTCCGAACCGGATTCCGGCTCGGTCAGCGAGAAGACGCCCTTGAGCGAGAAATCGATGACCTTCGGCATCCACTCGAGCTGCTGCTCGTCGGAAGCACCAACGCGGATGGCCGTGCGGAACAACCCGGCCTGGGCTGTATACCAGGTGGCCAGCGAGGCGTCGGTGCGGGCGAGCTCGAAGATCCGAAAGCCCTGGTAGATCTCCCGGGCCGGACCATTTTCCATGCCGTGTCCGGCCAGGTCGGCGGGTTCCATGAGGTCAAGGTCGATCAGGGGCTGCGCCAGCTGTTCCGGGAACTCGCCCCGTTCCCAGTACTCAGCCAGCAACGGCTTCGCCTGCTGCTCGAGGAATTCCCGGAGCCGGGCCAGGACCCGCCGTTCGCCGGCGGTAAGGAGGGATTCGGCATCGTACCAGTCTGCTGCTGAATAGAGGCGTTCCTGCTCGTCGGCAGAAGGGAAGGCACCCGCGGCGGGTTCCGCCGTCGTCGTCTTCATGTCAGGCACCCAAGCCAAGCAGCCGGACCGCGTTGCCCTTGAGGATTTTCGGCCGGACCTCGTCCTTCAGCGGGAGGTCCGCGAACGCGCCCAGCCACTTTTGCGGTGTGATCAGCGGGAAGTCCGTGCCGAACAGAACCTTGTCCTGCAGGTAGGAGTTGGAGGCCTTCACGAGGGACTCCGGGAAGTATTTGGGTGACCAGCCGGAGAGGTCGATGAACACGTTCGCCTTGTGGGTGGCGATGGAGTTGGCCTCGTCCTGCCACGGCACCGATGGGTGGGCCATGATGATCTGCAGGCCCGGGAAGTCAGCCGCGACGGCGTCCAGCAGCAGCGGGTTGGAGTACGCCAGCTTGATGCCGAACCCGCCGGGCAGTCCTGCGCCCATGCCGTTCTGGCCGGTGTGGAAGATGGCGGGCAGCCCGAGTTCCTGCAGGGTTTCCCACAGCGGGTAGAACCGTTCGCTGGACGGGTCGAAGCCCTGCAGGGACGGGTGGAACTTGAAGCCCCGCGCGCCCAGTTCAACGGCCTGGTGCTTGGCTCCGGCAATCGCGTCCTCGCCCGTGCGGGGATCCACGCTGCCGAACGGGATGAGCACATCATTGTTCCTGGCGGCCCCGGCGATCAGCTCGGGAATGCTGTTGGGTTCGTGCTTGAGCTGGGTGCGTGCATCCACCGTAAAGACGACGGCGGCCATGTTCAGTTCGCGGTACACCTCGGCGATCCGGTCCAGGGACGGGGTGCGGTCCTCGGCCTTGAAGTACTTTGCCGAGGCCTCGGTGAGAGCCTCCGGGAGGGAGCCGTGCCCGCAGCTGTCCACTTCGAGGTGGACGTGCATGTCGATCGCGTCGAGCTTCGCGGCGTCAATGCCCGGTTCATAGCGCATGTTTCGGATTCCTTCGCGGAGCTCTAGCGGGCCGGGGCTGGTTCGGGCTGCAGTTCGGCGGGCAGCGGGAGGAATTCCTCGCCGTAGGTCTGCAGGGTCTCTTTGCTGAACAGGGTGGCAGCATTTTCCTGCAGGGCCTCGAAGGTCCAGCCGCCGTCGCGGTATTCGGTGGTGGCAGCCGTCGGGTGGGTCCAGACCTGCAGGCGGTCCCCGCCGGCGCCGATGGCCTGGCCGGTGATGCCGGCAGCCTCATCCGAGGCGAGGTAGGCAATGAGTCCGGCAACGTCGTCGGCCGTTCCGAAGCCGAGGTCGTGGCGGAAGAAGGCGGGCATGGCCTCGCCGCGCTCATCGGCTTCGACGGCCTTCTGGAAGTAGGGGACCGTCTTGGTCATGGCGGTGGCGGCCACGGGGATGACGGTGTTGACGGTGACTCCGGCCTTCTTCATTTCCAGGGCCCAGGTGCGGACCATGCCGACGATGCCGGCCTTGGCGGCGGCGTAGTTGGTCTGGCCGAAGTTGCCGCGCTGGCCGGTGGGTGAGCCGATGGTGATGATGCGGCCCGGAACATTGTTTTCCTTGAAGTACGCGAAGGCCTCGCGGACACAAGTGAAGGTGCCCTTCAGGTGCACGTTGATGACCAGGTCGAAGTCCTCATCGGTCATCTTCAGGAGGCTCTTGTCCCGCAGGATGCCGGCGTTGGTGACCAGGATGTCCAGTCGGCCGAACGTCTCTACGGCACCTGCAACGAGGGCCTTGGCGGCGTCGGTGGTGCCCACTGGAACCACAACGGCGGTGGCCCGGCCGCCGTCGGCCTCAATCTGGGCAACGGCCTCGGCGGCAGTCCCGGCGTTGACGTCATTGATGACGACCGCGGCACCCTGGCGGGCGAGTTCCCTCGCATAGGCCAGGCCAAGACCCTGGCCGCTCCCAGTGACGATTGCTACTTTGCCGTTCAAGCTCATCGCGTGCTCCTTCGCATGCAGTCCCCGGCCGGAACCGGTAGGGCTGATCCCACGTGGCCGTGAGATCCTTGTCATGATCAATGAAAATACGGATCATTGAAAAAGTCAACGATTGTTTTTGTCATTGGAGTAACTCATGACCCCGCAGAGCACCGACATCCAGACCCCGCGCCTCGCGGCCGCCCAAATCGGCAGCGATGTGGGCCTGCTGCTGGCCAAACTGCATGCCGCGGGCTCGGTCCTGAACAACCGGGCCCTGGGCGGTTTTGGCCTCCGGGAACGGTCCTTCTCCGTGCTGACGCTGGCCTGCAGCGGGCTCGAACCCACCCAGCGCGAACTCGCCGATTTCCTCAGCCTCGATCCCAGCCAGGTGGTCAGCCTGGTGGACGACCTGGAGCGCCGCGGCCTTGTTAAACGGGCTCAGGGGAAGCAGGACAGGCGCGCCAAGATCATCGTGTCCACGGCTGAAGGCCGGCGCATCCACACGAAGGCCCGCGCGGCCCTGGCGGTGTGCGAGCAGGAGCAATTGGCGTCATTGAGCCAGGACGAGAATGCCCAACTCCGGGCGCTGCTCAGCAAGGCACTCTGGGGATAGGCGTCCACCCCGGGCCCTTACGCCTCTTTACGCGCCTTCGCTGACCCGCAGGGCTGATGGTGACCCGGCCGCCTCCGGCGCCTCGGACCGGATGACCTCCCGGACGTGCTCCAGAGCCGGATCCACAAGGGAATTGTACGCGGACACGAACAGCTTCCGTGCCGTCAGGAGCGGGAAATCCGCCGGCAACAGCTCCCTCGGCAGGCCAGGGTCATTCCAGGGAAACGCCCGCCAGCTGTCCATGATTTCCGTGCGCAGCCGGAAGGCCTCTGCCGGGCTCAGGGCCCGGTCCGGGCTCCCGGGGATGGAGCGGCTGTAGGTTTCGATGAACGGGTGATACTGCTCCCGCATCTCGTCCAGGGCCCACGCTTCGATGGGTTCCCTGCCCAGCAGGCTTGAGGTGCGTGACCGAAAAACCACGTAGTTCGCCACGCCGTACGCCGCGCAGGCTTCGTCCACCGCTTCAGTCCGGTCCCACGGGCAGACCCAGAGCGCGCCATACAGCGGTGAAAAACCCAGCCATTTCAGCCGGGAACGCAACAGTTCCCTGGTTTCCCGGGCGGATTCCGGAATGGAGAAGCCCACCACCGTCCACATTCCATCCCATTGCCGGGACTCCGAGCCAAACTCGCTGACCTGCCGGAATCCAATCTCAAGGCGGACGCGCGCAGCCTCCGTCAGCCGATACCGCGAAGACCTTCCGGCGCTGGACTGCTCCAACACGCCCCGGCCCGCCAGCCGGCTCAAGGCAGTGGAGGCGGCGGATGCGGTAATTCCCAGGTGCGCCCCCAGGGCAATAATCAGCCGGGACGGAAGCCAGGAGGCCTCCTGCTGCCAGTAGTCGCCGAGCATCGTCAGCACGAGGTGCTGGGTGGCGCCGCCCTTGGAGGGCCGGGGAAAGCTGATCATGGAGCCTGGCGGCACGCTCCCGGCGGCAGGCAGGTCATAGGAGTTCACTTGTCCATCATCCCAGTCGCCGCCGTCGCCGCTGCTTAGCGTTGCAGCTTTCTTGACGGACGTTGGATATTACGCATACTATCTTCTCACGTGATGCGGACCACACGCAGGCCGCCTCGTTTCCAGCCCATCGGCTGATGCCAGACGCCCCTTTTCTCAATCCCGCCCACCCAGGAGATCCGCAATGACCGCTGGTCCCATTGATCCGCCGACGACGCCGTCCGCGGACATTGACACCATCTCTGCCGGCCGCCACAAAAATGCCCGGCGCGCTGCCGCCGCAAGCTTCATTGGCAGCACCCTTGAGTACTACGACTTCTTCATCTACGGCTCCGCCTCTGCCCTGATCTTCAACAAGATCTTCTTCCCGGGCATCGACCCCTCCCTCGGTCTCGTCCTGTCCATGGCCACCATCGGCATCGGATACGTGGTCCGTCCGCTCGCTGCGGGGGTCATCGGGCATTTCGGTGACCGCATCGGGCGGCGCCAAATGCTGGTCTTCACCCTCGTCCTGATGGGTGTGGCGACGTTCCTGATCGGCTGCATCCCGCCCACCGCCGTCATCGGAGCTGTGGCCCCGATCCTGTTGGTGCTGCTCCGGGCGATCCAGGGCGCGTCCGCCGCAGGTGAGTCCGTGGGAGCGGTCACCATGACGCTCGAGCACGCTCCGAGCCACAAGCGTGCCTTCTACGCCAGCTGGGTCAACACCGGCGCGGTGGCCGGCATCATGCTCGCTTCGCTGGCCTTCCTGGCCGTGTCCATGCTGCCCCAGGAAGACCTGCTTGCCTGGGGTTGGCGCCTGCCATTCCTGGCCAGCATCCTGGTGGTAGGCGTCGGGCTGTGGATCCGGCTGCGCCTGCCGGAGTCCGAGGTTTTCGAAGCAGCCAAGGAATCTGAAACCGAACAGGAGCTGCCCATCAAGGTGGTCCTGCGTGACCACTGGGCCACGGTTCTGAAGGTCATCGTCTTCGGGCTCTGGAGTGTGGTTTCGTCCATCTTTGCCGCCTTTGGCCTCGCCTACGCAACCGGAAAGTTCGGCATCCCCGCCCCCGTCATGCTGACGGTCACCATCGTGACGGCGGCGCTGGGCGTCGCAGCGCAGCCCTACGCCGGCATCCTCGCCGACAGGATCGGCCGCAAGCCGGTCTTCATCACCGGAAACATCATCTGCGCCATCGCGGCCTTCGCCTTCTTCTGGGCCGTCAGTGCGGGGTCGATTCCGCTCATCTTCGCCACCGCTATCCTCTTTATGACGGTCGGCTACGGCATGGTCAACCCCCTGGGTCCGGCGATGACCGCGGAAATGTTCGAAACCCGGATCCGCTACACCGGCGCGGCCACGGCATCCCAGTTGGGCCTGGTGGTGACCGGCTTTGCCCCCGCAATCGCCGCAGCCATCGTGCAGCCCGGCCAGTTCGGCTGGATCCCCGTCGCCTCGTTCACCGCGGCATGCTGCCTTGTTTCCGCCGTCGTGACAGCCATCTGGGTCAAGGAAACGTACCAGGTGCGCACCGAGGACCTCGGCCTGAAATCCCAGGGCATCGTCTAGGCGGCTGCGGCGGGGCCGGCCCCGCCGCAGTTTCGCCCCTTGAACCCGTCTTAACAGAAAGCAGATCCAGTGCCGTACCCCGTCCTCGTCGAAAATGCTGAAACAGCCATGGGAGATGGAACCGTCCTCCGTTCCACCGTGTACCGTCCGGCAGATGACACCGAATCCTTCCCGGTGCTCCTGACCCGCACACCGTACGGGCGGGACCTGGCCGTGAACTCCGCCTACTTCAACCCGACCACCGTTGCTGCTGCCGGGTACGTGGTCATCATGCAGGACTGCCGGGGCCGGTTCGGGTCAGACGGAGAATTCAACCCCTCCGTGAATGAAGCGTCCGACGGCGCCGAAACAGTTGAGTGGGCGGCCCGGCTTCCGTACTCCAATGGCAAGGTGGGGATGTGGGGCCGCTCCTATTTTGCTGAAACACAGTGGCGGGCCGCCCAGGAAGCGCCGGCGCCGCTGCGGGCCCTGGCGCTCGGCGTCTCGGCCGGCGGCAGCGCCAACAACGGTGCCCTGTATCGCGGCGGTGCCCACGAGTACGGAAGCCGCCTGAGCTGGGGGCATGCATCCGCTTCACTGAACCAACTGTTCCGCGAGTTCGCGGACGATCCGGAACGCAAAGGGAAAGAGCTGCAGGCCTGGCTGGAACTGGATGAAACATTCGCCGATTCGAGTATTTTCGGCGCTCTCCCCCTGCGCCAGCTGGAACCCCGGTTGGGCACCTTCATGAACTCCCACGTTCTTCCCTCAGCGGGTGAAGGCCCTGGGAGCCCGTTCACCCTGCTTTGGGATGCTGCATCCGAGCAACCGGCGCCGCTGCCCACGCTCCACATCGGCGGCTGGTTCGATATCTTTGCACCCAACACGCTGGCCCAGTACCGGCGGCAGCTGGAACAAAGCCGTGCCGTGCCCGGAACCACTCCGCGGCTGATCGTGGGCCCATGGACGCACACCAACCTCAGCGGCGCGTTCCCGGAGGCGAGTTTCGGCATGGCCGCGTCGGCCGGACTGGTCAACGGGATCGGGGACCTGTCCTCGATCCACACGGCCTGGTTCGATGCAGCCCTCAAGGATGATCCCCAGCGGCTCGACGCGATACCACCCGTACTGCTCTACTTCATGGGCGAAAACACCTGGCATGGTTTTGACGCGCTGCCCGAGCCCTCGGCACAGCGCAGCTGGTACCTCGGCGCCGGCGGCTCCCTGGATGATGAGCCGGGAACCACCGGAGCAGCTGACTACCTCTACGATCCACTCAACCCGGTCCCCACCGTCGGCGGCGCCACCATGATCCACGGCGCTTTCCCCGCCGGACCGGCAACCCAGGCGGCGGTGGAGGCCCGCGACGACGTCCTGGTGTTCACCTCCGCACCCGTCGAAGAGAAGCTCACACTCTTCGGCGAGGTCAGGGCAACGTTCTTCGCCTCCTCCAGCGCCGTGGACACGGACTTCGTGGTCCGGCTCTGCAGGGTTGCCGAAAACGGAACATCCACCAGCATTGCCGACGGCATCGTCCGGGCCTCCTGGCGGGAAAGCTACGCGGAGACCGGTTCGTACTCCCCCGGCACAGCCCCCTCGCCCATCCAGCCGGGGGAAGTCTATGAATACACTGTCAGTCTGTGGGACACGGCATTCACCTTCGCTCCAGGAGAGAGGCTCCGCGTGCAGGTCACCTCCAGCTGCCACCCGCGCTGGGACCGCAACCTCAACACCGGCAAGCTCGCATACGAATCCGCCGAGACGGTGATTGCCAGCCAGTCGATCCGCTTTGGAACCGGTTATCCGAGCAGATTGACCGCGGGCATCCTGTGACGACCCCTCCCGCGAACGGCCAGCCTGTGCCGCCGTCGCTGTCATTCCTCGCCAGGATCCTGGTGGACGTCGGCGAGCCCGTGGATATCGGCCGCACGCCCGAGGGGCACAGGAGGATCGTGCCCATCCTCGGCGGAACCATTACCGGGCCCGGGTTGCAAGGCACGGTGCTGCCTGGCGGGGCGGACTTCCAGATACTGCGGAGCTCAGAGTCCACCGACCTCGACGCCCGGTACGCCCTGGAAATCGAGGACGGCTCGCGGATCTACGTGCACAACGTCGCCGTGCGGCACGGCCGTGCGGAAGATATCGACAAGCTCAACCAGGGCCAGCCCGTGGACGCGTCAAGAATCTACTTCCGCTGCACGCCCCGTCTCACCACGGAATCCAGCACGTGGTCCTGGATGAACCACACAGTCTTCCTCGGCACGGGTGAACGCCTACCCAACCAAGTGGGCATCACCATCTTCCAGGTCCATTAGACGCCGCAGAGCGGGCGCCCTTTCGCTACTGGCACCATTCACGTTTCCTCTACGTGTTGATGGTGCGGTAGATCCCAGTGTGGTCCAGGTCGCCGTCACCCGCCGCGACCATGCCTTCGAAGGCGTCCTGCAGGCAGGCCGCGAGCGGGAGTTTAAGCCCGTTGTGGCCGGCGATTTCGGCGATGAACCGCAGGTCTTTGAGCTGATTCTTTGCGGACCCACCGCCTTCAAAGTCCTGGTCGATCCATCGTCGTCCCTTTTGTGCCAGGACCTCGGAGTTTGCCAGACCGCCGGCGAGAACCGCCTGGACCTTCTCCAGGTCCAGGTTGCTGCCTGCCGCCAGGGCCATCGCCTCCGCCAACGCCGTTACAGTGGCTGCGACGACAATCTGGTTGCAGGCTTTCACAGTTGATCCCGCACCGGTGTCCCCGAACCATACTGCCGTTGAGCTGTAGAGCTCAAACAGCGGTGCCAGGCGTTCCACTGCGGCCTTGGGACCACCTGCCATGATGCTCAGGCGGCCATCTTCAGCACCTATGGTTCCACCGCTGAGGGGGGCATCAACCAGCGTTACGCCCCAATTGCGCCGGCACCGGTCCGCGAACTCAGCAACCGCCACCGGCGATACGGTCCCGTGGATCACGAGGACAGGGTGTTCGGTGCCGGCGGCCTGCCAGCCTTTCAGCAAGCCGTCGTCACCGTGAAGCAGGGCTTCGACCTGCGGCAGGTCGGGCAACACCGTCAGCACGACGTCGCGCGCGGCATCGGCGGGAGAGGCGGCAATGGCTGCCCCCTCAATTGACAGGGCCTTCTCCGGCGTGCGGTTCCAAAGGGTAAGGGGCACACCGCGGTTGAGGATGTTCCGTGCAATGGGGGCTCCCATCGGTCCGGTTCCCAGGAGGGCTACGGGTGGATACGTGCGCGGCGGGCGCTGCTGCTCAAGTGTCGGCGTCGTCATGGTTCTTAGAAGGGGATGAGTCCGGCAACTGCGGGCAGGAACGTGCTGAACCATGGGACGGCGGCGAGCACCAGCAGCCCGAGGAATACGGCGATCAGGTAGGGCCAGAAGTGTTTGAGGCTCCTTTCCACGGTTTCGTGCGCCGTGGCGCAAGCTACGTAAAAGCCGACGCCGGCAGGCGGCGCGAAGGAGCCGATGCCCATGGAGATGATCAGGACCATCGCGTACTGCACCGGGTTGACGCCGAAGTCGACGGCAATCGGAAGGAGCAGCGGCGCGAAGATCAGGACGGCCGGGAGGCCCTCGAGCAGCTGGCCCATAATGACCAGCAGCAGGATGGTGAAGAGCATGAAGAGCAGCGGCGAGTCTCCCAGTCCTGACATCAGGTCATGGATCTGCTGGGAGACCCCGGCAACGGCGAGGGTCTGGGCCAGTGGTGACGCTGCGGCGATGATGAACAGCACCATGCCTGCCGTCGTGGTGGTTTCCCGCAGCGTGTCACCCAGGAGGCGCTTGCTGCCCCGCCGGTACGCCGCGGCGAGGATGAAGGCGTAGGCGACCGCTACGGAGGACACTTCGGTTGGGGTGGCGAAACCGCTGAGGATTCCGACAACCATGCCCACCGGGAGCAGCAGCGTGGGGATAGCAAAGAACGTCGCTGCGCCCCGCGCCCGCCAGGTGGCCTTCGGGCTGGCGATGCCGCCTTGCTTCTTGGCGCGGAGGAAGACGAGTGCCATGACCACCAGGGCCAGGAAGGCTGCCGGAAGGAAGCCGGCCAGGAAGAGGGTAGTGGTGGAGATCGTGGTGATGGATCCGAGGATGAGCAAAACAATGCTCGGCGGAATGGTTTCGCCCATGATGGCGGAGGCGGACAGGACTGCTACCACTTCACCCCGGGGGTACTTCCGCTCTTCGAGCATTCCCCGCATGGTTGTGCCAACTGCCGCGACGTCCGCGACCTTTGACCCGGAGATGCCGGAGAAGATGTACATCGTTACCACAACCACCTGGAGGAGCCCACCACGGAGGTGCCCGATGAGTGCATCGACGAGCCTTGCCAGCGGGAGGGTCAGCCCGGCCGAGTTCATCACGGTGCCGGCGAGGATGAAGAACGGGATGGCCAGGAGGACGAAACCCTTGGCGCCGGAGGCCATGCCGATGGGGATGGCGCTGACGTCGGAAATGCCGCCAAGGTACAGGTAGATTCCGGAGGCCAGCGCGAGAACGAAGGCAATGGGCAGGCCGAGGAACAGCAGAATGAACAGGACTGCGAGCACGACGGCGAGGAGTGCATTCGGTGAGGCGTAGTAGAAGATCGGCTGGACCCCGAGGACGAGGACAAACAGGACAGCGGTCATGCCCGCGGCGGCAAGTACGGGGCGGCGTTCCTGGCGCCACAGTTTCAGCAGTGCGAACCAGGCGATGAGGACCATGCCAATGGAGAAAGGCAGCGAAACCCAGAAGACGGGCAGCTGCAGGATCGGCGTCTTCTCTTCGAGCTGCTGGAGCAGGGTGGGAACAAAGAGGGCGAAGGTGCCGGCGCTCATGACCAGGACGAGCCAGTCCACGAGGGCCGCAAGGTAAGGCTTCCACGCCGCGGGGAGCCGCATGATGAGGGCCTGGACGGACATGTGCGCGCCTTTGGGGTAGGCGATGGCACCGCCGATGAACGCAATGGTCAGGAGCGCGATTTCGGAGACTTCCTGGGTCCAGAGCACCGAATCGCCGGTGATGACCCTGACCATGATGTTCAGGAGGATCACGACGAGCTCTGCGACGATGGCCGCGCCGACCACCCCTTCGAGGGCTTTATCGAACCAAAGTGCGCCGCTCCACCGGGGTGGAACGTGGCCGTGGTGGAGGATTTCTTCCGCCTCTGAGGGGATGACCTCCTCTATTTCCTCGGGCGTAGTGATGTGTTTCATTTGTCCTCTTCCAGGCTGTCGACGTTGAGAGTGGGGTGCGGTGGGAAGGCCCGGGAGCTGTGGTGCCGCCCCCGGGCCCGTACGTGCTACTTCTTAGCGGTGAAGGCTATGGCCTGGTCAAAGAACTCTTTGCCGATCAGGTTGGAGAACTCCGGATAGAGGCTCTTGGAAGCGGCTTTGAATTCCTCCAGGCCGGACGCGGTAACCTCGTTTGCCTGCATGCCCTTGGCCTTGAGCTCGTCCAGCTGCTTCTTGGACTGCTCGTCGTCATAACCGGTCTTGAAGGTGGCGGTCTCTGCAGAGGCTTCGGTGACGGCCTTCTTCTGGTCCTCGGACAGGCTGTCCCACTTCTTGGAGGACAGCGCCAGGACCCAGGCGTCATTGATGTGGTTGGTCAGCGAGACGTACTTCTGGACTTCTGAAAACTTGTTGGTCCATGGTACTTCGATGGGGTTTTCCTGCCCGTCGATGGTGCCGGTCTGAAGGCCGGTGAACACCTCCGAGAAGGCCATGGTTGTGGGGCTGGCGCCGAGCTTGGTGAAGTAGTCGGTCCACAACGTGTTGCCTGGGACGCGGATCTTCAGTCCCTTCAAGTCCGACGGCTGCTGGATGGGACGCACGGAGTTGGTGATTTCGCGGCCGGTCCTGGTGAGGAAACTAAGCGCCACCGTGTCCTTCTTGGCGAGCTTGTCCTTCAGCGCTTTACCCGGCTCCCCGCTGAGGAAGGCGGCCTCCTCGGCGGTGTCCTTGAAGAGGTACGGGATGCTGATGGCGTTCATTTCCGGTACGACGGACGCGTAAACAGACGTCGAGAGGATCAGTGCGTCGAGGGAACCGCCCTGAAGGCGTGTGACGGCCGCGTTCTGGTCGCCGCTGAAGCTTGTCCCGTTGGGAACCACCGTGACGGTGACCGATCCGTTGGACGACTTTTTGACCTGCTCCGCGAAGTGCTGGGCCGTGACTCCGACAGAGGAGGTGAGCGGGTCCGGGATGGAGAGCTGGATCTTGGCTGCCGGGCTTCCAGATCCCGTAGGGGCCGCAGGGGCGCATCCGGCGAGGACTGAAGCCGCGAGGGTGCATGCCAGCACTCCCGTGAGGGCGCGGGTCTTGGATTTCATGTGATGCCTTTCTTCTTTGGAAGGTGTCTTTTCCGGAGGCGTGAACCGCATCGGTTGAAGTTCACGCCACGTCCGCCGGTGCGGGGAGTTCAGGCGCTGAGGACGGATTCCCCGACGAGGGCTTCGGTTTCCCGCCGGAGTTCGAGTGCCTGGGCCAGTGAGTCGTCCATGATGACGTCATCCCAGCCGACAATGGAGCCCTTGGCGACGTCGTTGCGCAGTTCCACGTGGTGGGCCAGGGCCACCGGCAGCGCGCCGGTTGCGACGGAGTGCTTGGCCGAAACCAGCTGGCCCCAGACCGTGTACCCGCCTTCGCCGTCCAGGAACCCGCCGGCTTTGAGGTCCTTTTTCGCCGTGGCCACGACGTCGCCGAAGAACCCGATCGGCGAACCCGTGGCAACCCCGCGCAGCACCGCGTTGGCGATGGACATGTTCAGTTCCAGTCCAACGTAGTGGTAGGGCCGGTACAGCGCTGCGTACTGGCCTGAGGGGTCCGGGTGCCAGGGGTATTCGGTAAAGCAGCCGGAGACGTATTCGTTTGTGGCCTTCACAACGACGAACACTCCCTCCTGGGTGTTGTGGGGGATCCACGTGCCGTCGCGCTGGACGCTGGACATGACTTCGACGCTGCCTTCGTGGGCGAGGACGCCCCCGGCCTCTGCCGGACGGCAAATGGTGGCGATTTCCTCGACGTCCCCGGGGGTAAAGGTGAGTCCGGCGTCTGAGGGCACTAATCCGGCCCCATTGGCAACTGCGGCCATCTCAATGGAAGCCTTGGTGCCGTCACGGAAGGAGGTGTGCATGTTCGGGTTCAGCTGCCCGGAGTCGGTAAGTTCCTTGGAGAACTCCCAGTTCTCCCAGACGTTGTCCGGGTTCATCTCGTGGTAGTGCTCAAGGAATTTTGCACCCTTGCCGGCGCAGACAACATCGAAGCCGCTCGTGCGCGCCCAGTCGACAAGTTCCATAATGAGGGCGGGCTGGTCCCCGTAGGCCATGGAGTAGACGACGCCTGCAGCTTCGGCGCGGCGGGCCAGGGCAGGACCGGCCAAGGCGTCCGCCTCGACTGTGACCATGATGATGTGCTTTTTGGTTTCGATGGCGCGCAGGGCGTGCTTCACGCCGACGATTGGGTTACCTGTTGCCTCAACAATGATGTCGATGTCAACGTCAAAGAGCTCGTCGGCGTTTGCAACGATCGTCGTGGTGCGGTTCCTCAGGGCGGTGGCGATGTCCGGGGCGATCTGGTTCTTCGGCCAGCCAACAAGGTCGAAGGCGCCTTCTGCGCGCTTGACGTTGATGTCGGCGATCGCCACTACATGGATCCCGGGGATGTTATTTGCCTGGGCCAGGTACATCGTTCCGTACCGCCCGGCTCCGATGAGTCCGACCCGGATGGGACGGCCTTCTTGCTCGCGGTCGCTAAGAAGCTTGTGAAGGTTCATTGGGGATCTCTCTGATTACGTTCAGCGTGAAGGACCCTCCACCGAGCCGGCGGAGCAACTTCTTCGTCGCTAACTGGAATTCTGGGACCGGAGTGGAACCGGTTCCACTTTTGTACCAGTCGGTGTTAGGCTGTGTCAACAGTCACAACGGAAGGCCGTGAAGGTTACTTGGCAAGGGATACAGTGCGGACAGCTGAATCGCCGTGCCGGCAGCCATGGACGGACCCCGAAGAGGAGGAGCAGTGAAGAAGGCGCCAACTATTCGCGATGTCGCAGCGGCGGCGGGCGTTTCCGTCTCCGTAGTGTCCCGCGTCCTGAACCCCGAATCGGGCCCGGTTGCGCCTGCGAAACGTGAAGCCGTATTGGGGGTCATTAATGAGCTTGGTTACAGGCCCCGCGCCGCAGCCCGCGAACTGAGTGTGGGCCAGGCCCTGACCGTGGGCCTGGTGGTTGCCGATCTTGCCAACCCATTCTTCGCACAGCTCGCGGACCGGATCGTCTGGGAAGCCCGCAGCCACGGCGTGCAGGTGGTGGTGATGACCACCCAGGAAGACCCCCACCTCGAGGCTGACTCCCTTGACACCCTGCTTGACCGTTCTGTTGCCGGAGTCATTGCTACGCCCACGGGAGCAAACGTTGAAAAATGGGAGCGCCTGCAATCCATGGGCGTCAACGTTGTCTTCGTCGACCGCACCATCGCGGAGCTGGAAGACGTGGATGTCGTCAGCATCGAAAACGTCGACTCCGCCCGGCGGGCCACCGAACACATGCTCAGCCTGGGCCACAGGCGTATCGGCCTCATTACCGGGCCTGTCAGCACCTCAACCGGGCAGGCAAGGATCCACGGATACCGGGCAGCCCACGAGGCGTTCTCGGTCAGCACTGATCCACAGCTGATACGCGATGTCCCGTTCCGCGGAGACGGCGGAGGTGATGCGGTGGGCTCACTCCTTGCCCTTCCCGATCGTCCTACAGGGCTCATCGTGGCCAACACAGCCCAGGTTCAGAGCTCGGTGCGCCGGTTGGTCCAGATCGGCGTGCAGATACCCGAGGACCTGTCCGTGATTGTCTTCGATGACAATCCCTGGACTGAGCTGACAAGCCCTCCGCTGAGCGTCATCCGACAGCCCATCGGCATGCTCGCAGTCCACTCGCTGGAGCTGGTACTCGGACGCATGCACGGCAAACTCCCGCCCGCACCCCGCACCATCGAAGTCAAAGCCGACTTCGTCCCACGCAGCAGCTGCTCACCGCTCCTGCTGACCACAACCAGATAAGGAAAACCCCATGACCGTCATCGTTACCGCCGTCTTCACCCCCAAAGAAGGGGCGTTCAACCAGGTAACTGCCGCCCTCGCCCCAGCCATCGCCGAGGTTCATGAGGAAGCGGGATGCCAGTTCTACGCCATCCATGAGGCTCCCAACGGCCAGATCGTCATGATCGAAAAGTGGGACAGTGCTGAACTGCTGGACGCACACGGGGCAGGAGAGCCCGTCCAGCGCCTGAACGCTTCACTTGAGGGCCTCTTGGAACGGCCCGTGGAAGTTACCAGGCTCGCCCCGATTCCCGCCGGAACAGCGCAGCAGGGGACACTGTAGTGGAGCCCGTCATTGTCGTTATGGGCGTGTGCGGGGCAGGAAAGTCAACTGTTGGCGAGGCGCTGGCCCAACGCCTGGGCGCCAGGTTCGTCGACTCCGACTCACTTCACCCCCAGGCCAACGTTGACAAAATGGCCGCAGGTATCCCGCTGACAGACGAGGACCGGTGGCCATGGCTGGCACTCGTCGGTGGCGAACTGTCTGCAACCCATCCCCAGGGAATCATCGTGGCCTGCTCTGCTTTGAAACGCGCCTACAGAGACGCCATCAGAGCCAAGGCGCCGGTCACAATTTTCGTCCAGCTCAACGTGGAGCTGTCCGTCCTGCAAAGCCGGCTAAACCAACGTCCCGGGCACTTCATGCCCCCGTCCCTCCTCGGTTCACAATTGGAGACACTCCAACCTCTCGAAGCGGATGAAGCCGGAATCACGGTGACAACATCAGAAGGTATAGCTGAGACGGTCAACCGAATCCTCCCCCGGCTGGAACACCTTTACGAGGTCTTGCAGAACAGTTGACAGGACAAAGCTGAGGCGCGCGGCCAGCGGACCACCCCTATTCTTAGCCTTCCGGCGCCGCCGCCCAGAACTCGCGGAGTTCCCGGCGCGGATCGTCCTCCACCCGTGGCGGTTCGTCGAGGACCATCGTCCTGCGTCCAGGACCGTAAAACGGCCAGTCAGGCAACCCGACGGCGATGGGCTTGCCCGTCTGCGCGAACGCGGCCCAGGCGGTGCTCATCATCTCGCTCAGGCCCTGCGGCGCTGTTCCGCGTGTGAGGAATTCCGCCTCCGGCGAGCGCAGCTGCCGGAACACGAACGGGATGTCCAGGGCATGGCACGCTCCCAGCTTCCCGCCCATGGCAGGGCTGCGCCAGGTGAAGAGGTAGGAAAAGGTCTTTCCCGAGGACCCGTGCCGGGCATCCAGCAGGCGGTTGCTGGGCTGCCGGTACACGGCGTCCGAAATGGCCGCTTCCAGCAACTGTTTGCCATCAGGCTTGGCTCCCAAAATGGAACCGAGAGCCGACGCGTACTCCCCCGCCCGTCCCGGGTGAGCCCCGCCATCCATGAGCACGGCGGCAGTTCGCTGCTCATAGGGCGGGTCTGAAGGGTTCTTCGGCCGCATTTCCACCGCGAATGACCCTTCGTTCAGGTTCGTCCCGATGAGCAGGTCAACCTCGGAATTAAGGCCAGCCTTTACTGACTCCAGCGGAGGTACCGGAAGCGACGGCGTTCCCACCGTGGGCTGGAACGGCAGCGGCACCGCGTAAGTGCGCGCCCCGAAACGCTGCACCAGCTTCTCCTGGGCCTCGAGCAGCCGCTCCACGGGAAGTGTCAACAAGTCGCGGGCGTGCCCGGAGTCCAGCCCGCACAGCGAGAGGAGCTCAAGGGTGATTCGAGCAGAATCCTCCGGGTGCCGGTACCTTTCAGCCGTTCCGCTCTGCATGATCGCCCGCTGGAAAAGCCCACGGAAGGCAGGCATTCCCAGAAGCGTGCCCACGGCGGCAGCCCCGGCAGACTCGCCAAAGACTGTCACGTTGGCGGGGTCCCCGCCGAAGGACGCAATATTCCGCTGAACCCAGCGCAGCGCCTCGAGCACATCCAACAGCGCCACGTTGGAAGAGTCCACGTACTCGTCACCCAGCAGCTCCGCCAGGTGCAGAAAGCCCAGGGCACCCAGCCGGTAGTTGATGGTCACCACTATGGTGCCGCTGGCACCCGCTAAATTGCCGCCGTCGTACATTCCGTCACTGCCCGAGCCCGAGAGATACGCGCCTCCGTGGACCCACACCATCACGGGCAGCCCCGAACCGGCCACGTCCGGCGTCCAGACGTTCAGGTTGAGGCACTCACTTTCGCTCCACGTCCGCGGCTTGCGGCCGGGAGGAGCGGGAACCTCAGGGTTCTGCGGCGCAGCCGGACCACCCACCGTACAGTCGCGCATGCCGGCCCACCCGGCAGCGGGGACCGGCGGAAGGAAGCGGCGCTTCCCGGCCGGAGACCCTGCGTAAGGGATCCCCAGGAAGCAACTCACATTGCCGCCGTCAGCCTGGGAGGTGGTGCCACGGACGGTTCCTTCGGCGGTGGTGGCGGTGGCAGCGCTGGTGGCGAGGGTCATTCCGGATCGTGCTCCTGGTGGCGTAGGTATGACTGCCAGCATCCCAGCAATGGCTGGCGCAGCGCACTCGGCTTTCACCCATTGGAATTCCACTCCCAGCGCAGAATCAGCACAGGCGATGATGGAGGTCACATTCCGGCGCAGCCGGACGACTGGAAAGAAGGAACCATGTCCCTCAGCGTGGAGGAAATGAACCAGCAGTTGCCGGTGGCCAACACCCTGCCCGGCGAAGCTGTCCCCTACTACATGGCATCAGGCGAAGGCGCCCGCTACGAGATCAACGGCCAGCTGGTCACCGTCATCGCCCGCGCGGCGGACACGGGCGGCATCTTCAGCGCCGCCTACATCTCCGGCGGCATGGGCGCGGAATCGCCGTTCGTGAGCCACAAAGTGGAGCACAAAACCCTTTACGTTTTCGACGGCATCCTGCACGTCTGGCTCCCCGGCGAAAGCCGGATCCTCACCCCCGGCGACTCCGTGGTCATCCCGCCGAACACTCCCCACGCCTACCGCATGGCCAGCCACTACACGCGCTTCCTCAACTGGATGACGCCCGGCGGAGCCGAGGCCTACTATGAGCGCGTCGGCACCCCCATCGACTCCCACGTTCCGCCCGTCCGCGCCGGCCACAGTGCCAGCCTCCAGGAGCAGGCAGAAGTTGGCGCCGAGTTCGGCATCACCTTCCCGGACGTTGAACGCGTGGAGCCTTCCTTCAAGCACGACGCCGGCCTGCCGCCCACGCTCAGCCCCTACTTCCTCAGTGCCCACGAGGGTGAGCGCCTGGTCAGCTACCAGACCATGTTCACCTACCTGTCCCGGCCCGCGAACACCGGCTCGAACTACTTCGCGGTGCACACCAAGGGGGCCAAGACGCCCTACATCCCGCTGCACTTCCACTCGAAGCACACCGAGAACTTCCTCGTGACCGAAGGCCGCATGTGGCTGTATGCCAACGGCCGGGAAATGCTGCTGACCAAGGGTGACTTCGTCCACGCCCCCGCCGGCACCGTCCACTCCTTCGCCCTGGACTCCCACAACACCCAGATGCTGGGCTTCCTCACGCCGTCAGTGTTCAACGGTTTCTTCGAGTATTTCAACAAGCCCACCGAGGACTACATGTACACCGAAGGCGGCGAGCCCTACATGGACATGGAAGGCTTCGGCCGCGCGCAGGCCGAGTTGGACCTGACCGTGGTGGGCCCACCGCCGCAGCGCCGGACGGCGCTGGAAATCTCCTAGCGTTCACAAACCAAATGGCCCGGACTTCCGAAAGGAAGTCCGGGCCATTCTTGGTTCCCTGGATCATCGGCTACTCCGTAGATGCCCTTTTCGACCCTTGAAAGGGCGGTTACGGAGCAATCGATGGGTGCTGCTTCACGAGTTCGCGGCCGTAGTCGTTGCCGTTGGGCGTGCGGACCACGGTGTGCATGTGGAACGGTGCCGGCTCGTCGTTGCTGAGGAAAACCCCTGTGTGGTGGTCCAGTTCCAGGACCACCACCGGGCTTTGCAGGCGGAAGTAGAAGGCCTCCTGCCCCTCCCAGCCGCCGATCCAGCTGAAGAAGGTCTCGTCGTAGCGCTCCTGGATCTCACGTCGCTGTGCGGAACGAGGCCCGTCCGGGAGGTAGCCAATAAAGTCCTCCACCACCGCGTCCAGGATGGCGCGGGCTTCCGCCGGCATGGCGGCAACAGAAATACCCTCGTAAGGGATCACCCGGTTGTCCTGGAAGCACCCGCCAAGGTGCCGCTCATCCCCGGCATGGAGACGGCCTTCGGGCATCGCCGGGTCCACCATGGACTCATACACCGTGGCTTCGGCCCGCAGCCCGGCAGGCAGCGCAGCCATCAGTTCGCGGGCCAGGGCGATGCGCTCCTTGAAAACCACAACCCCCTGGTACGGCCCTGCGTCTATGACGTCCGGCTCGGCACCCATAAACACCGGCGAGACCACCAGCTGTGTCCCGGCCACAAGGCAGTTCAGCGCGACGTGGTGGCCGAACAGCTGCCACCCCCACGGCTGCGTCTCGGACGGTTCGCCATACAGTGCGAAGTTGTAGCTGAACTCGTTCATCAGCAGCGGCAACTCCACCAGGTCACCCAGGAAGCCGTTGATCCGCATGAGGTTGCGGACCAGCTCAAAGCCCGCCGGGCTCAGGGAAGCTTCAATGACGGCGAACACGGCATCGCGCACCGTCTCGTCCAGTTCGTCGAGGCGGAGCCCGGTGTCGTGCTGCATAAACTCCGGGTTCGCCCAGCTTTGCCACTCGGGTGCATCCACTGTGTAACTGAGCCGGGATGCCTGCTCGAGGGTCAGGGCGTCCAGCAGCTTGCGGGCGGCAGCCACCATCTCCGGGGTGGGCGCCTCCTCCCCCGCCCGGGCCGGAGCGAGGGGAAACAGCCCGGGGCGGAGGACGCCGTCGTTGGTGATGCCCTTGAACGGCTGCGGATAAAGCGTCTTCCAGCCCTCGATCATCGGCCCGGCGAAGGAATCCCTGGTGGCCGCCTCCGCGTACTGGCGCGCGTCCAAGCCGCGGATTTCCGCTACCCGCGGGTGGTCCGGGGCATATAGAAAATCACGGAATGAAGGCGTTGACACGGGAACTCCTTGGTTCGGCTTCGGCAGGTAATGATGGCACCCAGCCGGCGGCGACGGACAATGCGGCGGCAGCAGCGTCGGCGGAACTGCCCCGCCAGGCCACGTGCTGGTCCGGGCGGACCAGCACGGCGTCCGCTCCCACCAGTTCGCAAAGCGGCGTCCCGTCGTCGGAAGGCCCGACGGCGGCAACGGTCACCGCGATGCCCTGCCGGTCACCTGCTGCCAGCACCGGCGCGAAAGCTGCGTCGGCCGGCACCCCCGCCAGCGCACCGGCGTCGGCCAGCAGGGTGAAGCCCTGGCCCAGCCGGCTGTACAGGGAGGTGGCATCCTCCAGCCACGCATGCGGCAACAGGGAACCCGGGCTGGCGGAAGGAACATAGTGGATGGGGTCCTCTGCCGGGACGGGTGCGCCGTCCGGCACCACCACCGGCGAATCCCTGTAGGCATACCCGAGCACCAGTCCCACGGAATCAAACTCGCTCCGCTTCACCGCCAGCGCCTCATGTGCCGCCTGCCGCGCTGCTTCCCCGGCGGGGCCGGCGGCGGCAAGGTCAGGATCGGCGAAGTGGTAGGCCAGGGCCTTGCCGTTTGCCGCTGCGTCGCGGATGGTCCTGGCAGCTATCGGCCGGCGCTCCTCCTCATAGCTGGCCAGAAGCGCCGGGCCGGCCCACCCCGTGATCGCGGCGGCAAGCTTCCAGGCGAGATTGGCGGCGTCGCCGATGCAGGTGTTGAAGCCGTGGCCGCCCCATGGCGGGTTGAGGTGGGCGGCGTCGCCCACCAGGAAGATGCTGCCGCGGCTGTACGAAGGCGCGAGCAGCATGCGCGCGGTCCACGGGTCCGTGGCCAGCACGTCAACGTCCACAGCCGATCCCACCAGCGAGCGGACCATGTCACCCGCCTCCCCGGTACTGACCGTGATGTCCGGGTCCACGCCCTGGACGATGGCCCACCAGGTGTCTTCCAGGTCCATCGGCCCCACCATGCCCGCCGTGTCCGAGCCCACCACCCAGTATTGGACGGCAGGGTCAAGGGCCACCGCTGAGGCAACAGCCTTGGAACGGAAGAGGATGCTGATGTTGGACAGCGCTGCGGAACCGCCTTCCAGGCGGATATCCAGGCTGCGGCGCACGGCGGAGGACCCGCCGTCGGCGCCGATCACGTAGTCAGCGGTGATGGTGAGGTGGTCCCCCGCAGGGCCGGACAGTACGACGACGTGCGGCGTTCCGGAGGTTTCGCTTCCCGGTTGGACCGTCTGCACACTCCAGCCGGTGATGAAAGTGACCAGCGGACTGTCTGCCGCGGCGGCACGGAGGACTTCCTCCAGTACCGGCTGCGGGACCTGCTGGCCGCATTCAGGCTGGAGTCCGTAGCGGCCCGGGACCAGCTGGAAGGCGTTCCGGAACCGGCGCAGCTCATGCGCGGCGGGTCCGGTGAGGCCGGTGCAGAAAATGACATCCTGCGCGTAGTCCACCGGGAGCGGGGAGGCGGCACGCAGTGCATCGGCCAGTCCCAGCCGGCGCAGGTGCGCCATGGTGCGTGCGTTGGTGGTCTTGGCCCGCGGACGGGTGTGGTCCACGGCGTCACGGGGCTCGATGACAGTGCTGGGGATGCCGCGGGCGGCCAGGTCCAGCGCCAGGAACAACCCGCTGGGGCCGCCACCGGCGATCAGCACCTGCACCTCCCCGGGGATGCCGTGCGCCGGTGGCAAATGGAGGGTGACCATCAGGCACGGCTCCGGAGGGACACGTCGCCCACGGGGGTGGTCAGGGTGCCGAGCTTGTCGATCTCCACCTCGACGGTGTCGCCGGGCTGGAGCAACCACTGCGGGGTACGGGCATAGCCGACGCCCTCCGGAGTGCCGGTGGCGATCACGTCGCCCGGGTGCAGGGTGAACGTCTGGCTGATCAGCGAAATGATGGCCGGAACGGAGAAGATCATGTCCCGGGTGTTGCCGTTCTGGGCCTCGATGCCGTTCACGCGGGTGCGGACCTGCAGGCCGTCGCGGAGATCGCCCACTTCATCCCGGCTCACCAGGGGGCCGAGAGGGCCGCTGAAGTCGCCGTTCTTGCCCAGCGTCCACTGGGAGGTGAGCTTTTGGGCCGTGCGGGAGGTGATGTCGTTGAAGGTGGAGTAGCCGAAGACTGAGCCTTCAGCTTCTGCCTCATCCGCGGATTCCACCCGCTGGCCAATGTAGGCCGCCACTTCGCCTTCCCAGTCCAGCCCTGCTTCGCCGGCAGGGACGGGAACGGGGACGTTGCCCACCGAGAGGGAAGCCGTCCAGCGGCCGAAGAGGGTGGGGTACGGCGGGAGTTCCTGGTCCTTGTAGCTGCCCTCGGCTGCGTGGGCCTTGTAATTCAGGCCCACGCAGATGACCCGGGCCGAGGCGGGGACGATCGGCACTTCGGTGACGCTGCCGCGCTCCAGCGGGGCGCCGGCGCCGGACGCTGATGCGCCCTCTACCAGCGAGACAGACTTGTCTTGCCAGCCCTCCGGGTCCGCCCAGAAGTCGGTGACGGGGGCCAGCGGGAACACCCGTGTTTCCAGCAGGGCCGCTGCCCAGGGTTCGCCGTGGTGGTTGATGCCGATGAACTGCATGTGGAGGCCTTTCAAATCTGCCCGGGCACAAGGGCGCCGGGACGGTTCTGGGTCAGTGTGCTTGCGCCTGGCGGCGGAAGAAATCGATGGTGGCGGTGGTGGCCTGCTCAGCGGCGGCCGGGCTTTTGCCTTCAAGCGCCCACATGTGGTCCGCGTCCTCAATCAGGAGGAGTTCGACGGCGGCGCCCGCACCTTCCAGCGCCGCGGCAAAGGTGACCGACTGGGCCGCGGGGACGAAACGGTCGGCCGTTCCGTGCACCAGGAAGAAGGGCGGCGCCGCCGCGTGCGCGTAAGTGATGGGGCTGGCTGCCGCCGCCTCGTCGGGTGCGTCCGCCGGTTGGGCACCGATAAGCAGAGCCTCGCGTGAGCCGGGATCGTCAGCGCGGGCGACGGCGTCAGGCCGGGCCTGTCCGCCCATCCGGTTCAGGTCGGTTGGCGGGTACCAGGCAGCCACGGCGGCGACGGCGTCGTCAGGACCATGGCCGGCGGCCTCAGCCTGGAACTCCTCCGCTCCGGCGGTAAGTCCCACCAGGCTGGCGAGATGGCCGCCCGCCGAATCGCCCCAGGCGTAGATCCGCTCCGGGTCCACGTTGTATTCGGCCGCGTGCGCCCTGAGCCAGCGGACCGCTGCCTTTGCATCCAGCAGCTGGACCGGGAATGTGGCCGCGGTGCTGAGGCGGTAGTCGGCAGAGGCGACGATGAAGCCAGCGTTGACCAGTTGTTCGATGGGGCTGAGGCCGAGTCCGTCCACGGCGGGCCCCAGCGAGGACCGTTTGCCAGTGCGCCAGCCGCCGCCGTGGAAGTGGACCACTGCGGGGAAGCCGGCGCCTGCGGGCGCCTCCGCGGGGAGATAAAGGTCCAGCAGCAGCGGGGTGGCACCCTCAGGTCGGGCGAACTCGATCCCCTTGAGGATCTGCCCTGCCGTCGTCGTCGACTCCATGTGTGTACCGCACCGTTCCTGTCATGCCCGGCCCTGTGTTCCGGACCACGTCTTGACTCAACTTTGGTGCATCGGGAAGGGGGGATGCGCGGTGGGTTTCACTGAATGGAAAAGGGTTCGGGAGGGGCCCCTAAAGCGCGGTCAGGCCGCCGTCCACCGTGAAGATCCCGCCGGTGGCGTAGGCGGAGTCGTCGCTGGCAAGGAAGACCATAATGCCCTCAACGTCAGCTGCGGTCCCGGGCCGTCCCAGCATCGTGGAGTCAACGAGGCCGGCGCGGCTGACGGGGTCATCGGCGATGGCCTGCACCAGCGGCGTTTCGGTGTAGCCCGGGACCACAATGTTCACCCGGATGCCGGCGTGCGCGTAGTCGGCTGCCACCACACGGGCGAGGCCGTGGACCCCGGCCTTGGAGCTGGTGTAGGCAGTGAAGGTCTGGCCGCAGGCCACCACGGCGGTGGGGCTGCCGGTACAGATGATGGAGCCGCCACCGGCTTCCATGGCCCGGACGGCGTGCTTGAGGGTCAGGAAGGCGCCGCGCTGGTTGATGGCGACGGTCTTCTCCCATACCGCGAGGTCCAGGTCGCCCACCTTGGCGTCCTGGCCGAAAAGCTGCACGCCGGCGTTGGCCACCACAACGTCGAGCCTGCCGCCTTCCGCGACGGCGGCGTACGCCGCAGCAACGCTGTCCTCGTCGGAAATATCCATCCGGAGGACGTGCGCCGCGGCTGATCCGGTGGCCGTGGCGGCCTTTTCGGCAGCCTCCGTGTTGATATCAGCGAAGTAGACCGCAGCCCCTTCGGCGACGAACCGCTGGGCAACCGCCAGGCCGATCCCTGAGCCCGCCCCGGTCACCAGGGCAGTTTTTCCTTCAAGACGCAGACCCATGGGGTCTCCTTTCGCTAGGCGTGGTGCCGCCGCCGGAAGCGGGCAGCAAAGTGCGGGAACAGAGGGTCAGCCGGAGGCCGGAAAACGGACGACGCCGGCAGACCAGGGTGCGAGGGTCAGGCACCCTGGCGAGGTGTCGCCGTCGTTATTGGGGCGGAATCCGATGGTCGCCCCCTGCCCGAAAGCGGCGCATTGGCCGCCGGCAGCAGCCACATCGCCGGGAAGCTGCACGTCCACTTCAACGGCTGTTCCGGAGAGGTTGCCGGCGAAAACCAGCAAGCTTCCGGGTGCCAGCACGGGATACAGGGTCAGGGAGGACATTCTGTTGGCATGAACTGATAACACGGCGCTGCCCCTTACTGCGGCCAGGGCCTTCAGCAATTCGCCTGCCGGGTTCAACCGGCCGGTTGCGTCTGCGATTCCCCTGGGTCCCGACGCTTCGAAGTAGCTGACGGACTCCACCCCGTCCAGGGTTAGTGCGTCAATGCTTGCCAGGGTCCACGCTGCGGTAAAGGGTTCAGGCTGAAGGTCATCGGCATCCACCGCGGCAGCAACACCCGATGTGGCCACGGCGTTGAACCGCGGCAGCAGCGTCACAGGTCCCACGTGAAGGGGGCGCCCGCCGCCCTGCCGCAGCGCGTTCCGGGCCACGATCCGCTGCATGGGCACGCTGTCGATGATGTGCGCGATTTCGGTGCTGTGCATCTGCGGCGTGATGCTGAAGGTGAGGGCGTCAGGGTCCGGCGGCGTGCGGCCGCTGTTGCGGTTGAGTTCCGTGAAGTGGGAGCGGGCACCGGCGAGGAGCTCCCCCTCGAACCCTGTTGCCCGGACCGATTCCTTGAATTCACCCCAGGTCTCCGGCTCGGTGAAGTGGCTGTCGGGGTGGAAGGCCGCAAGCCGCCTGGCCTGCCCCAGGTACGGCGCAAGGTCTGCCACGGAGCCAATGGGGTCCGGCGTCACTGCCCGGATATCCAGCCCCGCTCCATGGATGCCGGCCGCGTCTGCGGCTGCCTGCAGCCGGGCCCCCCAGCCGGATCGCGGAGCAGCACCTGGTTCTTCGGTCAGTTCCACCACGATGGCGTCCAGCCCAGGGATCACGCTCAGCAACCCCTGTTGCGGTCCGGCCCCTACTGCAAGCGCGGGCACCCGGCCGGCTACAGCGCCCAGAGTGGCGGCCGAACGGGTGGCCGCCGGCTGGGCAGTGGCAGCCGTGCCGTCCGAACGGCTGCCCGCCGCCACTTCCAAAGCCGCCGGGGGTTCCAGGCTGGCCGCTTCCAGCCGCACCGACTGCCGGACAACGTCCCCCGCTCCGGTATGCACGGGGAACGGACGGGCGAGCGGCGTGCTGTAGGTCTTGAAGGACGCGTCCGTCCAGTTCCGCTGGTCCTCTGTCTCAAAAACATCGCCGGTGAATGACAGCCGGAAGGCCGTGCCCGCGTCGGCCCACTGAAGGGCGGCGATGTCCATAAAGGGCTGGTGCGGACTGACTTCAACCGGGAACCGTTCTCCGGTGCTGGTTCCGTCGGAATGCTCCACGGTGACGTTCCGCCCGGCGTCTTCGGGCGGGTGGAGGACCACCAGGCCAATCCGGTTACTGCGGAAGGCGTGGATGGCGGTGCCCTCGAAGGCGATTTCGACGGCGGCAGGTGTGAACTCCGCTGTCAGTTCCCCTTGGTACTCAACGCCGTAGCCGGCAAATCCGACCTTCCAGCGCGCCCTCAGGCCGTTGACTTCACGGGTGATCTCGACATTTCCAAGGGTAGGTTGCGGAGTCCGCCAGTCCTGGTCGCGGACGACGGCCTTGACAGCCCGCAGTACCGGCCGGCCCGCATAGCTGATGTGGGCCAGTTCGTCGCCCACAAGGTGGGCGGCCCATGGCCCTGCGGACAGGGCCTGGCGCGGGGGTGCCAGCCGGGCCTGGACGGTAAGGGGCAGTTCCGGTTGGTTGATCTGATCCTGGCTCGTCAGGGGCTGGAAAGACACGTCACTGCTCTCTGCCGTGTCCGGGGCTTGTGTGGCCCGGCTGCCCGGCGTGCTGATGCGAACTCATAGAAGGCCTGTGAGGCAGGCCATACCGATTATGGGATCGTCGAAGAGATCTAGTCAACCGGTTGACCAATAGTTGGATGGAGGCAGGCCCCCGAGAGCTACTGCGAGGCGTCAAAGCCTGCCAGCAGCCGCTTTGATGCCGTGAGCATATGCGAGCGCATGGTCCTGGTGACCGCCTCGCTGTCATGGGCCTCGAGGGCAGCGAAAATCTCCGTATGCTCCTTCAGGGCGGCGGCGGCATGACCCTCGTCAGTAAGGGCGCGGTCCACCCAGATCCGCAGCAGGGACCTGATGCTCTGCAGCAACTCCTGCAGCACCTGGTTTCCAGAACTTTCCGCTATTTCCCGGTGGAACGCGGCGTCTGCCTCCACAAAGGCGGCCAGGTCTTCAAGGGTCTCTGCCATGGTGGCCAGGTTGGCGCGCATCCGGTCCAGTGACTCCGCCGTGATCCGTTCAGCCGCAAGCTGTGCCGCCTGCACCTCAAGGCCGCTCCGCAACTCCACGAGCTCGCGGGTCCGGGGGGCTCCCAGCATCAGGCCCCAGCTCAGTGTTCGGGGCAGGAGTTCGGAGATGCCATCACGCAGGTACGTCCCGGAACCCGGCCGGACGATCACGATCCCCAGAATCTCCAGCGCGGCGAGGGCCTCGCGCACCGCGGACCGGCCCACACCCAGTGAAGCGGCGAGCTGGCGCTCGGCCGGAAGCCTTGTTCCGACGGCGATATCGCCGCTGGTGAAGTAGGCGAGCAGGCGCTCGGCAACCTCAGACACAACGGAGCCCTGGCCCACAGAGCCGAGCGCTTCGCTGATTTTGGCCGACGAGGCGGCAGAGTTTATGGGCACGCTCCAAGCCTAGCAACCGGCTCTGCACATGGACGCCCGCAAAACAGAACAAGTCAACCGGTTGACCAATTCGGGGTTTATCTTCTATGGTGGAACTCACACACTTTGCAGCCGCCCTCGCGTCCTGACGCTTTGGCGGCCAGGGACAGAACCCGAAGCCTCCAGTGAAGGAAGCGGCCGGGAACATCAATATCTAGGAGTCAACGTGGACACCACACAATCGGTGGTCGAAAAATCTGCAATCAGGAAGGTGGCGATCCGGCTTGTGCCGTTCGTCGCCCTGATGTTCTTCATCAACTACCTGGACCGCACGGCCATCTCCTTCGCCGGCCCCAACGGCATGAACACTGACTTGGCGCTCTCGGCGGCACAGTTCGGCTTCGCCTCCGGCGTCTTCTTCATCGGCTACATCCTGCTTGAGGTCCCCAGCAACCTGGCCCTGCACAAGTTCGGCGCCCGCCGCTGGCTCGCCCGCATCATGGTCAGCTGGGGCATCGTCTCCCTGCTGTTCACCTGGGTGGGCAACGTTGAGCAGCTCTACATCCTGCGCTTCATCCTGGGCGTGGCCGAGGCCGGCTTCTTCCCCGGCGCCATCCTGTTCCTCAGCCTGTGGGTACCGTCCCGCCACCGCAGCAAGATCCTGGCCCTCTTCTACCTGGCCCAGCCGCTGACCACCGTGATCGGCGCCCCGCTGGCCGGCCTCCTTATCCAGCAGCACGGTCTCTTCGGCCTCGAGGGCTGGCGCGTTATGTTCTTCGGCGTCGCCGTCCCCGCCATCTTCATCGGCGTGATCGCCTGGTTCTACCTCGCTGACTCCCCCGCCAAAGCCAAGTGGCTGACGCAGGACGAGAAGACCTGGCTGACCGGCGCCCTGGAGAAGGAAAAGAACGAAACCGCAGCAGGCAACAAGCACGTCAGCGTCCGCACCGTGTTCGGCAACGGCCGCGTCTGGATGCTCTCCGCGATCTACTTCGGCTTCATCTACGGCTTGTACGCCCTCGGGTTCTTCCTGCCCACCATCATCTCCGGCTTCGAAGGCATCTACGGCACCAAGTTCGACGTCTTCCAGAAGGGCCTGATCACCGCGATCCCGTACCTGCCGGCAGCCTTCGCCCTGTACTTCTGGTCCAAGGACGCCACCAAGCGGGGCGTCAAGACCTGGCACATTGCACTTCCCGCCCTGACCGGCGCCGTCAGCATCCCGCTGGCGCTGTTCGCGGGATCCCCGGCAGCCACCATCGCCGTCATCACCATCACCGCCATGTCCATCTTCGCGGCCCTGCCCAATTTCTGGACGGTGCCTACCCAGTTCCTTACCGGCGCCGCAGCTGCCGCAGGCATCGCCCTGATCAACACCGTGGGCAACCTGGCAGGGTTCAGCGCGGGCTACGTCACCGGCTGGCTCAAGGACTGGACGGGCAGCTACACCGTGCCGATGTTCGTAGTGGGCGGGTTCATGCTCCTGTCCTGCATCCTGATGGTCACCCTCAGCCGCTCCGGCAAGGTCAGCGAAGGCGTACCGGCTGAAGCGCTCGACCCCTCGGGCGCCGGCCACCACGCCGAGCCGTAGGACCAAGGGGCGCCCCTCCTCCCCGGAAGGGCGCCCCCGCACCAACCCCAACAAGCTGGTGGGAGCCTGTCGAGACCGATTCTCGGCATGCTCAATCACCTTCGCAGCAGTAAACCAGGAGCTTTGCAATGACCCGCCTGTTCAACGAACCCGCAGCTTTTGCTGACGAAATGATCGAGGGCTTCGTCGCCTCCCACCAACGCTGGGTCAAGCGCGTGTCCGGCGGCGTTGTCCGCAACACCAAGAGCACCCCGGACACGGTGGCACTGGTGATCGGCGGCGGCTCCGGCCACTACCCCGCCTTCGCCGGACTGGTGGGCCAGGGCCTGGCTCACGGAGCGGCGATGGGCAACCTCTTCGCTTCCCCCTCGGCCCAGCAGGTTTACAACGTGGCCAAGGCAGCGGACAACGGCGGCGGCGTGCTCCTGGGCTACGGCAACTACGCCGGCGACGTCCTGCACTTCAACCAGGCCCAGGACCGCCTCCGCAAGGAGGGCATCGACTGCCGCAGCATCGCCGTCACGGACGACGTTTCCTCCGCCCCGGTCGCGGAGCATGCCAAGCGCCGCGGCATCGCCGGTGACCTCACCGTCTTCAAGGTGGCCGCGGCCGCCGCGGAAGCCGGCTGCTCCATGGACGCGGTGGCGGAAATCGCCGAACGCGCGAACCACCGCACCCGTTCGTTCGGCGTCGCGTTCACCGGCTGCACCCTCCCGGGCGCGGACCACCCGCTGTTCTCCGTCCCTGAGGGCCGCATGGCCGTGGGCATGGGCATCCACGGGGAACCGGGCATCGACGAAACGGACATTCCGACGGCGGATGAGCTCGCCGAACTGCTGGTATCCAAGCTCCTGACCGAGATCCCGGACGGCGCCGGCGCAGAGGGCGCCCGTGTGGTCCCCATCCTCAACGGCCTGGGCAGCGTCAAGTACGAAGAGCTCTTTGTGGTGTACCGCCGCGTCGCCCAGCTCCTCGCTGAAGCAGGCCTGGAAGCCGTGGACCCACAGGTGGGCGAGCTCGTTACCAGCTTCGACATGGCAGGAACGTCCCTCACCCTGTTCTGGCTTGATGACGAACTCGAGAAGCTCTGGAACGCTCCCGCTGACGCGCCGGCCTTCCGCCGGGGCGCCGTCACCGCCGAGGCCCTGGACGCCAGTGGCGGTGAGGCGGCCGACGTCGAGCTTTCCATTCCTGATGCGACGCCGGAGTCCCGCGCCGGTGCCGCCCGTGTCCTGACCGCCCTCGGCGCTGCCAAGGCAGTGGTGGACGCAAACGCGGACGAGCTGGGCCGGATCGACGCGATCGCCGGCGACGGTGACCACGGCATCGGCATGGAACGCGGCGTCCGCGCCGCTGTCGACGCTGCGGAAGACGCCGTCGCCCGCGGTGCCGGCACCGGCACCACCCTGCACTTCGCCGCAGATGCCTGGGCCGACAAGGCCGGCGGCACGTCCGGCGCCCTCTGGGGAATGGCCCTGCGGGCCGTCGGCGATGCCGTCGGTGACAGCACAGCGCCCGACGCCGGCGCTGTCGCCGCCGGAGTCGCAGGTGCAGCGGCGGCCATCATGGACTTCGGCAAGGCCAAGCCGGGCGACAAGACCCTGGTGGACGTCCTAGTTCCGTTCCGCGATGCCCTGGCATCCGGCGTCGAAGCCGGCAAGTCCCTCACGGAGGCCTGGGCGGCCGCCGCGGTGACCGCAGAGCAGGCTGCTGAGGACACCGCCCGGCTGCTGCCCCTGATGGGCCGGGCCCGTCCGCACGCCGAGAAGAGCCTCGGCACCCCCGACGCCGGAGCAGTATCCATGGCACTGATCATCCGGGCAATCCACAACACGCTTATCGAGCGGACCACCATTAAGGAGAAAGCATGAGCGCCAAACTGCGCCTGGTCGTCGGTTGCGACGACGCCGGTTTCGAATACAAGGAAGCCCTGAAGGCTGACCTGGAAGCTTCCGACCTGGTGGAATTCGTGACCGATGTCGGGGTGGACGCCACCAGCCACACCCCGTACCCGTCGGTGGCCATCGCCGCCGCCGAGCTCGTCGCCGCCGGCAAAGCAGACCGCGCCCTTCTGGTCTGCGGCACCGGCCTGGGCGTGGCCATCGCCGCGAACAAGGTCCCCGGCGTCCGCGCCGTCACCGCCCACGACAGCTTCTCAGTGGAGCGCTCGGTCCTGAGCAACAATGCCCAGGTCCTCACGTTCGGACAGCGCGTCGTCGGCCTCGAACTGGCCCGCCGGCTCGCCCGCGAATGGCTCACCTACACCTTCGACGAAACCTCTGCCTCGGCCGAGAAAGTCAGCCTGATTAAGGACTACGAGGGTGTCACTTCCTGCTAAGCCCGCCGCCGGCGGAACACCATCGAAGGCCATCATCGGCGTCAGCCTGAAGATGTACTTCGGCTACCAGCGGTCAGTGGACTACTGCCGCGACGTGGCCGCCATCGCCTTTGCGCACCCTGCAGTCCAAAGCGGCGACATCGAGCTGTTCGTCCTGCCCACGCTCCCGGTACTGCCCGAAGCGGCCCGTATCCTCGGAACTGCGGGAGCCGCCAGCGGCGCTCAGGACATCTTCTGGGAAGACGAAGGCGCGTTCACCGGCGAGGTGGGCGGCAGGACCGTAGCCGAGCTCGGCGGACGCTACGCCGAGGTGGGCCACGCCGAACGCCGCAGGATCTTCGGCGAGGACGACAGGATCATCGGGCTGAAGACTGCCGCCGCCTACCGGAACGGCCTGACGCCCGTCCTGTGCGTCGGGGAACTGCAGCAGGGATCCGTGGAGGAAGCCATAACCCGGTGCACCGCCGAGATCGATGCGGCCATCAACCGCGCCCGGTCCCTGGCACCGGCCCGCCGGACCATCGTGGCGTACGAGCCGCAGTGGGCCATCGGCGCCCCGGAACCCGCCACCCCTGAGTACATCAGCGCCGTCATCACCGGGCTGGATGCGCACCTGCGCGGCCTGCCCGGCCAGGCGGACAGCCGCGTGATCTACGGCGGCAGCGCCGGACCCGGCCTGATCTCCAAGCTGGACTCCGCCGTCGCCGGCCTGTTCCTGGGCCGCTTCGCGCACGATCCCCAAGCACTGAAGACCATCCTCGATGAGACCGCAGCAAGGCTTGCCGCAGCGGCGGTGACGGTATGACCTCACGAATCGGCCTGAGCAGCTACGCGTTCTTCTGGCAGCTCTCGGACAAGGTCTCCGAGCCGCTGAGCATCCACCAGGCGCTCGAGCGGACCGCGGACCTGGGCGTGGACCTCTTCCAGGTCTGCGACTACGCCCCGCTGGAAACCATGACGGACCCCGAACTGGAAGCAGTCCGGGCCACCGCGGACCGGCTGGGAATCTCGCTGGAGCTCGGCACCAAGGGCATCCGCCCCGGGCACCTGCGGAAATTCCTCCACATCGCCGGGATTTTGGGCTCGCCTCTGCTGAGGACCATGTTCAACACGCGCGGCCATGCTCCAACGGCAGAAGAAGCCGTCGCGATCTTCAAGGAAGTCCTGCCCGAGTTCGAGGCCGCGGGCGTCAAAATCGCGGTGGAAACCTACGAACAGGTGCCCACCGCACGGATCCTTGACGTCATCCGCGGCGTGGACAACCCCTGGCTCGGCATCTGCAGCGACCCCGCCAACACCGTCGCAGCCCTCGAGATGCCGCGCGAGGTGATGGACGCCGTCGCACCCTATGTCCTGAACATGCACATCAAGGACTTCGCCTTCACCCGCAAAGACGGGTGGGTCGGCTTCACCTACGCCGGCGCACCGCTCGGCGAAGGCCTGCTCGACTACGACTACATGGTCAGCAGCTTCCAGCCCCACCAAAGAAACATCAACCAAATCGTCGAACACTGGCTGCCCTGGCAGGACTCCGAGGCGGAAACCATCCGGCTCGAAAACCAGTGGACCCAGCACAGCATCGAATTCCTAAGGAGCAAATGAAATGTCAGCAGAAAAATTGACCGTCGCCGTCATCGGAGCCGGGGGCAAGATGGGAATGCGCGTTTCCCGGAACCTCCAGCAGAGCGCCCACACCGTCTTCTACAGCGAAAACTCCCCCGCCGGCCAGGAACGCATCAAGGCTGAAGGCCGGGACATCACCACCACCGATGACGCCGTGAAGGGCGCCGACGTGGTCATCCTCGCCGTCCCCGACACCGTCCTCGGCGTCGTCTCCGAAGGCGTCGTCCCCCAGATGAAGCCCGGCGCCATCCTGCTCACCCTGGACCCCGCCGCAGCCTACGCCGGCCTGCTGGCCAAGCGCGACGACGTTGTCCAGGCAGTAGCCCACCCGTGCCACCCGTCCGTGTTCCTGGAGCGCACCACCAAGGAAGAATGGGCCGACACCTTCGGCGGCGAAGGCGCCCCTCAGAACGTCGTCGCCGCCATCGACGACGACGCCTCCGAAGAGACCAAGGCCGCCGCCGAGGCGACCATCCGCGTCATCTACGCCCCGGTCATCGACGTCCACTGGGTCACCGTCAAGCAGCTCGCCATCCTCGAGCCCACCCTCGTGGAAACCGTGGCCTGCATGATCGGCACCCTCCTCAACGAGGCCCTGCACGAAACCGTCCACACCGCCGGCGTACCCGAGGAAGCAGCCAAGGCCATGCTGTTCGGCCACGTCCAGATCGCCCTCACCAACGCCCTGCGCGGCTCTAACCCGTTCTCGGAGGCCTGCGAAATCGCCATCCAGTACGGCAAGGACACCATCATCAAGGACGACTGGAAGAAGATCTTCGACGACTCCGAGCTGGACAGCGTCATCGCCAAGATGCTAAAGCTGGACGCCGTCAAGCGCTAGCCGCGGCCTCTGGGGTGCCCGGCGCCGCCGGGCACCCCTTGCTGTAATTTGTCATTTTCCGCATCGAGCTGCTCGCGGCAGCAGATGCCTACGCCTAAGCATGCTCCAAGGCTGACCATGCACCATGACAGGCGGACGAAACTACTCGATCGTCACGATCACGCGTTGGTAGCGCTTGAGTGGCATGGCCGCGTCATCCTCAACCTCAAGGATCAGGTGGATCGTCTGCCCGGCGGCGCCGTCTGACGGCACCGTCAGCGTGACTTCCGACCCGTCATTTCCATAGAGTGCAACGCGACCTGCGTAGGTCCCTGCCTCGGCATACTGCCACCAGTGGTACGACAGCGAATCATCGTCTGGGTCCGTAGCAGAAGCGGACAGCGTCATCGCCGAGCCTGGCTCACCACTTACGTCGAGTCCCGGGCTGACGGCAACCTCCGGGTGATGGTTCGCGCCGGCATACTCCCGGGTTACTGACCACCGAAGCCGAGTCGCAAAGTCCCGCTGGGCGTCGCCGAACCACCGGGTGAGTGAGTACTCGCCCGGAGTGCCGCCGTCGGCCGCTGTGTCCACGGTAGGGCGCAGCGCCCACGTGTCCGGCCCCTCCTCCAAGCGTGTCCCGCGGCCGCCCCAGCCACCGAAGCTCGGATGCTCGTGCCCCCGCAGTCCGTTGCCCAGCAGGTTCAGCATGTTTGGGGTATCACCCTCGGAGATCCACTCCCCAGCCGGCTGGGGCTCGATCCACACACGGTAGCCCATCTCCTGCAATTCCTCCGTCGAGTGCCCACTCAGATGGAAGAAGTCGGTGTAGTCACCCTCGACCATTTGGCGCCCGTCGCCCCAGACACGGTACAGGGCTCCCAGTGGGCCTACTGACGTGACATTCTCGCGCATCCACGCGGCGCTCAGCATGTATTCGTCCTTCGGCAGCACCACTCGCCGCACCGGGTAGCCCCAGGCGAAGCAGGCGACGTCTGTGACACGGAGCTCTGGCCAATTCGGCCGGATGTAGTCATCGTAGGTGCTGTCCTGCGAGGAAAACTTCGTGACGACCGCCTTGCGGCTAACCCTCGCCCGCACGTCCTGCCACTCGGGAGTACCCGAGTGGCGCTCCTCAATCGAGCGGAGGGCCCGCGCCATGGTGCTCGTGCCTGCCCAGTTCTGCAGATGTACCAGCCCCGGCTCGTCGTCCAGCAGCGCGTCTGCGATAAGGCGGGATCCTGGGCTGTCTTGGGACATATCGCCCTCGAACTCAATGTTTCCGTCCCGGATAACCGCCCGCAGATCGTCAGGGTGCGGGTAGCCAGGGTCGTGGACGATGAGGTTGGCGTACACCTCGGCGTACGCGTCGACGGCGTCGTGGATGAAGCATTCACCCTCCGCCCAGCGGAAGGAGGTTTGCGGCTCGTCATACTCCCGGTCCGGCAGCAGGAACGTCGTCCCTTTGCCGTCACCTTTCCAGTGGAAACGGCTACTGGCGTAGATGAGCCCCTCGATGCGAATTTCGTTGCTGTACAGAAGCAGTCGGATCATCGAGTTCAGGTCGTCGAGCTCCGGATCCGCCATGATGATCGTGCGGGGCCTGTTCGTAGCGCTCAGGGACTCGGACGATGTCGCGTAGATCATTCCGCCTCCGCCTCACCTTGTGCGCTCGAGGTCCCGGCGCTCCCGCCGCCACCGAGCAGCGATAAGAGGTAGTCGAGGTGCTCGGCTATATCGATCGAGCGGTCGTACTGCCACTGCTGTTGAAGGCCATCGGAAACCGCGACGAGTATCCGCGAAAGTAGCTCCGGCTCGAGCCCAGGACGCAACGCTCCTGCCTCGACACCGCGCCGGACGTCTTCTGCAACATTGCCTATCACGCGCCCATAGCGCTGGATGAAGAAGTCGTGGGCCGGGTGTTCGGGGGCGATTCCCTCCTGCAGCAGAGCGGAGTACAACTCGACCAGTCCGGGCACTTCGCTGTTATGCCGCACTATCCTCGTGATGCGCGGCTCTGTCGTCGTGGCGGTTGCGAATGTCGCCGTATCCCGCTCATCACGTCGGCGCAGCACCTCGGTGAGGAGGTTCTCCCTTGAGCCGAAGTGGTAAAGCAGGCCCGCCTTGGTGATCTTCGCGGTGTCCGCAATCTGCTGCAGGTTGATGTTCGCGTAGCCGTTCTCCGCTATGAGCTCGAGCGCGACCTCGAGGATCTCGCGCCGCTTGGCCAACCCCTTCAGATAGGGACCGGAACGTGGTGGTGCTTCCGGCTTCGAATCCAGCATCGGTGACTCCTTCACGTCAGGCTCCTTCCGGCGCGGCGGTTCGGACAACAGAGTACCCGGCCGCGAAATCGGGTTCCGTCAGGAGCCGTGAGGCGGCCAACGGCCAGACAAGCGTTACGCGTCATGGGAGGCTCCAACTTCATCGGTCGAAAAGGTGGCGACGACGGATAAGACGTCCTTGACAGAATACTAACCACCGGTAAGTATAGGTTCCTAACCGGCGGTCAGTAAAGGTCGCGGCGGCAGACAAAGGAGTTAGATGCCATGACAAATTCGTTGGTGCAGTCGGACATTGACGTCGCGTTCGCGCCCCTAGTGGAGGAACTCCTCAACGGAGGGGCGTTCGAGGATGACGACGTCCAAATCGCGGCCTACGTCGGCAGCCAGCTTGTCATCGACATCGCGATCGGGCAGGTGGAGAGGGACAGCCTCCTCATTCCCTATTCCGTCTCCAAGAACGCAATCGCCATTAGCATCGGTCTCCTGCTTGAGCGCCGGCAGATCGACCTCGACGCCGCTGTCGCCGAATACTGGCCCGAATTCGCGGCCGGCGACAAGGACAGGGTTACGGTCCGACAGCTCCTCTCGCACCAAGCTGGCCTCCCGCAGGCCGTGCCTCTGCTAAGCCACGACGAAATGGGCAACACGATCCGCGCCGCCGCTGTCCTCGCTGAACAGCGCCCGCTCTGGCGCCCCGGCGCGGCGTTCGGCTACCACGGCGTGTCCATCGGAGTCTTGGCATCCGAACTGGTCCGCCGGATCACTGGGCTGACGCTGGCCGAGTTCTTCGAGCGCGAGATCCGGGCGCCCCGCGGCATCGATTTCTTTCTCGGCTTGCCAAAGGCCCTCGAGCCTCGCGCCGTCGACCTCCTTCCCTCAGCGCCCATCGCCGCAATGACAGAGGTGCCGTTCCCTCGGCTCGAAGGCCAACTCGGCCGGTACACTTTCGGCTCGATCGCCGCACCGAAGACGGAGGATCAGCGCCGGGAATTGCAGCGCAGGGACCGCGCGGTGGGCCAACCAGCAATCGGTGCGAGCGTAAGCGCCCGCGGAATAGCGGCGCTGTTCGCAGAGGCGGTCGTCGGAGTCTCCAAAACGCCGCTGCTATCGTCCGACACTGTGGAGCAGATGGCCCAGACCCAGGTAGTGGGTACCGATGAGGTCATCGGTATCCAGCGGCGGTACGGGATTGTCTTTCAAAAGCCGGCCCCGAACCTCGTCTTTGGCGGGTTCCGTGCGTTCGGTCATGACGGGGCAGGAGGAGCCCTCGGTTACCACGACCCGGAAACGCAGATCAGCTTCGGCTATACCGTGCGCCGGACGCCCCCGCCCGGCGGCGCCGACGCACGCGCCCTCCGCATCGCCCAGGCGATGCGCTCAATCGTCCTCAAGGCCTGACTCACACGGGTCCTCAGAGGTCCGGCGACGCCGTCGCCAACGTACCGCACCTGAACTGGAATACCTGGAATACAAAGGAGTACTCGATGCACAGTCGCATCCTTGCGTCCGCGGCACTTGCCGTCGGCCTAGCCGTAGGCGCCACCGCCTGCTCCGGTGGAGAACCCGCGCCCGCCGGCAATGGTGGTGCCGCAGGCGCCCCTACCAAGACCCTGACCCTCGGCAGCATCGTGGGTCCGCAGACCTTCGATCCGGCAGGTGTCGGCGAAGCCAACTTTGTGCCGTACGCGCAGGCGCCCTATGACTCGCTCATTCTGCGCCAGCCCGACGGCAGTTACGCTCCGATGCTCGCAACCGACTGGAAGCTGGCGGCGGACAATACCTCCATCACGCTGAACCTGCGGACGGACGTTACGTTCAGCGACGGCAAGGCGTTCGACGCCGAAGCGGCCAAGGCGAACCTCGAGCGCTTCAAGGCGGGCACTGGTCCGCTTGCACGCGAATTGGCTCGCCTCGCCTCAGTGGAGGCGGTCGACAAGGACACCATCACGCTGAAATACTCGGCACCGGACCCCGACATCATCTTCAGCCTCTCGGATGCGGCGGGACGCATGGCGAGCCCGGCCGCACTGCAGGATGCAAAAGGACTCGCAACGAAGCCCGTCGGATCAGGCCCTTACGTGATGGACTCCGCTGCCACAGTCCAGGGCTCCACTTATACCTTCACCGCACGCAAGGACTACTGGAAGCCCGAGCTGCAGAAGTTCGCCAAGGTCGTGTTCAAGATCTTCCCGGACGAGGTATCGCTCCTGAACGCCCTGCAGAGCAAGCAGGTGGACGCAGCGAACCTGACCGCCAACAATAACCGCAAGGCGGCCGACGCGGCCGGCATTAAGCATCTGACGCCCGACGCCAACCTGGCATGGAACGGAATGATCTTCTACGACCGCACCGGCGCCATCGTCCCGGCGCTCGGCGACGTCCGGGTCCGGCAGGCCATGGCGATGTCCTTCGACGTGGACACGATCCAAAAGGCCCTGTTCAGCGGCACCGGTGTGCAGAACACCCAAGTCTTCAACGCGGCCTCGCCCGGCTACGACAAATCCCTCAATGACGCCTACTCCTACGACGTTGACAAGGCCAAGAAGCTGATGACGGAAGCCGGCTACGCGGACGGCTTCGACTTGACGATCCCGATCAACGCCAACACAACCCCGGCTGCTCAGGAAAACTTCAAGAACAGCCTTGGCCAGCTCAACATCCGGGTGACTTTCGAAAACCTCGGAACGGTCCCGCAGTACTTTGCCGGGGTCCAGAGCGGCAAGTATGCGGTCTCGCCTGCCACCCTCGGTTCGACACCCACCGACTGGGTTGTACTGAACAACTACATCGTCGAGAAGGCCGTCTGGAACCCGCTGCACTCCAGCGACCCGAAACTGACCGCCCTGATTGAGCAGTACCCGTCCACCCCGGAGGACAAGCGCGGCGAGCTCGTCCGGCAAATAAACGAGTTCCTCGTTGACAACGTCTGGTTCGACCCGTGGCTGTGGGTCGAGGAGCAGTACTTCGTCGCCACCGACGTCAATGTGACACTGCAAACCGGACTCAACGTTCCGGCGATCTACAACTACGCGCCCGCGGGCTCGTAAAATCATCCGTCGTGGGGCGGGCCGGCCCGCCCCACGACCGCATCTGTAGGAGAAGCAAGTTGCTCGAATTCATCGGGAAACGGATCGCGGCCGGCCTGTCGCTGCTCATCGTGATCCCCTCCCTCACATTCCTTCTCATGTATGGGAACGCCGGGAACGCTGCGCGGCAGATCCTCGGCGAGAACGCGACCGCGGAACAAATTGCCGCGAAAGCCGCCGAACTCGGCGTCGACCGCCCGCTCCTCACCCAGTTCTTTGACTACGTCGCCCGCCTGGTCACCGGTGACCTTGGTCGCTCGTGGTTCACGGCCGAGCCTGTCGGTTCCCTGTTGACCAGCCGTTTAACTATCACGCTGACCGTGGTTATCGGCGCGATTCTCATCTCGGCGACCCTCGCCTTCGCCCTCGGCGTCACGGCGGCGATTCGCCGCGGCGTCCTCGACAACGCCTTGCAGGTTCTAGCCATCGTCGGCTTCGCCGTGCCCGGGTTCTGGCTCGCGCTTCTGCTCGTCTCCACTTTTGCCCTGAAACTCCGGCTCTTCCCGGCGACCGGCTTCGTCCCATTCGCCACCTCCCCGGGCGGGGTGGGCGGCGTCGATCGCCCTCCCCATCGCGGCGCTGACGGTCGGGGCAGTGGCCGGAGTTGCCCAGCAGGTGCGCGGTGCGGTTATCGACGTGCTCGCACAGGACTACATCCGCACCCTGAACGCCCGGGGCCTGCCGCTCCGGCGACTGCTCGGTCACGTCCTGCGCAATGCCAGCGCTCCTGCACTCACCGTCGTTGCGCTGACCTTCATTGGGACGTTGAGCGGTGCAGTGTTCATCGAGCGCATCTTCGCACTGCCCGGACTTGGCCTGGCGGCCACCGACGCGACGGTGAACGGAGACGTGCCGGTGATCATGGGCGTGGTTATCGTCATGACGGTCATCGTCGTCCTTGTGAACCTTTTGATCGACCTCGCGGTCGGCCTGCTCAACCCGAAGGTGCGTCTCTCGTGAGCCAAATCATTCCCACTCCGCCGGTTGCCGTTGTTAAAACGGCCCCTCGTCGCGGGGTCGTACGCAAGGTACTCAGCAGTCCTGTCGGCATCATTTCCCTTGCCACGCTGCTGCTCATCCTGCTGATCACCGCATTCGCCCCCCTCCTCGCGCCGCAGGACCCGACCCAGTCCTCGCTCTCAGACATCTTCGCGCCAACCTCCGCGGATCACCCGCTGGGTGGCGACAGCGCGGGGCGGGACCTGCTGTCCCGACTACTCTATGGCGCCCAGGTGAGCCTGCTCGGTGCCACGATAGCCCTCGTCACCTCGCTCGTCATCGGGCTGCCCACCGGATTGATCGCCGGTTACTACGGGCGCGCCTTCGACTCGGCCGCCTCGTGGGCATCGAACCTCATCCAGGCTCTACCCGCGATCGTCGTGCTGCTCGCCTTGCGGACCGTGGTCGGACCTTCGATCTGGGTGTCAATGGTCGTGTTCGGAGTGATGCTTTCGCCGGGCGCATACAGGCTGGTCCGCGCCACGGTGAGCGGGGTTCGCAATGAACTGTACGTAGATGCCGCCCGGGTCTCTGGCCTCAGCGACATTACAATCATCACGCGTCACGTACTCCCGGTGGTCAAGGGACCCTTGATCCTGCACAGCGCGATCGTCCTCGCCATCTCCATCGACATCCAAGCCGGTCTGGAGTTCCTGGGATTCGGCGACACCGCCACCGCCAGTTGGGGTTCGATGCTGAATGAGGGCTTCCTCAACATTTTCCAGGCACCGCAGATGCTTTTCTGGCCCGGCTTGGCCCTCGCCCTGACCTCCGGATCGCTCGCGCTCTTCGCAGGCAGCCTCCGGGACGCTCTCCAGGCAGGATCCCCCAAACCGGCGCGCAAGCGCTGGGCGCGCAGCGCGCATCCGATCGCACCGGCGCGTCCGGGTTCAGATGAAGATGCCACCTCTGCGAATGGCCTGCTCACTGTCCGTGACCTCCGCGTCGCGTACGGCGGCGGTGCAACCGAGGTTGTTCACGGTGTATCCATCGAAATCGCCCGCGGTGAAGTGCTGGGCCTCGTGGGCGAATCAGGATCGGGCAAGACGCAGGTAGCCCTGTCCATCCTCGGACTGCTTCCGCAAGGCGGAGAGATCTCCTCGGGCACCATACTGCTCGACGGCGAACCCCTCGTCGGCCGTCCGCTGTCCTTCCTCCGCACCGTGCGCGGCAAGCGGATCGGGTACATTCCGCAGGAGCCGATGAGCAACCTGGATCCCTCGTTCAAGGTCGGTTTCCAGCTGAGCGAAGTAGTCCGCGTCCACCTCGGCATGAGCCGCAGTGAGGCCCGTCAGCGCGTTTTGGACCTGCTGGCTCACGTGGGGATCCCCGATCCCGTCAGGACCTACAACTCCTACCCGCACGAAATATCCGGCGGCATGGCCCAGCGCGTGCTCATCGCCGGCGCGGTCTCCTGCGATCCGGAGCTGCTCATCGCCGACGAGCCCACCACAGCGCTTGACGTAACTGTTCAGGCTGACATCCTTGACCTGCTGCGTGGGCTCCAGCAGGAGAAGGACCTTGGCGTGCTTCTGGTGACCCACAACTTCGGCGTCGTCGCCGATATCTGTGATCGGGTACTCGTGATGTCTCAGGGCGAGATTGTTGAAGCCGGGGATGCCACAACGATCTTCGAGGCCCCGAAGCACAACTACACCAAGACGCTGCTCGGCTCGATGCTTGACGGCCGGCCGTCGCGGGTAGCCCGTACCACTCCCAATCTGGAGGAAACCAATGCCTGAGCCACTTCTCGCCGTCCGAGATCTGGTCGTCGAATACCCAGCAAAAAGGTTCCGGGCGAAGCCGTTCCGCGCTCTGCACAGCGTGTCGATCGACGTGAAGGAGGGCGAAACAGTTGGGCTGGTGGGAGAATCCGGTTCCGGGAAGACTACTTTGGGTCGCGCCATCCTCGGCCTCGCACCCGTCAGCGCCGGCTCGGTCCGCTTTGAGGGGCAGGAGATCGGACACGCTTCCCGGGCGGAGCGGCGCGATATCGCCCGGCACCTTCAAGTGGTGTTTCAGGACCCGTATACATCCCTCAACCCGAGCATGTCGGTCGGAGACATCCTGACCGAGCCCTTACGAGCGGCCGGCGTTGATCGAAGCTCGGCCGAGCGGCGGGTGCATGAGCTCCTGGATCGTGTCCGCCTGCCCCAGGACGCATCGGCCCGGTTTGCTCGCGAGTTCAGCGGCGGCCAGCGCCAACGGGTGGCCATAGCGAGAGCCCTCGCACTTAAGCCCAAGCTGGTGGTCTGCGATGAACCCGTCTCGGCGCTCGATCTTTCGACCCAGTCGACGGTACTTGACCTGCTCATCGAGTTGCAGGAGTCGCTGGGTGTTGCGTATCTTTTCGTGTCGCACGATCTGGGCGTTGTGCGTTACATCAGCCACCGGGTCGCAGTCATGCATGGCGGCGAGATCGTCGAGACCGGAGACGGAGAGGCGGTGACGAGCCATCCCGAGCACCCGTACACCCAGCGACTACTCTTAGCGTCTCCGATCCCCGACCCTCGTCGCCAGGAGCAGAACCGCGCGAACCGGCAGCGGCTACTCGCAGAACAGGCCGAGCAGCAGATACAGGCCGGGGCCCTCGCCCGCTAGCAGCATCCCCGACCCCGATATAAAGCACCAAAGGCTCCGACCCGAACGCACCGAGGCAAAGACGACGAGACTGCCCCGTGACATCGCAACCAATCCACCCCAACACGCAAAGGCTTTTCATGTCTTCCCCCGTACCCAACCCCGCCCAGCAGCTCGAGCGGTGCGAAGCCCGTTGCCAACTCATCGCTACAAGCCCGGAGCAGGCAGCATGAGCGTGGACCTTGCGCCCGAATTCCTGCGCGCGCCGGACGGAACGGTCTTCAGGGACCTCAACGGCAACGGCATCATGGACCCATATGAGAACCCCGCACTGCCCGCAAGCGAAAGGGTTGAAGACCTCCTGGGCCGCCTCTCCCTCGAGGAGAAAGCCGGCCTGATGTTCCAGACCATGGTCAGCGCCGCCGAAAGCGGAAAACTCGGGGACGAAACTCCGCGCGCCGGCCGGGCGGGACTTCAGGAAGTCGTCGTCGACAAACTAGTCAACCACCTCAACTTCCACTTCGTGCCCGAACCCCGGCTCGCTGCTCGGTGGGTGAACGAATTGCAGCGGCTTGCGATGAATTCAAGCCCGCATGGCATCCCCGTGACACTCTCAACCGACCCACGCCACTCCTTCATCGAGAACTGGGGGGCTTCCTTCACCGCCGAATACTTCTCGGCGTGGCCCGAGCCGCTTGGCCTCGCTGCCGTCCGGGACGAGCAACTGGTTCGCGAGTTCGCGGCCATCGCCCGGGCTGAATACACCGCCATCGGCATCCGCGCCGCCCTCCACCCCACCATCGACCTTGCCACGGAGCCACGGTGGGCACGCCAATACAGCACGTTCGGCCAGGACGCTGACCTGGTGGCGCGCCTGGCCCTTGCCTACCTGGAAGGTTTCGAAGACCAACAACTCAGCGACCGCAGCGTTGCCTGCATGGCCAAGCACTTCCCCGGCGGCGGGCCCCAGCAGGACGGCGAAGATCCGCACTTCCCCTACGGACGCGAGCAGGTATACCCCGGCGGCATGTTCGAGCACCACCTTGAGCCATTCCGGCGTGTCATCGCTAACGGCGTGACGGCCATCATGCCGTACTACGGCATGCCCGTTGGCCTGGAGTTGGACGGGGAACCGGTCGAAGAGGTGGGGTTTGGCTTCAACCGCCAGATCATCACCGGACTCCTGCGCGAAAAGATGGGGTTCGACGGCGTTGTGTGCACCGACTGGAGCCTCGTCACCGAATCCCGCCTGCATGGTAAGCAGCTGCCTCCCCGGGCCTGGGGTGTCGAGCATCTCTCCGAGGAGGAGCGGGTGCTCAAGGTCATCGAAGCGGGCTGCGACCAGTTCGGCGGTGAGGAATGCCCCGAGATCGTAGTGGACCTGGTCCGGGCCGGACGCCTCACAGAGGAGCGCATCGACGTGTCGGTCCGCAGGCTGCTGAAGGTCAAGTTTGAACTGGGACTTTTCGACGACCCCTACGTCGACGAGGCACAGGCCGAAGAACGGACAGGGCTTCCCGAGTACGTGGAAGCCGGCCAGCGGGCCCAGGCCCGGTCCGTAACGGTGTTGAAAAACGCCGCGTGCAATGGCACACCCGTCCTGCCCCTGAAAGCTGGCCTCCGTATCTATTCCGACGAGATGACTCCTGAAGCACTCACGGAAGCCGGCTTTGCCGTGGCCGCTGACCCCGCCATGGCAGACGTGGCAATCGTCCGGGCCGCAGCGCCCTTCGAATTCCGCGACTACTACATGCTGGAGTCCAGCTTCCACGCCGGAAGCCTGGAATTCGACAATGAAACCATTGATCGGGTCCAGCGCCTGGCAGCCGCGGTTCCCGTGATCCTGGTGCCGCACCTGGACCGCCCCGCAGTGCTGACCCCGCTGGAGCCCCATTGTGCTGCCATCGCCGCAGTCTACGGGGCCTCGGATACGGCAGTCCTCCAGGCCCTCACCGGAACGGTCGGTCCCGAGGGCCGCCTACCGTTCCAACTCCCCCGTTCGGAAGCCGCAGTGGCAGCATCCCGGCCGGACGTACCCGGCGATACCGCAGACGCGCTGTACGAGTGCGGGTTCGGATTGGAGCTGTAATGCCCGCGGCTACTGAGGTGCCTACCCGCAACGGGGACACCCTGGTTCTTAAGAGACAGAAGGAAGACAATGCTTGATAACCCGACCCATGAGTCAGTGGCCGCGAGCCATGCCGTGCCGGAGCCCGCACCGGAGGAGGCTGTGCAGCTGGAGCAGCTGTACAAGGATTTCGGCAAGGAGAACCTGGTTCCGTTGTGGACGGAGATCGGCGATTTAATGCCGATGGTCCCGACCCCGAAGGCCGTCCCGCATGTGTGGCGGTGGAATGACCTGTACCCGTTGGCTGCCCGGGCCGGGGACCTGGTGCCGGTGGGCCGCGGCGGGGAACGCCGGGCCATCGCCCTGGCGAACCCCGGCCTGGCCGGCACCCCCTACGCCACCCCGACATTGTGGGCCGCGATCCAGTACTTGGGCGGCCGGGAAACCGCCCCCGAGCACCGGCACTCACAGAACGCGTTCCGGTTCGTGGTGGAGGGTGAGGGTGTGTGGACCGTGGTGAACGGGGACCCCGTGCGGATGTCCCGCGGGGATTTCCTGCTGACCCCGGGCTGGAACTTCCACGGCCACCACAACGACACCGATGAGCCGATGGCCTGGATCGACGGGCTTGACATCCCGTTCGTTCACTACGCCGACGCCGGGTTCTTCGAGTTCGGCACCGAACGCGTCACCGACGAAGCCACCCCGGGCATTTCCCGCTCCGAACGGCTCTGGGCCCACCCCGGCCTGCGCCCGCTCTCGGGCCTGGATGACACCACCAGCTCCCCGATCGCCGCGTACCGCTGGACGCACACCGACGCCGCCCTGACCGAGCAGCTCCTGCTGGAGGACGAGGGCCACCCCGCCACCGTCTCCCAGGGCCACGCCGCCGTCCGGTTCACCAACCCGACCACCGGCGGGGACGTGATGCCCACCATCCGGGCCGAGTTCCACCGCCTCCGCCCCGGCGCCGGCACGGACACCGTCCACGAGGTGGGCTCCAGCGTCTGGCAGGTCTTCGAAGGCACCGGCACCGTGGTCCTGAACGGCGAAACAAAGCACCTGGCCAAGGGCGACCTCTTCGTCGTTCCCTCCTGGGCCGCCTGGTCCCTTCACGCCGACACCGGGTTTGATCTCTTCCGTTTCAGCGACGCCCCGATCTTCGAGCGCCTGAACTTCAACCGCACCTACACCGAAGGACGCACCAAGTAATGAAACTCCTCACCCTCCGTACTTCTGAAGGCACCGTGGCGGTCCGGCAGGACGGCGAGACCCTTACCGAGATCCCCGGGTTCGCCGACGTCGGGGCCCTGCTGCAGGACCCCGCGTGGGAAACCACCGCCAAGGCCGCCACCGGCGCAACCCACGCCCTGGACGGCGCGGACCTTGCCGCCGTCGTACCCGCCCCGGGGAAGATCATCTGCGTAGGCCACAACTACCGCAACCACATCAAGGAAATGGGCCGGGAAGTCCCCGAATACCCCACCCTGTTCGCCAAGTACGCCGAATCCCTCATCGGCCCGAACGATGACCTGGCCCTGCCGCAGGAATCCGACACCGTGGACTGGGAAGCCGAACTCGCCGTCGTGATCGGCAAGCAGGGCCGCCGTATCAGTGAAGCAGACGCGCCCGCGCACATCGCCGGCTACGCCGTCCTGAACGACGTATCCATGCGGGACTACCAGTTCCGCACCATCCAATGGCTGCAGGGCAAAACCTGGGAGAAGTCCACCCCGTTCGGACCGGCCCTGGTCACCCGGGACGAATTCACCCCCGGGCCGCTGATGACCTCCGCGGTCGACGGGGACGTTCAGCAGTCCACCCCCACCTCGGACCTGGTGTTCACCCCGGAGTTCCTGGTCTCCTACATTTCCACGATCATCACGCTGAACCCTGGTGACGTGATCGCCACCGGTACTCCCGGCGGCGTGGGCCACGCGCAGGACCCCAAGCGGTACCTGCAGGACGGCCAGGTCCTGGTCACCGCCATCGAGGGCCTGGGCCAGCTGAAGAACCGCGTCATCAAGGAAGCCTGATGGCCGCCCGCACCGACCAGACCACCGACCCGGCACTCCTGGACGCACTGCTGCAGGCGCGCCGGGGCACCGCGTTCTTCGCCCGCAAGCTGAACGAACTCCCCGATGCAGAGCTCGACAGCAATTCCCTGCTGCCCGGCTGGACCCGCCGGCATGTCGTGGCACACGTGGGCTACAACGCCCGCGCCATCGCCCGGCTCATCGAATGGGCCGCCACCGGCATAGAAACCCTCATGTATACCTCCCCCGAGGCGCGGACCCACGAGATCGAATTCGGCGCCACCCTCTCCCCCGTCGCCCTGCGGCACCTCTTCGACCACTCCGCCGTGCACCTGAACGTCGAATGGCGCGACCTGCCCGCCGAGGCCTGGCACCACAAAGTCAAAACCGCCCAAGGCCGCGTTGTCCCCGCCGAAGAAACCATGTGGATGCGGACCCGGGAAGTCTGGATGCACGCCGTCGACCTCGACAACGGAGCCACCTTCACCGACATCCCCGCACCCGTCCTGGAACGCCTCCTCACCGACATCACCGGTGCCTGGCACACCCGCGGCACCGACACCGGGCTCCTCATCAAAGTCACCGGCACCGGAACCGGCACCGCCCTGGCGTTCGGCGACACCACCGCCACCAACCCGACGATCATCACCGGCCCCCTCCCCGCTGTCGTCCAATGGGCAGCAGGCCGCGGCACCCACGGAGTCACGGCTACCGGACCCGGCACAACAAAAAGCAGCCAGGAACAGAACCAGGTACCAGCCCCGCCGAAGTGGATCTAGCCGAAAATACGACCGGTTCCAGCGTGAAATTTTATTCGAGCCGAACTGGCTTCGGAGAAGGGCTGTAGGTCTAGGGTGAGGAGGTCGGCAGCTGACCCCGGCGGCTTGGCACCGGTAGATGATCCTTTGAAAGGCGCACCGCATGAAGAGCACACTGCAGGAAACCGTCATCCACCAGGTCTCGTCCGCTGACGGAACAACCATCTTCGTCGAGAGCATCGGTTCCGGGCCTGCCATTGTCCTGGTAGACGGAGCCTTCTGCGGCCGCTCCTTCGGCCCGGCCCGTGAACTGGCAAACGAGCTCGCTGACTCCTACAGCGTGTCCTTCTACGACCGTCGGGGCCGGGGAGACAGCGGTGATAAGCGGCCCCACTCGGTGCAACGCGAAATCGAAGATCTCGACGCCGTCATAAACCACGTGGGCGGCAATGCGTTTGTGTACGGCATTTCCTCGGGAGGCGCGCTGGCTCTCGAAGCGGCTGCCGCTGGTGTTTCCATGCGAAAACTTGCCACCTACGAAGTCCCCTACACGAAGGCCACTGACACCGTAGGTGTGCCCGTTGACCATGCAGGCCACCTGAACGCGCTCCTCGCCGGCAACAAACGCGGGGCCATGGTCTCCTACTTCCTCGTCAAGGTCATCGGCGTGCCGGCGTTCGTACCGATCATGCTCCGCCTGATGCCGAAGGTGTGGAAGAACCAGAAAGCGGCCGCCAACACGCTCCCCTACGAGATCGCTGTCCTCAATAGCTTCACCGCGCCCATGGAACGGCTCGCTGAAATCAGTGTTCCGACGCTGGTCATGGCGGGAGGAAAAGCTGTCCCCGCCATCACAGCGGCCCAGACACGGACTGCCCAAGCGATCCCCCAGGCGGTACACCGCACGCTCGACGGCCAAACGCATGAGGTATCAGCCGCAGCAATGGCAACCGAACTTCGCAGTTTCTTCGCTGCCTGACGGTCGGAAACCCAGCCGGCGCCCGGAAAGGCGCCGGCCGTCGTCGCCTCATCCGCGCAGCAGCTCCAGCCAGTCCCTAGTCGGCGGCGGCGAGCTGGCCGCAGGCGCCGTCGATCTCCTTGCCGCGGGTGTCGCGCAGGGTGCAGGGCACACCGGCGGCGCGCAACCGGGCGATGAACTCCTGCGCCACCGGCTTGTCCGAGGCAGTCCAGATGGAGCCCGGGGTGGGGTTGAGCGGGATGGGGTTCACGTGCACCCAGCCACGGCCGCGCTGGTTGAGCTTCTTCGCCAGCAGGTCTGCACGCCACGGGTGGTCGTTCATGTCCTTGATCAGCGCGTACTCAATGCTGACCCGGCGCCCGGTCTTCCGGTAGTAGTCGTAGGCGGCGTCGAGCGCCTCGTCCACTTTCCAGCGGTTGTTGACCGGGATCAGCTCGTCGCGGAGCTCATCGTCGGGAGCGTGGAGGGACAGCGCGAAGGTGACCGGCAGGTCCTCATCCGCAAGCTTGCGGATGGCCGGGACGAGGCCCACCGTGGAGACCGTGATGTTTCGGGCAGACATGCCCAGCCCCTCGGGTGAGGGATCCACGAAGCGGCGGAGGGCGCCCATCACGCGCTTGTAGTTGGCCAGCGGCTCACCCATGCCCATAAACACGATGTTGGTGACGCGTTCGCCGTCGTGCTCCTGGGGGCCCAGCTCGCCGGCAGCTATCGCGCGGTTGGCAGCAACCACCTGGTCGACGATCTCCGCAGTGGACATGTTGCGGGTCAGCCCGGCCTGGCCGGTGGCGCAGAAGGGGCAGTTCATCCCGCAGCCGGCCTGCGAGGAGACGCACAGGGTGATGCGGCCGGGGTAGCGCATCAGCACGGACTCCACCAGCGCCCCGTCGAACAGCCGCCAGAGGAACTTGATGGTGTCGCCGTTGTCGGTGCGGAGGCGGCGGACCTCGGTGAGCAGCGGCGGGAACATCTGGGCGACGAGCTCTTCACGGCCGGCTTTGGGCAGGTCGCTCATGGCTTGCGGGTCCGTGGTCCAGTGCTGGAAGTAGTGGGTGGAGAGCTGCTTCGCCCGGAAGGCAGGGAGTCCAAGCTCCTTCAGCTTCGCGGCGCGCTCGGCCAGGCTCAGGTCAGCCAGGTGCGTCGGCGGCTGCTTCACCCGCGGGGAGGCGAACTGGAGCAGCGGACGGCCCTCGACTGTGCGCGCCTGCTCCCAGCCCTCGGCAGCGGGGCGGATCTGCGGGCGGGTGCTCTCGGCGGCCCCGTCGCCCTCTGCACGGGCGCGAACGGGAGTCTCGGAAGAAGAAGTGGGGGAAGTCATCCTTCCCATTGTCCCATGCCAGTTTCCACTTTGGGAATCGGGGCACTATGATTCCGCTCTCGCAGCGCCCTGAGGCTGGTCAGCCCTTGGCATCACCCAGCGGGCGGCGGGCCAGCCACGCGGCAACGGTGGCGCCGGAGATGTTGTGCCACAGCGAGAACACGGCCGATGGCAGGGCGGCCAGGGGACTGAAGTGAGTGGTGGCCAGCGTCGCTGCCAGGCCCGAATTCTGCATCCCCACCTCGAAGGCCAGGGCGCGGCGTGCCTTGCTGTCCAGCCGCCCGATCTTTCCGGCAAGGTAACCCAGCCCCAGCCCGAAGCCGTTGTGCAGCACCACGGCCAGGAACACAATGCCGCCGGCCGCCACGATCTTGCTGGCGCTGCCTGCCACCACAATGGCCACAATCAGGGAAATCACGACGGCGGAGGCCCAGGGAAGTGCCGGCAGGACCTTCGCGACGAGCTTCTTGAGGAACAGCCGGGCCAGCAGTCCGGCGACCACCGGAAGGAGGACTGTCTTGGCGATGTCCAGGACCATGCCGGCGGCGTCGATCTGGAGGTAGGACCCGGCCAGGAACAGGACCAGCAAGGGGGTGACAATTGGGGCGATGAGCGTCGAGACGGAAGCGACGGCCACGGAAAGCGCCACGTCACCCTTGGCCAGGAAGGCCATCACGTTGGACGCGGTCCCGGACGGCGCGCAACCCACCAGGATCAGGCCCACGGCCAGCTCCGGTTCCAGGTTCAGGGCGACGGCGATCAGCCAGCCCGCCCCGGGCATGATCACGTAGTGCGCCACGATTCCCAGGGCGACGGCCCACGGGCGCTTGGCCACGGCGGCGAAGTCCGGCGGGGTCAGCGTGAGGCCCATGCAGAACATGATGATCCCGAGCAGGTACGGCACGCCGGGTGCCATGGGCTTGAAAGCGCCGGGTGCCAGGTAGCCTACGATGCCGGCGGCCACCACCAGGAGCGGAAACACTGTTACGGCGACGCGCGCGATCCTGCTTTCCGCGGCCAGTGCGGGATTGACGGGCGCTTCGCCCTGGGTGTTCTGGGGTTTGGTTGCCTCAAGCATCCAATCATGCTGGCACTACCCGGTAGCTTGGTGCCAGTTCGTGACTGCTGCCGGTAATACGCGGCCGCGGAAGCGGGAACTCACCAGTCGTGGACCGTTCCGTCGATGAGGCGGTTGTAGGGCAGGTAGGCCTGCTGGTAGGGGTAGGCCGCTGCGGCTTCTTCGTTGAACTCGACGCCGATGCCCGGTTCGTTGCCCGGGTGCAGGTAGCCGTCCACGAAGGTCATGGACTGGTGGAAGACCTCGTTGGTCTTGTCCGAGTGCTGCATGTATTCCTGGATGCCGTAGTTGTGGATCGCCAGGCCCACGTGCAGCTGCGCGGCGAAGCCCACGGGCGAGATGTCGGTGGGGCCGTGGAAGCCGGACTTGATCTGGTACTGCGCGGCGAAGTCCATGACCTTCTTCAACGGGCTGATCCCGCCGAAGTGCGTGGACGCGGCCCGGACGTAGTCGATCAGCTGTTCCTTGATCAGGGTCTGGTAGTCATACACGGTGTTGAAGATCTCACCGATGGCCAGCGGGGTGGTGGTGTGCTGGCGGACCAGGCGCAGGCCCTCCTGGTTCTCCGCCGGGGTGCAGTCCTCCAGCCAGAACAGGTCATACGGTTCCAAGGCTTTGCCCAGCTTCGCGGCCTGGATGGGCGTCATCCGGTGGTGCCCGTCGTGCAGCAGCGGGATCTCCGGGCCGAACTCGTTCCGGACCGCCTCAAACACCGCCGGCAAGTGACGCAGGTACGCGCGGGTATCCCAGTCCTCCTCCACCGGGAACGCGCCCCGCCCGGCCGGCTCGTAGTCATACCGCTCCCCCGACGCCTGCGCCTGCGCGGCCACACCATACACGGCCTTGATGCCAGGGACGGCGGTCTGGATCCGGATCGACTTGTACCCCAGCTCCAGATGCTCCCGGACCGAATCAAACAACGACGGCAGGTCCGCACCCGAAGCATGCCCGTACGCGCGCAACCCGTTCCGGGACGCCCCGCCCAACAGCTGGTACACCGGCATGCCCGCCATCTTGCCCTTGATATCCCACAACGCCATGTCCACCGCGGCAATCGCCGCCATCGTCACCGGGCCACGCCGCCAATACGAGGACCGGTACAGGAACTGCCACGTGTCCTCAATCCGGTGCGGGTCCTTGCCGATCAGCAACTGCGCCACGTGCTCCTTCAAATACGCGGCCACAGCCAGCTCCCGCCCGTTCAAGGTGGCATCACCAATACCGGTCACACCATCCTCGGTAGTGATCCGAAGCGTCACAAAATTCCGGGAGGGACTGGTGACAAAAACGTCGGCGGCAATAATTTTCACAGCAGGTTCGGCTTTCTTAGTGATGGGATAGGGACAGGCCGGTGATCGGCCTGGGAAAAATCAGCGTTGCGTCGTTCCGCCGGGCGTAGTCCCGAGCAGGTCCAGCTCCGCACGGACGGGCAGGCCTTCCCAGTCCCCTGCAGTGCTGACAGCGAAGGCTCCGGTGAGGGCGCCGCGCTGCAGGCGGCCGGGCACGTCCTCGCCGTCGAGCAGGGCGGACAGGTAGCCGGCGGTGAAGGCGTCGCCTGCTCCCACCGTATCGATACTGGTGACCGGCACGGCGGGGGCGTCCCAACGGCCGTCAAGGGTGTGGACACTGGCGCCGGAGGCGCCGCGCTTGATCACAACTTCGCTGACTCCCAGACCCAGGAGCTCGGCAACCATCGCTGATTCCCTCGTTTCCTGGTCCTGCGCGTCCGCCGGCGCCGTGGCCACCAGGTCGAGTTCGTCGTCGGAAGCGACCACTATGCCGGCATGCCGCACGAGTGGTGTCAGCACCTTCCGCGCCTCTTCGCGGGACCAGAGCTTGCTGCGGTAGTTGACGTCGAGGGACACCACTGCCCCGGCAAGGGAGGCTTGCTCGGCGGCGTATTCCACCGCCTTCCGGGACTCGGGGCTGAGGGCGGCGGTGATGCCGGTCATGTGGAGAATCCTGGCCCCTGCCTGGAGCGAACGGTCCACGTCCTCCGGGCACAGCGTTGACCCTGCTGATCCGGAGCGGTAGTAGAAGGCGCGGGTGACATCGGCCGTGCGCTGTTCTAGGAACATCACTCCGGTCCGGCGGGTAGCGTCCTCCCGGTGCTGCAGCTGCACTCCCTCAGCGCGGAGTTGGCGGAGGATGAACTCGCCATGCGGATCGGCACCCGTCACGCCGGCCCAGCTGACGCGGTGTCCCAGCCGTGCAACCCCGACGGCCACATTCGACTCGGCGCCGGCAACGTGCATCGTCAGGGCGCCGCCGGCCGACAACGGGCCGGCAGCGCGCAGCGAGACCATGGACTCGCCAAAGGTCAAGAGGTCCACGGAATGGCGCCCGACGGCGGCCGTCACCGGAGGCCGCCGGCCGCGGACTGGTGGTAGTCGGCGGCAAGGGCAACAAAACGGCGCGCACGCTCACGCATGGGAGCCAAGTCGCCGCCGGATCCGACCTTCCCGAACAGCGGGCCGCCGAGCCCAACCGCGATGGCACCGGCTCCCCAGTACCCCGCCGCTTCCTCGAGTCCGACGCCGCCCACCGCAATGAACGGGGTGTCCGGGAACGGATCCCGCAGCGCCTTGAGGTAACCGGGTCCGCCGATGGAGGCGGGGAAGAGCTTGACCGCAGCGGCTCCCCGGTTCATGGCCTCTAACGCCTCGCTCGGGGTCAGGGCCCCGGCCAGGACGGGGACGCCACGGCTGGCCGCTTCCTCGATGGAGGGCGCGAGTGACGGCGTCACCACAAACTGGCCGCCGGCCGCCTCAACGTTGTCCACGTCCTGCTTCGTCAGCACTGTCCCGGCGCCGACGAAACATCCTGCGGGAGCCACTGCGCGCACCTCGCTGATGGCTTCCAGCGCTCCCGGTGTCGTGAGGGCGATTTCAACGTATTGGAAGCCCTCCTCCATGGCGGCGAGGGCCGCCCTCCCGGCGGCCGGGCCGTCAGTGCCGCGCACGATTGCCACCAGCCTGGTCCGGCGTACCCCGTCCAGCAGGGCCTCGGGGGTCAGGGTGTTCTCCATACTGGGTTTCTCCTTTAGAGGGGCCTCCATCCCGGCGCCCACGGTCCTGGCTATCACCACTCGGCGAAGGCGCCGTCGGGCTGGCGCCAGACGGGGCCGCGCCACGCATGCCCGCGTTTGTCTGCGGCACGGACTACGGCCTCGTCGATCTCGATGCCCAGGCCCGGGCCGGTGAGCCGTTCGATGTGCCCCTCCACAAACTTCAGCGGGGTTTTGTCCACCACATAGTCCAGGACCTCGGCACCCCGGTTGTAGTGGATACCGATGCTTTGTTCCTGGATCAGGAAGTTGGGCGTCGCGAAGCCCACCTGAAGGCACGCGGCGAGTGCCAGCGGACCCAGCGGGCAGTGCGGTGCCAGCTGCACCTCGTAAACCTCCGCCAGTGAGGCGATCTTGCGGACCTCTGTGATGCCGCCCGCGTGGGAGAGATCGGGCTGTGCCACGGCAATGCCGGCCTGCAGCGCGGGCAGGAATTCCTGCCGGTTGTAAAGCCGCTCACCGGTGGAGACCGGCGTCGTCGTGGACGAGGTGAACTCGCGCAGGAGGTGCGTGTTTTCCGGGACCACCGGTTCTTCGAGGAAGAAAGGCCGGTAGGGTTCCAGCAACGGCGCAACGCGGCGGGCGTTGGCAAGACTGAAGCGGCCGTGGAAGTCCACCGCCACGTCGCGGTGTTCGCCGAGGACTTCGCGGGCGGCAGCGACGCGGCGGACGACGCCGTCGATTTCGGCCACCGAGGCGATCGGGCTCATCCTGCCGCTGGCATTCATCTTCACCGCGGTGAGGCCAACCTCCAACTGTGCGCTGATCTGGTCAGCCACCTCGTTGGGTTCATCGCCGCCCACCCAGCCGTACATCCGGATCCGGTCCCGGACGTGGCCGCCCAGCAGTTGGTGCACGGGCGCATTGAAGTGCTTGCCGGCGATGTCCCAGAGGGCCTGGTCGAGGCCCGATACCGCACTGGCCAGGATGGGGCCGCCCCGGTAGAACGAGCCCTTGGTCATCACCTGCCAGTGGTCTTCGATCCGGAGGGCGTCGTTGCCGATCAGCAGCTCGGACAGTTGCTCGACGGCGGTGCGGACGGTTTCGCTGCGGCCCTCGCACGTTGCTTCACCCCAGCCGACAATCCCGCTGTCCGTCTCGACCCGGACGAAGAGCCAGCGCGGGGCGACAAGGAAGGTTTCAATCCTGCTGATGAGTGTCATCTGTTGCCTAGCCCTTGGTGGCGCCGGCGGTGAGGCCGGACACGATGTACTTCTGCGTGAAGAGCGCAATGATCATGATCGGGATGGTGACCACAGTGGCCGCCGCCATCAGGCCGCCCCAGTCGATGCTGGCGTAGGAGACAAAGTCGAAGATGGCAACAGGCAGGGTCTTGGTGCTGGAGCCGGAAAGCACCAGGGCAAACATGAAGTTGTTCCACGAAAAGATGAAGGACAGGATGCCGGCGGTGGCGATTCCGGATACGGCCAGCGGCAGCGTGATGAGGCGGAAGGCGCCGATCGGGGTGAGCCCGTCCACCTGGGCTGATTCCTCCAGTTCCAGCGGCAGGGAATCGAAGTAGCTCATCATGATGTAGACGATCAGCGGCAGCGCAACGAACATGTGGCTGAGGATCAGCACCTCGAAACGTCCCACCATCCGCAGGTTGGAGAACACGTAGTACCACGGCACCAGCAAGGACACACCAGGGATCACGCGGGCCATCAGGACCACGAGGGCGGAGCGGTGCATGGTGAAGCGGCTCATCGCGTAAGCGGCGGGAACTCCAAGCACGATCGACAGCGCAGTGGAGACGAAGGCCACCCAGAAGCTGTTGAAGATGAAGACAAAGTAGTTGTTCCGCTGGAGCACGTTGGCGTAGTTCTCACCGGTGGGCGTGAAGAACAGTGCCTTGCCGGTGTCGTAGATATCCACGTTGGTCTTGAGGGAGGCAAGGAACATCCAGAACAACGGGGCGATGAGGAACAGCACCACGGCAATGAGGGCCACCACGCGGAAAGTCTTGTAGAGCCTTGTGGACAAGGGCTTCCGACGGCGGCGCAGCACCTGGAGCTTTCCGTCGGACGTGTTGCTTGGGGTCAGGACGGTCATTTGCTTACCGCTTTCTTGCGCATGGTCAGAAGCCACATTGAGCCGATGATGATCATGAAGAACAGGATCAAAACGGCGGACGACAGCCCGTACTGGTTGTAATCGAAACTCAGGCCGTAGGCATAGACGTTCAGGGTTTCCACTTCGTTGAAGGACCCGCCACCTTTGCCCTTGGTGGCGTACAGGATGTCGAAGGTCTTCAGGGCGTCGATGCCGCGGAGCAGGATGGCGACAATCACAGTGGGCATCATGAGGGGCAGCGTGATGTAGAAAAAGCGCTGGAAGGCGTTGGCGCCGTCCACCCGGGCAGCTTCGTCAGGCTCATCGGAGAGGGATGTCAGGCCGGCCAGAAGGATCAGTACCACCATGGGGGTCCACTGCCAGACGTCCATAAAGATGGTGGTTCCGAGCGCAGTGTCCTGGCCTGAAAGCCAAGGCTGCGGCGGGATGCCCACCATGCCCAGCAACTGGTTGGCGAAGCCGATGTTCGGATCGAAGATCAGGCGCCACATCATGCCCACGGCAACCGGAGTGGCCACCAGCGGAAGCAGGATCGCCACACGGACCCACTTTTCACCGCGGAAAGGACGCCAAAGGAGCAGTGCGATGCCCATGCCGAGCACCACCTCGCAGGCCAGCGCAACACCGGTGAACGTCAGCGTACGTCCCACCGCCGGCCAGAAGCGCTGGGTGTCAGCCAGAACAGTCATGTAGTTCTGGAAGCCGATGAACTCTGTGGCGGCCCGGACGGAACCCTGCGAATCGGTGAGGCTCAAGTACAGGGTCCACACCAGCGGGAAAACAATCAGGACGCCGACGAAGATCATCGCGGGCGCCGCAAAAAGCCATTTACGGTGCCGATTGGACCAGGCGGAGACGTTCCCCCCAAGGCTGGGAGGGCGGCCGGCGCTGCGGGCGGGAGCGCTGCGGGGAGCGTTCGTTACGGACATGGTTCACCTAAGGAGTTGGGGGAGCGGTCCGCGGCGGGACGGCAAAGGGGCTGCCGTCCCGCCGGGCTGTGGTGCACATGGCGCGCAAGCGCCGGGGGCGTTACTTCTTTTCGCTGTCCAGGAATTTCTGGAATGCATCGTGGGCCGAGTCGGCCGCCGCGGAGGCGTCGGCGCCGGTGATGCTTGCAACGATCGGCTCGCCTACAATTTCCCGGGCCTTGCCTACGGTGACAACCTGGGGACGGTCATGGCCGATGCCGTTCTTTGCACTGACGGCGATGGCATCTGCGAGGTCCTTGGGGTAGGTGGAAGTTCCCTCGGCGTTGGACCAGACAGATGAGCGGGGTCCGGGGACACCGGCCTTCTGTGCAGCCAGCGTACGTTCCTTGCTCGTGGCCCACTGGATGAACTTCCAGGCGTTGTCCTGGTTGCTGGAGGCCTCGTTCACGGCCAGGCCCCAGGAGGGGATGTTGTAGGGCTTGGAACCTGCGGGGCCCGCGGGCAGGGGTGCGAATCCAACGGTGTCCGCCACCTTGGACTTTGCGGGATCAGTGGCATTTTTGTACAGCGAGTCTGCCTCCGTGTAGAAGGCGGCCTTGCCCTGGGTGAAGATGGCCATGGCCTCGGGCCAGCTCATGTCTGTGCTGACATTGGCGGGGCCGTAGTTCTTGATCAGGCCCCCGTAGTAGGCATAGGCCTTCTTGGCTTCGGCGGTGTTGACGGCCGACTTGCCGCTGGAATCGGTGAAGTCCCCGCCGAAGCTGTACAGGAAGCTGGAGAACTGGGTGACGGCCGTGGACTTGCCGGTGCGGGCCACGAAGCCGGCGATGTCCGGGTTGGAGGCTTTGATGGCCTTCGCGGCAGCTTCAAGCTCTTCCATGGTCTTAGGGACCTGAAGACCGGCTGCCTGCAGCAGGTCCTTGCGGTAGTAGAGGACTTCGCGTTCGGTGATGATCGGGACACCGACCACCTTGCCGTCAGCGGTGGTGGCCTTAACGGGGCCCTCCTGGTAGTCCTTCCAGTCCCAGGCGGAGTCCGCCGAAACCTTGGACGTGAGGTCGGCGAGGTAGCCGTTCTTGGCGAACGCCTTGCCTTCCTGCAGCGGGCGGTACATCATGACGTCGATCTCATCGCTGCCGGCGTTGAGCTTGACGTTGTACTGGTCTGAGAGCTGGTCTTCGCCCAGCTGGGTCAGTTCAACCTTGAGCCCGCTGGACTTCTCGAATTCCGGAATGGCTGCCTTGATGCCTTCAGTCCAGACGTGGTTGGCCAAGGTAACCCGGACGGTTCCGGATTCCTTGGCGTCATTGCTGCCACCACCGCCGCTGCAGGCGGTCAGCCCGAGCGAAAGTGCGGCGGCAACTGCCGCGTACTTCATTACTGCACGTCGCTTCATTACGACTCCCTTGCTTGTGAGGGCTGACGCCACTGTCCAGCCTCCTACAGATGCATCGTTACATCTGCTTTGAGAGCCAGCATAGATAAATAAGGCAGATTTAGACAACCCCCCAGCCCCTACCCGTATGATTTAGCCATGAAAACCCCAAAGGCGGAGTCTCCGATTGACCTGCATGCGTCACTGGTGCAGCGTCTCGGGCTCGCGATCGCCGACGGGCAGCTGGCAGCGCACTCACTTCTGAGGCTGGATGAGCTGGAGGAGCAGCACGGCGTATCCCGTTCGGTGGTCCGGGAGGCCGCGCGCGTGCTCTCGTCCAAAGGAATGCTCGCATCCCGCCGGCGCTTCGGCACAGTGGTGCAACCTGAAGAATTCTGGAACCTCTACGACCCGGAGGTGATCCGCTGGCGGCTGGCGTCTTCGCGCCGGCTGGAGCAACTGCAGTCGCTCAATGAACTGCGCGGCGCGATAGAACCGCAAGCTGCCCGCCTTGCCGCCGAACGGGCATCCTGGGATGCCGGCAGCGAACTCGTCTCCCTCGCAGCACGGTTATGGGCAGCCGGCCAGCGGGGCGATCAGGATGAGTTCCTCCAGCTCGACGTGGAGTTCCATGCAGCCGTGCTCAAAGCCTCCGGCAATGCCATGTTTTCCCAACTCCAGAACCTGGTGGCCGAGGTCCTCACCGGAAGGACAGAGCACGGCCTGATGCCGCATCTGCCGCATCATGAGGCCCTGCAGCTGCATGTGGACGTGGCGAGCGCCGTCCAGCGCGGGGAGTCCGGCGCTGCGCATGCCGCGATGAGCAGAATCGTGGAACAGTCCACGGAGGAGATGGGCCAGATTTGGTCCATCCACCATCACTCGGACGGCGCTCCGCAGGCCACCGGGCTGGCAAACCGCTGAATTAAGCCAGGCCTGCGGGGCACGTGTTTAAGCGCGAAAGACCTGGTGCTCACACCGCCTTTGCCGAAGCCAGTTCCTGCGCCAGGAAGTCCAGGACGGGCTGCGCCTCGGGGCTGCCCGCCGCATGGTTGAGGTGCCCGTGGACGGCGCCGCGGGCCAGGAAGAAGGACACCGGAACACCGGCACGTTGAAGGTTGGCGGCGAAGAGCTCGGAGGAGCCGCGGACGTCGTCGTACTCGCATGCGACGATTGCGGTCGGCGGCAGTCCGGAAGGATCGGCGTAGCCCGGCATAGCGTACGAGGACGCCATGCTCACTGGCCCGCCCACGTAGTTCTCCGCATTCCGCACGCAGTCCTCAAGGGTGAAGCGAAGGTGCCTGGGGAGAGTCGCCATCACGTCCTCGTCCAGTCCGCCCGCAGGTGGCGGCAACTCGGCGTGAAGGAAGGGATAGGCCAGGAGGAGCTTCGCGGGGAGCGGTTTTCCGGCGTCCGTCAGGTACAGCGCGGCGCCCACGGCGAGGTTTCCGCCGGCGCCCGCTCCGCCCAGGCACAACAGTTCCGGATCCAGCCCAAGCTCCGCGGCGTTCCTGCGGATCCAGAACCAGGCAGCCAAAGCGTCCTCGTGGGGCACGGGGAAGTGCACGCCGTCGCGCGCCAGACGGTAATCCACCGACAGTACCGGCGTTCCGGACGAGGCCAGCACCCGGCCCAGGTAGTCGGATTCGGGCATGTCCAGCCCGCCGCTGACGAAGCCTCCGCCGTGGAGCCACACCAGCCCGGCTCCGGCTGTCCGCGGTGTTTCCCCGTAGATACGGATGGTCACCGGGCCGCGCCGGCCATCCGCGGTGACGGTGCGGATGGGAACGTCGGGGCCGGCCTGGCCCGGCAGGGTTTCCGGGCCTTCCGGCGCCGCCAGGTACTGGGCGAAACCGGCGTCGGGAGCGAGCGACCCGTCGTCGGCAGGAGCAGAGGTCTCCTGCTGCGGCGCTGTCACGGCCGGCCCAGCTTCTCGGAGAAGAACCGGACGGCGGCGGCAAGGATGGCATCCAGCTGGTCCTCCGCACCAAAGAAGCAGTGGTCCCCGCCTTTGATGGTGACCACTTCATGTTCCACGCCTGCTGTGGCGAGCGCCGCGGCCAGCAGGTCGGTCTGGGAGTGCGGCACCAGGCCGTCACTGTCGCCATGGATCAGCAGGAAGGGCGCTGCGTCGGCGGTGACGTAGCTGACCGGGCTGGCGGCGGCCAGTAGCGCGGGGTCGTCGGAGCCGCCCACGAGCATGTACTCGGGCTGCAGGGACATTCCGGCCGGAACAGCGGCGGTCAATGCTGGCGGCAACAGTCCGTCCGGAGTATTCATGGGCGGGATATCCACCAGTGAGGAGACTCCGTAGAAGTCGACGACGGCGCTGATGCCGCTGGAGTGCGCCTGCGCACCCAACCCGCCGTGCAGGTCCTCCCGGCCGCCGGTCAATCCCAGCAGTGCCACCAGGTGGCCGCCCGCGGATTCGCCCCAGGCCCCGAACCGCTCCGGGTCGACGCCGAGGCCTTCCGCGAATTCCCGGAGGTAGCGGACTGCCGCCTTCAGGTCGTGCAGCTGCGCCGGGAACGGCGCCTCCAGGCAATGCCGGTAATCAGCGGTGGCGCAGGCAATCCCGGCCTCGTTGAGGAGGCGGAATACGGAATTGGGCGCGAAGGTGGGCGGCAGCTCGCGGCGGTCGCCCAGCTGGAAAGCTCCGCCGTGGACCCACACCACCAGTGGCACCGGTGCGGTGGCCTGGCGCGGCAGCCAGATGTCCATCTTGAGCGGCCGGAACCCGAGGGCGCGCGCGTAGGTGACTTCGCGGTGCACTGCGGAAACGTCCGAGATGTTTTCAGGGATGCCCGGGGCGTCAAAGACGGGGAAAGGGGGAACGTCCACACCGCCGGGCCGGGCCGTATCAAAGGATCCTGTTTCGTAGACCTCGGTGGCTTCGTTGACACTCATGGCGCGCTCCTTACAAGCTGGGGGTTTTTGGTTGTCCCGCGAGGGGCGGGGGCGACGAAGTGATGCTTTCCAGGTCCGACGGCGGCGGGCGGCTGGCCGGGCAGGTGGACTTCGGCAGTGGTCCCGGCCGGGACGGTGGCACGCAGCTGCAGCCCGCCGTTGGCCGTTATCCATTCGACCTCAATCAGGCCATGGGGGCCTTGATGCGAGGTGGCCGCTGAGGTCAGGCCGGCGCCGGGACGCGGCTCGATCATGATCCGTTCGTAGCCGGCGCTGCCGGAAGCCTGCCGCAGGCCTGCGGTGTAGCGGTGGAGGAAGGACGCCACGGCGCCTTTGCTGTAGTGGTTCAGGGACTGGTGCGGGTTGCCGTCGGCGTCGATGCCGTTCCACAGCTCCCACATGGTGGTGGCGCCGCGGTCCACCATCGCCAGCCAGGAGGGCTCCGAGTCCTGCATCAGCAGCTCGTAGGCGAGGCCCAGTTCACCGTTGTCGGCAAGGACCGGCAGCAGGTAGGGCGTGGCCAGGAAGCCCGTCCCCACGTGGGTGCCGGCGGCCCTGATCAGCGAGACCACCTGGGCCGTGACAGTGCCGCGCCGCGCCGGGCTGACAAGATCAAAGGCGAGCGCGCGGACGCAATTGGCCTGGCTGGGTTGGGTGACGTGCCCGGAGGAGTCCAGGTATTCCGTCTCCCAGGCCCGGCGGATGTTTTCGGAAAGTTCGGCGAGCGCGGCGGCTTCCTCCGCGCGGCCAATGACCTGCGCGACCTTAGCCAGCAGGGCGGTGGAGTTTCGGTAGTAGGCGGTGGCCACGATGCCGTGATCGGCGGAGCGGGCGGCGAACAAGTCCGGTTCCGGACCGTCAGGTTCCATCCATTCGCCCCAGTGGAAGCCGGTGTCCCAGAGGTACTGTTCGTGGGGTGCCGGTGTTGGGCTGGCCGCCGCGCGATCCGCGTGCCGGTTGGATTCGGCGGCGGTCCGGACAAAGCCCGCCCACCGCTTCATCGCCTCCCAGTTCTCCGCGAGGATTCCGGCGTCGCCCGTGGCCAGGTACAGCTCCCACGGCACCATCACGATGGCGTCGCCCCAGCCGGCCGAGCCGTTGACGAAGGCCATAAAGTCGGCAGAAGTGGTGTCAGGACCGGGCGAGGGCGAGATGTTGGCAATGACGCCGTTCTCCCACTGGTCGGCGCGGACGTCGTTCAGCCATTTCCGTGAAAAGCCGGCGACGTCGTAAAGATATGCCGCCGTAGGAATAAACAGCTGCCAATCCCCCGTCCAGCCGGCTTTTTCCCGCTGCGGGCAGTCGGTGGGCACCTCGCAGGCGTTGTCCCGGAAGCTCCACTGCACTATCTCGTGGAGCTTGTTCAGGCGCTCATCGCTGCAGGTGAAGCTGCCGAGGGGTTCAAGATCCGTCTGGACCAGGCAGGCGGTAATGTCCTCCGGGGCCAGGTCCGCGGTAAGGCCCCGAATGGACAGGTACTGGAAGCCATGGGTGGTATGCCGCGGTTCGAATACTTCTCCCGGGGCGCCCGATCCCGTCACCTCATCGACTTGCCCGGCGGCCAGGAACTGCCCGGGGTTGCGGAAGTCGAGCGGGCGCAGGTGATCCTGGGTCACGTCGCCGTTGCCGTCCAGCGCCTCGCCATGCACGAGCGTGACAGTCTCCCCCGGCGCCCCAAGCCTGGTGAGGCGGACCCAGCCGTGGATGTTCTGGCCGAAGTCCACCACCTGGTGACCACTCACGAGGCGGGTTACGGCTACTGGTGCAAGTTCCTCCACGATCCTGGTGGGCGGTGCCACCGGGCCGGTGAGGGTTTCGTAGCCCTGCGTGACGGCGGCCCGCGCCGCGGTTGCCACCTCTCCCCTGACTGAATCCTGCGGAATCCTGAAGTCCACCCGCTGTCCGGCCATCAGGTCGGCGCTGAGGATCTCCGTTTCTGACACCAGCCACGAGCGGTCCGTGCCGATCATCCTCGTGCGGCCGCCGGACAGCATCTCCAGCTGCGCAAGGAAAGCGGTGTGCGTGCCGTACATGTCGGCGTCGCGCGTGAATCCGAAGGTTCCGCGGTACCAGCCGTCCGTGAGGATGGCGCGGATGGTGTTGGTGCCGGGGCGCAGCAGCGCGGTGACGTCGTAGGCCTGCACCTGCAGGGTGGTGTTGTAGCTGGTGGAGCCGGGGGTGAGCTGCTGGTCGCCTACCTGCTGGCCGTTGAGGAACAGCTCATAGATGCCGTGAGCCGTGGCGTACGCGCGGGCGAAGGCGGGCGCGGCGTCCAGGGTAAAAGTCTTGCGGAGGGCAAAGCCGGGGCGCTCTCCGGGGGCAGCGACAACGGGTTCCTCCGGGCCGATCCACTCCGCGATCCAGTCGGAGGCGTGCAGCAGCCCGAGCTCGACCGGCATCGGCTCGGACCAGGGGCTTTCCGTCTCGGCGCCGCTGGCGTCCGTGGTCCATGTCCGCACTCGCCACTCAAACCGGCTGCGCGATTCAAGGGCGGGGCCTGAGTACGGGACCAGGTTGTGTTGGCCGAACCCTACCCGGCCGGTGTCCCAGCCATTGCTCGCCGTGATCTGGTAGGCGGTCTGGGCTGTTGTCGCGGCGGGTCCGGTTCCCGTCGGCAACGCCCAGCTGAAGCGCGGTCTCGTGTTGGTGATGCCCATCGCCTCGCGGAGGTGCTCCACGCGAAGCCGGGTGGGCGCGCCCGGGGCAAGGAGGGTTTCCTCGACGCCGGCGTCGAGACTGGTGGAGGTCATGCAGGAGGCTCCTGAACGTGGGACAGCTGGGGTTCCAGCTTCGTTTCCCGCAGGCAACCACCCACAGCCTTCTTTCATTGGTTGGAATAGTATTGTGGGGTAGCTCACGGACTGTGGTCTGAACTTTCCATCGGCGCAAGGAACCTCCGGCCATGACTGTCCCCCCGGACACTGACACGAACCCCACCCGCGGGAAGCGGCCCAAGCAGGGCGAACCGGTGATCGATCGGGCGCTGAGCCTGCTCGCGGTCTTTTCCGACCGCCGTCGGGCCCTGACCCTCTCGGAGCTGGCCCGCCATGCCGGCATGCCTGCCCCTACCGCGCTGCGCCTGATCGCCCGGCTGGTCGCGTGGGGTGCCTTGGAGCGGCTCGACGACGGCAGGTACGTTGTGGGGGTCCGCCTGTGGGAGGTCGCGTCCCTTTCGCCGCGCGGCCACGGGGTGAGGGAGATTGCGCTGCCCTATCTTGAAGACCTGTTTGAGGTGACCCGGCACCACGTCCTGCTGGCCGTCCGGGACAACGAGGAGGCGGTGCTGATCGAGCGGCTGTCCTCCAAGGAGGCGACGGAAGTGGCATACCGGGTGGGCGGCCGCGCGCCGCTGCGGTCCACCGCCGTCGGGCTGGTGCTGCTGGCGGGGGCGGACCGGCAGTTCCAGGAGGCCACGCTCCGCAAGCCGCCGGAAAACGAGCCCGGGGTGGAGAACATGCCGGAGGGCCAGCTGCGGCGGACCCTCTCCGACGTTCGGCGCACGGGAATCGCGATGATCCGCCGCTCCGCCCCCTCGCGCACGGTGTCCGTGGCGTCGCCCATCTTTGACGCGCAAGGTTCGGTGGTGGCTGCGCTGTCCATCGTTGTGCCGGACGGCTCCACCCCGCCCAACGTGCTGGCCCCGGCGGTCCGGGCGACGGCGCGTGCGGTGTCCAGGAACCTGGGCCACCTTGCCGAGGTCAGCCCTGACGTGCGGACGCACTCGGAGGGGTAACCGGCGGGGGCACGTTCCCTCGCGGGGGGCCAGTGCCGGGACCGCGTTAAGCGAGGGCACACGCAGCCTCGCCCGGATTAGCATTAGGTTCATGGCCGCCAATGAAAGTTCTGCCCTGCACACCGGGGTGGGCCCATCAGGCAATACGAAGGCGGCCGGCCAGCTAATGGCCATGCTGGAAAGCGGTATTTCCGCGGCCGAACTGGAGACAAGGCTCTCCGACTGGCTGGACGCCGGAGTCATCGACCAGACCAGCGCGGCGGCCGCACGCCGCCTCAACGCCCGGTTATGGGAGGCGAGCCGCCGGGAGGGCCTGCTTCGCGTCCTCTACGATACGGCCACCGACTTGACGGGCATACGTGATGTCGAGGCGGTGCTTAAGGCCATCGTCCGACGCACCCGGTCTTTGATCGGCAGCGACGTCGCCTACTTGAGCCTGAACGACTATGACACGGGCGAGTCCTATGTCAGGGTGACCGACGGTGCAACCACCGCTTTGTTCCGCAACATCCGCATGCCCCTGGGCGAGGGCGTGCTCGGCGCCGTGGCGACCGGTGAAGCACCTGCCCAGAGCGCCGACTACCTTTTGGACGAGTCCAAGTCCCATCTGGAATCGAGCGACACTGCTGTGGCAGCCGAGGGCGTCCGGGCAATCATGGGCGTCCCCCTTCGCGCAGAAGGAAAAGTCATTGGCGCGCTGCTGGTCGCCGACAGGCATGCGCACGATTTCAGCAGCGACGACGTGGCGCTCATGGAATCCATTGGTACACACGCGGCCGTCGCGCTGGAAAACGCCCGCTACTTCACAGAGATGGCCGATGCGCTGACGCGGCTGGACCAGGCCCAGCGGCAGAACCTCTCCCATGTACGGGCTCTGGAAGAGCTCTCAACCCTGGACCGGCGGCTCATGGAGACCCTGGCCTCAGCCGGCAGCCTGCCACACCTGCTCGCCCTGTTGACCGAGTCCCTGAGCGCCCCTGTTTTTTTGGTTTCACCCATGGGCGAGCCAATGGCAGGCATGGCAGCCAACCCCGACTTCGGAAGCTTTGCGGCCCTGAGCGCGGCCGAAGAGTCTGCCGCCAAGAGCTCGGCCATAGAGTTCGAGGTCAAGAACAAGAAGTACACAGTGATGTCCGCCGTAGCCGGCGAGCAGCACCTCGCGTCCCTCATCGTCGCCGAGAAGCTCAGCGCGGCCCGGCTTGCGGTCTTGGAACGCAGCGCGCTGGTGCTCAGTGTGTCGCTGCTGTTTGAACGCACCTACCAGGACGCCCAATACCGGCTCCAGCTCGAACTCATTGATGACCTGCTTAGTCCCCGTTCTGAACACGCTGCGGCGATGACCCGCAGGGCGGCGCAGTTCGGCTTGGCAAATCACCTTCAGCTCGTGGTGCGTGTCGTGGGAGTCACTGACGACCAGCGCCAACGGGCACTCTCCGTCCTCAGGCATCAACGCGAGACGGTCCCGGGGATCATCGCCCTGCATGAATCACACCTGTGCATTATTGAACCCGTGGAACGACACGACAGTGGCCGCGATGACGCCGGAGACGCGGGCCGCGCCGGCCAGTCGATCGTTGATGAGCTGAAACGACGCCGCATCACTGCCACCGTCGGGTCATCAGAACCGGTGACAGGTTTTACCCGGCTCTCAACGGCCCACACCGAAGCCCACGCCGTCCTCCGCGCACTGCAGGCTCTCTCGCGCAGCGGCGAGGCAGCGGACCGCGCCGCCCTCGGTACAGCGGGAATGTTGCTCGGAGCGATGGAGAGCCCCTTCGCCGGACAACTGCTCACTGCGCAGCTGGGACCACTCCTGAACTACGACGAGCGGCGCGGAACACAGCTGGTCCTCACCGCATGGATGTTCCACGAAAATGGCGGCGCCACCCAGGAAACGGCTGACGCTCTCCATATCCACACCAACACCCTGCGGCAACGGCTGGACCGTATCGACGCCCTGGTCGGCGCCTCCTGGCGCCGGGGTAGCCGGTCCCTCGACGTGCAAGTGGCGCTGCGCTTATGGCGGATGAAAGCAGCCGGCGTCAGCTCCGCCGGTTCCTGATCAACAGACCTGCCAGGCGCACAGCCGCCAAAGCACGTGGCACCGGCCCACATTCAAAGGGATTTTCTATGGCTTGAAACCACATGGTGAGTATCACTCGACTCTGGAATGCTGAGATCTGCGGCACCTTTCGAGCAGCCGCCCATCCCATCCCTAGGAGTTATTCACAATGTCGTGTGCGCACGCAGCGGGCATCCGTCCCGCAACTTTCGGCGTCCTCCGCCTGCCCCGGAGCGTCGTCGTCGGCGCCCAGCAGCGCTTCGCCGTCGCGAATATCGCAGCAGAATTCGGGACCAACGTCCTCGTCTGCACCGATCCGCGGCTGGCCGTCTCAGAGGAACTTTCCGCCCTTGTCCGCAGCCTTGAGGACCGGAATCTGACCGTACGGGTTTACGGGGACACCCAGGCCGAGCTTCCGACGCCGGGCATCCTTGCCTGCGTCGAGGAGCTCAAGGGCCAGGAGGTCGACGTCATCATCGGGTTCGGCGGCGGCAGCTGCATGGACATGGCGAAGGTCGTCTCGGTGCTGCTCACGCACGGCGGCAAGCCCAGCGACTACTACGGCGAATTCGCCGTTCCAGGCCCCACCAAGCCGGTCATCGCGTTGCCCACCACGGCGGGCACAGGCTCCGAAGCGACCGCAATCGCCGTCGTCTCAGATCCTGATCTGGGCATGAAGATGGGCATCTCGAGCCCGCACATCATCCCGTTCGCCGCGGTGTGCGATCCCGAACTCACCTACTCCTGCCCACCATCCCTGACGGCCGCAACCGGTGCGGATACGTTCGTGCACCTGGTGGAGTCCTTCACTGCCATCACCCGGGAGCCCACGTCCACCCTGGCCTCGGAACGGGTCTTCGTGGGCAAGAACATCCTGACGGACTCGATTGCCTTGAACGGCATCGGGCTGGTGGGCAGCAGCCTGGTTACCGCCTACAAGGACCCGGAGAACACCGAGGCCCGTGGCGGGATGATGCTCGCGGCGCTGTACGGCGGGATGGTCCTCAGCAATGCGGGAACCGCGGCAGCGCACGCCATTCAGTACCCGGTAGGCGCCCTCACGCACACCCCGCACGGTGTGGGCGTCGGCCTCCTGCTCCCCTACGTCGTCCGCCACAACTTCCAGGCAATCCAGCCGCAGCTGGCTCAGATCGCTGAAGCCCTGGGGCGCGACATCCGCGGGTTGGACGAGCGCGCCGCCGCCGTCGCAGGCGTCGAGGCAATCGACGAGGTTATCGCCGCGATCGAGCTGCCCCCGACGCTGAAGGATCTTGGCGTGCAGGAAAGCGACCTCGCCCAGATCGCCAAGCTGTCGCTGAACTCCAAGCGGCTCATCGACAACAACCCGGTGCCGCTGGATCTGGACGCCGTAGCCTCCATCGTCAACGCCGCCTACGCCGGCGACCGCACCATCCGCTGATCAGCAACAAGGACCAATGATGACCCTTCTTTCAACCTCTGAACCGCTCGACATCGACGGCCTGACGGTGCCCCGCCAGCTGCTGGTCGCCGGGAACTGGCAGGACGCCAGCAACGCTGGCACCGTCGAAGTGATCAATCCCTCCGACGCTTCCGTCATCACCGACATCGCCGACGCCGACGTCGAGGACGGCCTCGCCGCCGTCGACGCCGCGGCAGCAGCCCTCCCGGAGTGGGCCGCGACGCCGCCCCGGCGCCGCGCCGAAATCCTCCGCCGCTGCTTCGACCTGATGACCGAGCGCAGCGAGCAACTCGCCCACCTCATTTCACTCGAAAACGGCAAAGCCCTGGCCGACGCCCGCGGAGAGGTGGCCTACGCCGCCGAATTCTTCCGCTGGTACGCCGAGGAAGCGGTCCGGATCATCGGCGATGTGTCCGTCTCGCCGTCGGGCGCCAACCGGATCCTGGTGCAGCACATGCCGATCGGCGTCTGCGTGCTGATCACCCCCTGGAACTTCCCGGCAGCCATGGCCACCCGGAAGCTCGCGCCGGCACTGGCCGCCGGCTGCACAGCCGTCCTCAAACCCGCCACGCTCACGCCGCTGACCACCCTGGCGATCGCCCAGCTGATGATCGACGCCGGTGTCCCGGCCGGTGTGGTCAACATCATCACCACGAGCAAAACCAGCGAGGTCATGACGCCCATCCTCGCTGACCCCCGGGTGCGCAAACTGTCCTTCACCGGCTCCACCAGCGTTGGACGCCACCTGCTCCGGCAGGCAGCGGACAACGTGCTCAAGTGCTCCATGGAACTCGGCGGCAACGCCCCGTTCCTGGTCTTCGACGACGCGGACCTCGAGCTGGCGCTCGACGGCGCCATGGTCGCCAAGATGCGCAATGGCGGCCAGGCCTGCACCGCGGCGAACCGGATCTACGTCCAGCGCGGCATTCACGACGAGTTCGCCCGTCGGCTCGCTGAACGAATGGGCGCGATGCGCGTGGGCCCGGGCACCGATCCCAGCACTGAGGTCGGTCCGCTGGTGGATGAACCCAGCGTCCGCAAGGTCGACTCCCTGGTCCGCGACGCGGTCAGCCAGGGCGCCCGGCTCCTCGCCGGCGGCAAGGCCATCGACGGCGCCGGGTACTACTACCCGCCCACTGTCGTCACCAACGTCCCGCTGCAGGCCCGCATGGTCAGCGAGGAAATCTTCGGACCGGTGGCCTCGGTCATCCCCTTCGACACCGAAGACGAAGTCATCGCCGCCGCCAACGACTCAGAGTACGGCCTCGCAGCGTACGTCTTCACCGAGGACCTTCGCCGCGGCCTCCGGGTTTCCGAACGCGTCGAAAGCGGCATGGTGGCCCTGAACCGGGGACTCGTGTCTGACCCCGCAGCACCTTTCGGCGGCGTCAAGCAGAGCGGCCTCGGCCGCGAAGGTGCGCACCAGGGCCTGCTGGACTTCACCGAAACGAAATACATCGCCCTCGACTGGTAGCCCCTGCCGCTCCCCTTGCCTTCCATCCGAAAGAGAAGATTAATGACGATCTCCAACACCCAAGCCAAGAAGAAGGCGCCCTGGCGTGTTCCGGCTGCCAGCTTCATCGGCACCACCATCGAGTGGTACGACTACTACATCTTCGGTCTGCTCGCCGCGACCGGAGTCTTCAGCCGCCTGTACTTCCCGGAACAGGATCCGGCCACCGGCCTGCTGATGGCGTTTGTCACCTATGCGGTGGGTTTCGTTGCCCGCCCCTTCGGCGGCATGTTCGCCGGCCACTTCGGTGACAAAATCGGCCGCAAGCCGATGCTGGTGCTCTCCCTGCTCATCATGGGCTTCGCCACCCTTGCCATGGGAATGCTTCCCACCTACGCCCAGATCGGAGTCTGGGCTCCGATCCTGCTGACGGTTCTGCGCCTGCTGCAGGGCTTCGGCGCCGGAGCCGAGTGGGCTGGTGCCGCTGTCATTTCCATCGAACACGCCCCTGCCGGACGCAGCGGATTCTTTGGAAGCTTCACCCAGATGGGCGTGCCGGCGGGCATGCTGCTGGCCAACTCCAGCGTCCTTGCCGTCAAAGCAGCCGTACCGGCAGCAGAGTTCGACGCCTGGGCCTGGCGCCTTCCGTTCCTGCTCAGCGTTATCCTGATCGTCACCGGCATGGTGGTCCGGAACAAGCTTGAAGACTCCAAGGACTTCAAGGAACTTGTGGCGGCGAACCAGACCGCGAAAAAGCCCCTCGGCGAGGCCATGAAGAAGGAAACCAAGGGCATCTGGCTTGTGGTGGGCATGCGCCTGGCAGAAAACTCCGCGTTCTACCTGTACACGACCTTCTCCGTGGTCTACATCATGAAGACGTTCGGTGCTGAACGGGCCAACCAGGGCACCATGTCCGTTCTGATTGCCTCAGCCATCGGCGTCTTTGCCGTGCCGCTGTGGGCCATCCTCTCGGACAAGATCGGGCGCAAGCCGCTGTACCTGTTCGGGTCCATCGGCGGACTCCTGTTCTTCCCGCTCTACTTCGTCATGACGGATACCGGCAGCGCGCTGCTGGCAACGCTCGCCATCATTATCGGGCTGGCCGTCTTCCACAACTCGATGTACGGCCCCCAGGCCGCCTTCTTCGCGGAGCTGTTCTCCACCAAGCTGCGCTACAGCGGCGCATCCATGGGCTACCAATTCGGCTCGGTCCTGGCAGGCGGCATCGCACCGCTGGTCGCCGTGGCCCTGCTCACTGCCGGCGGCGGCAAGCCGGGCTGGGTGATCCTGTACTTCAGCATCATCGGGGTCATCACCGTTGTCGCGACCATCCTCGCACCGGAAACGCTGGCAAAACTGGACCGGCGCATCACCGCCGCCCAGGAACTGGACGAGAAAAACGCGGGCATCCCGCAAGACCGGGTCACCGCCAACTGATACACCCGTAAGTAAGGCAGGCGCCGTCTGGGTCCAAGGGAGATCTGGACGGCGCCCCTTTTTAAACTTCGAAGTTTGCCCGCGACTGCGGAATCAGTGGGGAGACTGCCTAGCAGTACCTGCGCCACGCTGAGTCCGGGATGAAGCACGCCCTGCCAGCCTGCAACCCCCTTGTATTAGCCGTTCAACTCGTGTTGAATATCACAAGTCAACACGAGTTGAACGAAGGAGTTCTTTGCTGTGATCGCTTCCCCAACAGCGCCAACGCGCATAATTCTTGATACGGACATGGCAATGGGGGTGCCCGGTTCGGACATCGACGATGGATTCGCCCTCGCCCTTGCCCTTACTGAGCCGGATATCACCGTCGAAATGGTGACCACGGTGAATGGAAATGCCGATGTGGAGAGCGCCTCGTACCTGACCGGCGAGCTGTTGGACCGTTTGGGTGCACCGCATGTTCCGGTCGTGCAGGGGGCTGCAGCCCCTATTCAGTACCCTGACAAGTTTCGGTGTGCTCCTGAGAAGGTCCGGGCCGAGTTTGGCCACCGCAGGCCGCGCCAGGGGTATGCAGCCTCCGAGCTCGCCAAGCAGGCAGCGGAAGCGCCCGGGGAGCTGACGGTGGTGGCGATCGGTCCTTTGACGAACGTGGCGGCGGCGATCAATCTTGATCCTGCCTTCGCCCGCAATGTCAAAGAGATCGTCATCATGGGCGGCGTGTTCCTCGAGCACACCAATGTCTCCGGGATGCCGGGCGAGTTCAACTTCTGGATGGACCCTGAGGCGGCGGAAGCTGTGTTGCGTTCCGGGGCTGCCATCCGTCTCGTGGGACTGGATGTGACCCTGAAGGTCCAGCTCACGCGGGAGCACGCCGAGAAAATGCGGGCGGGTGCGAGCCGTTTTGGTTCTTTCGCCGGCGACTACACCATGGGATGGATTGACTATCTGGCCGTCAAGAACCCGGGGGATCCAAACGCCGGAAAGTCCTGCGCTATGCATGATCCGTTGGCTGTGGCCGCGGTGTCGAGGCCGGAACTCCTCACGTGGAAGGACGCCCACGTGGAAGTCGTCACCGGGCCGAGCATTGCCCGGGGAGTGGCCGTGGCAGATTTTCTCACCACTGATAACCCTCCTCAGCCCAACGTCAAGATCGCAGTGGATGTGGACGCGGATGCGTTCATCTCCCACTTCCTTGACCGTTTGTCCTCTGTCTAATCCCAATTTCCAGTGTTGATCCGGCACGAATACCGGATCCACAACATGAAGTCACGAACGGAGTTATTCATGCAACGACGCATTCGCCTCGCCAGCTCCCTGCTTGGCGTGGGCATCCTCCTCGCCACCGCCGGATGCAGTTCACCTGCCGGCACCACCCAAGGCGAGAACCAGGCTGACCAGGAGTGGAGCATCCCGGAAAAGGACCCCACGGCCACGATCAAAGTCCTGAGCCACCTCCAGCTTGAGAAAAATGGGATGCAGGGTGTGCTGGACGCTTTCAATAAGGAACACCCCAGCATCAAGGTCGAATTCGAAAGCGTTCCCTTTGACCAGCTCAACTCAGTTCTCGAAGCCCGGGTTTCCGCAAAAGACGGTAACCCTGATGTCTACTGGGCCGACATGCCCCGCCTTGCAGCCTTGACAGCCCGTGGTTACACCACCGATCTGACGAAGCAATTTGAGCCGTACAAGGACTCCTGGGACAAGGCTTCCCTCGAAGGAAGCTCCGCCGAAGGCAAGCTGGAGGGAGTACCGATTGCCAACTCAACGCAGTTGCTCTTTTACAACAAAGATCTTCTGGACAAGGCCGGGGTGGCGTACCCCTCGGATGATGCCCAGAAGCGGGTCACTTGGGAGAAGCTGAGCAGCGATGCCAAGAAGGCCGTGGACGCAGGTGCTCCGAACGGTCTGGTCCTGGGACAGGTGGACCGGTATTACCAGCTCGAAGCCCTCCCCGTGTCCTTGGGCGGATCCCCTGGCGCAACGGGCAACGGCAACCTCACTCCCGACATCACCTCTGAAGCCTGGGTTAAGTCCATGGGATGGTACGGCTCGATCTTCAAGGATGGGCTCTCCCCCAGGGGGGTTGGCGCCGAGCAGAGTGATCCTGATTTTTTGGCGGGTAAAACGGCTTTCCAGGTCCAGGGCCCTTGGCTGCTGCCTGCTTTGCAGAAATCCAATGTCAACTGGGGTGTAGCGCTGCACCCATATTTCGAGGACGGCAAGCCGGTAACGGCTTCGGGCTCCTGGGCGCTTTCGATGAACCCTTTCAGCCAGAAAAAGGAAGCCGCGGCGATCTTCATGAAGTGGATGTCTGTGGACAATGGCGGCGGGTACGCCATCAACGCTCCCACTCCGGAATTGCCGGCCAACGTGGAAGGCAAGGACGAGTACTTTGCCCGTAGCGTTTTCGCTTCAGAAGAGGGCAAGAAGGCCGCGAAGATCATTGACTACGAAACCGCGAACACCGGTATTACTCGTCTCTCCACAGTCGGCTACGTGGAATTCGAAGAAGTCATGGGGCGGGCGTTCTCTGACATCCGGAATGGCTCCGATCCGAAGGCGGCGCTGGAAACGGCGGCGGGCCAGCTCAACAAAGTCTGGGCACCCTACAAATAGGAGAAGTCGACCATGAACCGGGTCAAAATGTCGGACCGCTCCTCGGTCACTGGACAGAGCATAGGCCCTCAGCAAGGGCGCGGTCCCGCCGCGAAGCCGCTGGACCGCGCCCGTCCCGGAATGCGGACGAGGGGACGCTGGCTTCACGGGCAGCGCGCAGAGGCCATGTGGGCACTGATCTTCCTCGCCCCCGCTCTTATCGCCATCTTTGCTATGCGGGTGGCCCCCGGTGTGGGGGCGTTTGTTTCCAGCCTCTACAAGGGGTTGCCGGGAGGCGTGCAAAAGCCGCGCTTCAGCGGTTTGGACAACTACCAGGATCTCTTCACGAATCCGGCTTTTATCGACACTTTCGTGCGGACAATGGTGTTCAACGTCATCATCAATCCGCTGCAGCTGGGACTCGCACTGCTCATCGCCGTGGTGATGACCCAGCGGATTGCCTTCCGCGGACTCTGGCGCACGCTTATCTTTATCCCGGCCACCATTCCCATCGTGGGTTCGAGCATCGCCTGGGGCGTCGCGCTGCGACCTGAAGGACCCATCAACGCCATTATTTCGGCCTTGGGAGGCAACCCGCAGCCCTTTTTCACCTCTCCGGACCAGGCGCTGGCATCAATCATTCTGGTCGCCTCCTGGATCGGTATCGGCTACTGGATGATCTTCCTGATTGCTGGCCTTGAAGCCGTCCCGGGTCAATACTATGAAGCGGCGCGCATCGACAGGGCAGGACCAATACGCACGTTCTTCTCGATCACCCTTCCATTGCTCAAACGGCCGCTGCTGTTCGTGCTGGTCGCCAACACTGCGGCGAACTTCGTTCTCTTTGTTCCCGTTCAGCTGCTCACCAGCGGCGGCCCCCAGAGCAGCACTACGCTGCTCATGTTCGACGCATACCGCACTAGCTACGGTTACGGCAGCCGCAACCTCGGGGCCGCCGAAATCATTGTCCTTACACTCATCATGCTGTTCTTCGTGGCCCTCCAGTTCCGGCTCCTGCGCGAAGAGGCATCCTCTAGGAGCTCGAAATGAACTCAAACGCTGTGGAAGCGGCTCCGGTTCTGACGGCGCAGTCCCCTAGGCGTCCCTTTGTCGGCCTCCGGAAAACCCGGAGTGAGCGGAAGAACCCCTGGATGACTGCCGTCGCCGTCATACTCGGCATGATTTTCATCCTGCCTGCCGTTTGGATCCTGATCGGTTCCCTGCGTCCGAGTGAGGAAATCTTCGGCTCGCTCTACCCGCTTTCCTGGCGGATCCTGGTGCCGAGCCAAGTCTCGCTTAACAATTACGCGGAGCTCCTGAGAGGTGAATTCGGCCAGGCCCTGCTCAATTCCGCTGCTGTCTGCCTCGGAACGGTTGTGCTTGGTGTCGGAGTAAGCGTTCTTGCCTCCTACGCTCTGGCTGTCCTGCGTTTTCCCGGGAGATCGTTCATCTTCGCATTCGTCGTGATCAGTTTCATGGTCCCGTTCGAAGCGATCGCGATTCCGCTTTCACAACAGTTCACGGAATGGAACCTTGCCAACACCATGGCCGGGTTGATCCTGCCCGGTATCGGCAACGGGCTGGCAATCTTTAATCTTCGGCAGTTCTTCCTTGGCATCCCGGAGTCCTTGCGCGAGGCCGCGAAACTGGACGGGGCATCGGAACCGCGCATTCTCTGGTCGGTCTTTTTGCCCAACAGCGGTGCGGCCCTGACTAATAGCGCGCTGTTGATCTTCTTGGGACAGTGGACCGCCTATCTTTGGCCGCTCTTGGTGGTCAGTGATTCCCGGCTCCAGGTCGCGCCAGTGGCACTTGCAAAGACGTTCTCTGAGCACACCTCCGACTTCGGCCAGAACTTTGCCGGTGCCGTACTGCTGTCGTTGGTTCCTGCTTTATTGATGTTCACGCTACAGCGGTTCTTTGGGGGTCTCTCAACGACCAGCGGGGAGAAGTAAGTCATGCAAGAAGGCGCAGAGGTGCTTGTTATCGGTTCAGCCAACCTGGACTACATTGTTCAGGTTGCGGCGCCGCCGGCACCGGGTGAGACCGTACTGGCCAAAAACATGATCAAGCACCCCGGAGGCAAGGGTGCCAACCAGGCAGTTGCTGCCGCGAAGATGGGGGCTGAAGTCCGATTCGTAGGATGCGTCGGGGATGACAATGACGGCGCCCTCCTCTTAAGAGAGCTCCGCGCCGAAGGAGTCGACACCACCGCGGTGGAAATCGTTTCGCACGCACGGACGGGCTTGGCCCTGGTCTCGGTGTTCGACAGTGGAGAAAATTCCATCACAGTGGTTCCCGGGGCGAACTTTTCACTCCATCCGGGCCGGGTAAAGCGTGCCATTGCGGGTGGAGGCGCCAATGGCACCGGTGCAGTGGTACTCCAAGGTGAGGTCAAGAGCGAAATTATCGACGCGGCCGCGCAGGCAGCGGAAGCTGTGGGGGCAAGAGTTGTCCTTAACCTCGCCCCCTACCGTGCGGTGGCGAAAGAGACTTTGTCCCTGTGCGACCCGCTTGTCGTAAACCAATCCGAAGCGGAGGCGATGGTGGGTTTCCAGATTCCGGAAGCTGCCGCAGCACAACAGGCGTTGACCATCCTTCTGGCTACTGTTCGTTCCGCTGTTATCACCTTGGGAGGGGCCGGTGCCTGCTGGGCGGATACGTCTGGCAGCGGTCACGTTCCGGCCCCGGAGGTGGAAGCGGTCATGGATACAACTGGCGCCGGAGATGCCTTCGTCGGAGCACTGGCGGCGGAGCTCTCAGCTGGACTGTCTCTTCGGCAGGCGACTGAGACCGGGGTGCGTGCCGGCAGTTTTGCCGTCGGCAGATTTGGTGCCCAATCTTCGTACCCGACACGTTCAGAACTGGGCATTTTGGCGTCCACGGAGACGGGGCAGAGAGTGCGGTGATGATACCGTGAGCGCTAAGTACAGCCAGCGGAGCTGATGCGGAACCCCCGGACAGGAACGCGACGGGTAGCAGGAGGATAAATGGCTACAAGGGCAGATGTGGCCCGAATGGCGGGAGTTTCCCCTTCGGTGGTCAGCTACGTGATCAACAAGGGTCCCCGTCCGGTTTCCCGGGAAGCAGGAGCGCGGGTAGCGGCGGCCATTGAGGCCCTTGATTATCGTCCTAACGCGATCGCTTCCGCGCTCCGTGGAGGATCCACAAAATCTATCGGCCTGCTCATGCCCAGCCCGGTAAATCCTTACTTCGCGGAGCTGGCAGACGCGATCGAGCGGAAACTGTTCGAGGCCGGCAACCTCCTGTCGATCGGCATCATTGACGACGACGCGGCGCGCGAGCGCATCCACCTGCGGTCCCTCATCGACCGCCGGGTGGACGGCATCATTCTCACTTCGTCCAGGGCGCTCCGCAGCCTAAGTGAAGCGCAGGACGACGTTCCGCCTGTTGTCGTTATTGACCGCCTTGAGACGAGCAGGCGCGTCTCGAGCGTCCATTCCGAGAACGTCCTCGATTCGGCATATGCTGTCGAGCATCTTCAGAGCTGGGGCCACAGCGTCATTGCATGCATCACAGGCCCCCGGCCGATACCCGTAAGTGCTGAGCGAATGCGCGGTTGGAGCGAGCAGCAGGCCCGCATGGGGTTTCCTAATGGCGCGCATTTGGTGGCTCATGCCGAATTCTCTACGCGGGGCGGAGCCGAAGCGGCGCATACCCTGCTGGCGCGTGGCGGGAGGGCAGCCACCGAGCCAGGGGGCCGCCCTACCGCCGTCTTCGTCACCTCCGACGCGCAGGCGCACGGGGTACTGCACGCCTGCGATGAGCTCGGCCTGCGCGTCCCACAAGACCTCTCAATCGTCAGCTTTGACGGAACACAATCCGCACGTTTCACGAGGCCGCCCCTTACCGCGATGCGCCAACCGATCCCTGAGATGGGAGCAACAGCTGCGCGCGTGCTCCTGGAGATGGTCGCTGACCCTTCACGCCCACCGCAAACGGCGGTTTTCCGCAGCAACCTTGTCCTTGGCGGCAGTTGCGCTCCGCCGCCGGAGGCCTGACACAGCCACCGCTGCCCTGTGTCAGCCCGTCGGCTGGTCGAGCCTGTCCCGTTCCTCAGCTCGCCTGTTCATCGAGAACACCATGCGAGCGAAACAGCTCGCAGATAACTGAGTGGTCAAGACGGCCGCCACCCCGCTGGACGACTTCTGCGAAAAGGGCAGTTGCTGCGGATGCTATCGGTAGCGTGGTCCCTACTTGCTCGGCCGATTCGGCAGCATAGCGAAGGTCCTTCAGCTGGTTGGTGGCGTTGCCTCCTGGTACATAAGCGCGTCCCAGGATATTGGACTTTTTCAGACGGAGGACGGCGCTGTCCGCCAGCCCGCCTTGCAGCACTTTTGTTAAGTCTGCAGGGTCCAGCCCGGCCCTTGCGGCCAGACCGTAGCTTTCAGCAAGAGCGGCCAAGGTCCCTGCCACTACGATCTGGTTGCACAATTTGGCTGTGCTCCCTGATCCCAGCGGCCCCATGTGCAGCACTGTTGAACCGATGGCGAGCAACAGAGGCCGGACGTATTCAAAGTCGGCTTCAGAGCCTCCGACCATGATGCTGAGGCTGCCTTCGCGTGCACCGGAGTCGCCGCCGCTCATGGGGGCGTCCATGACCACGACTCCTTGGGTACAAAGGTCCTCCGCGAGTAGGCGGACTTTAGAGGGCGAGGACGTGCTCATCACCAGCAGGTAGGTTCCCGGGTTCAGAGCACGTCCCAGCGGTCTCGGTCCTTGTGACAAGACCTGACGAAGCTGGTCGACATCGGGAAGGACCGAAAGCAGGACTTCCGCGTGGATGTCAGCGGGGTCACCGGCTATCACGGCCTTGGTTCCGCGGAATTCCTCCAGCGGCTCCTCTGACCGGTTCCAGACGGTGGTCTGGTAGCCGGCCTTGAGCAGGTTCCTGGCGATGGGTGCGCCCATCGGCCCAAGACCGATTACTGCCGCCCGCAAGTCGCGGGTGTTAGGGGACATGGGTTCAGGCGATATGGGAGCCGCCGTTGATGTCATAGGTGGCCCCCGTGATGTAGCCGGCCTCCCTGCCCAAGAGGAAATTGATTACGCCGGCAACGTCCTCCACCGTTCCCACCCTGCCGACCGGGAGTTCCTTGAGTAGGACCGATTTGCGCTCATCGGTAAGCCTGCCACCCATGATGTCCGTGTCGATGGAACCGGGTGAAACCGAATTGGCAGTGATTCCCAGCGGACCCAGTTCCCGGGCCAGGGTGCGGGCCATGCCGAGAAGAGCTGCTTTGGAGGCAGAGTAGGCGGCCCGGCCGTAAACACCGCCACCGCGCTGGGCGGAGGCTGAGGCAACATTCACGATCCTCCCGAGCTTGTTCGCGGCCATGATTTCCGCCGCCGCCCGCGTCACATGGAAGGTCCCGTTAAGGTTGACGTCCACCACACGGCTCCACTCCGCCTTGCTGACCTCCAGGAACGGTACGGGGGAGCTGATTCCGGCGTTATTGACGAGCCCAACAAGCTGCGGAAGCTGTTCATGAACGGTCTGGACCGCCGCCCGCACCCGCTCTTCGTCGGCTATGTCCACGCCCAGCCCAATCGCCTGGACGCCGTGAGCCTCACGGATTTCCCGGGCGACGGAGCCAGCGGCGCCGGGATCAAGATCAAAAACGGCCACGGCCCATCCGTCTCGGGCGAGTCTATGTGCAGTGGCGCGGCCAATGCCGCGCGGGGAGGCCGCCCCGGTGACGATCGCGGTTGCTTTTTCGGGGAAATGGGTTGCGGGATAGGGAGCAAGCACAGTAGGTCTCCTCGGGATAAGAAATGATAGGGGGTGAAGGCCCGTCAGGGCTGAAGATTTTCCAGGCAATACCTGTTCGCTCTGCACCTTGCGGTTCTGAATTTGCAGGACGGTGACAGCAGGTGCTGCTTGGGGGCCGTATGCAGTTTCTCGGGCTCTACTTCCTCTCGCTCTGGACTATTTGGGCTTTCAGATCCCCCTGCGGCATGTCAGGTTTGAGCCTCTGATCGAGACGGTTCAGGAAGGCACTGAAGGATTTCTGCAGGCCGAATGCTGGATTGAGCAGGAACTGGATTTCGAGTCCGTCCATGATCGCGAGCAGGAATTCCGCCTCGTGCGTGATCTCCTCCTGGTTCATTCGCCGGAACCGCCCTTCGTTCACAGCATCGCTGAAAAGGCGCCTCATATCTTCCCGCGAGGCGTGATACCGGGCAGTCATGAACCCATGTGCTGGATGTTCCACGGATGTCGCCTCGGCGGCCATGGTGGTGTACAGCTCAAGTAATCCGGGGTGCTCGACGTGATAGGCCATGAGACGTTTGAAGCCGTCCAGACGCTGGTATCCCGTTGCTTCCGGCCCGACGATGCCGCCTGTGACTACACCCCAGTGTTCAAGGACGGCTATGAGGAGTTTCTCTTTGCTTCCGAACAGTTTGATGATGGCTGCGGGCGTGAGTCCGACCTTGTCACCTACCTGCTGGAGTGTTCCCCCTTTGAATCCGTACTGGCCGAAGACCTCCACAGCGACTTTCACTATTTCCTGACGGCGTTCGATTCCCTTTTTGTACGGGCCCCGCGGGGTGCGCTGCACTGTCATGGGGTCGGGGCCTGCCTTTGGTCGGGGATGCTTTGAATCCAAGTATTGCACTAAAGGTAAATGCTGGTATACCTTTTAGATGTCGCCTGGATCACAGATTCTGCGACACCGCGAAACCAACGGAGTCGGACACGGCCCCTGCCGGTGAGCATCACAAGCCACACATGAATCCCGCCCCCGAGTCAGTTGAGCAGGACAGCCCGCAGATGGGCTCCTCCATGTCAACGGCATTCAGCCGCCACTTTGACGCGTACCGGCATGAACCGTCACCGTCTGTCGTGCGCCGATTCGGGGACCCGTGAATGGAGAAACTATTTTGAGTACTTCAACTTTGGGAGTTGGAATCCTGGGGGCCGGACCGGTCACCCAAGCCATCCACCTCCCGACCCTGGCGAGGCTGCGGGACGTGTTTCACGTTGCACGCATCATGGACGTTGACCCTGCCGTTGCTGAGTCCGTTGCGGGGCGCGTCGGCGCCGACTGGACCACGAGCATGGACGAGCTCCTGGCCGACGAGAACGTCCAGATAGTGGTGATCTGCAGCCCGCACCAGTTCCACGCCGAGCAGGTAATAGCAGCGTGCCGCGCCGGGAAGCAGGCAGTGCTGTGCGAGAAGCCCTTTGCGATGAGTCAGCAGGAGGCCGAGGAAATCGCTGCTGTATCGAAGGAGACCGGGGTGCCGATCATCGTCGGCGCCATGCATACCTTCGATCCGGGCTGGCTGGCCGCGCAGGCGAACTGGGGTGACCTGGTCCAGGCCGCTCACACGATCCGTTACTCGATCGTTCTGCCTCCGAACGCGCGTTTTGAAGATTTCGCCACCGAGGTCATCACCCGGCCGACCTGGCCCAAACAGGACCGCACCGACCCGGAAGTGGCTGCAGGAATGGTCCGGGGCGGCATCATGGGTTTGGCCATCCATGATCTTCCCCTTGTCAGGGCCTTCTGTCCCGATTTCACGGACGTCGAAGTTCTCTCCTGCGTCGTCCCCCACCCCTCGGGTTACCTGGTCAACCTTCGGGTGGGAGACCGCCGCGTCCAGTTGTACGGCGTAAACACCCAGAGCTGGGAACCGGAGTGGTATTTCGAGGCCATCGGGGACGACGCGTCCCTACGGATAGATTTCACGCCCTCCTACGTGCAGGCAGGCTCGGCGACCGCGCACATACGCCGGGGTACCGAAACCCAGGTGTACGGCCCGTACCCCTACAACGGATACGAAGGAGAATGGCGGTTCCTGGCAGAGCTGGCACGGGGCAAGGCACACCCACTCGATGTCAACGGCCTGATCCATGACCTGACGTTCGCCCTGGAAGTAGCTGACAAAGCGTCCGCCGCCGTGCGGGAAGCGACCCGGGGCGAACTCGGAGCAAACAAGGAAGAGGTAACAGTATGACAACCCAACTCACCGTCACTGCCGCCCCGGCCGCAGAGGCCTCCGGCGCTGTGCCGGAAGTTATCGCATCCCTGCCCGTGTCACTTCACCCCGCCGGTGCCGACAAGTCAGACCTTGTGGCCATCGACGGAAGTAAGGGCTGGACGCAGGCAGCGGAAGAGGCCATCCGAAATGGCGCCAAGGGCCTCCTCGTCATCAATCCCTGCCCTGAAGATGTCACCTCTCTGAGGGACACCGCAGAAGGGGCGGACGTCCCGGTCCTCGTCGACTCCACCTGGGCCTATAACCCTGCGGTCACTGCCGGCAAGGATGCATTCACCGCACGGAATGATGCAGACAGCCTCCTCGAAACCAGAATCAATGTCCCGGTGGGGTCGGACCTTGAACGGGTGCTGCTGGGCCACCTTTCACTCATCAGGAGTGCGGTCGATGAAGTGACCGACCTGCGCTTTGTCTTCAAAGACATGCACGGGTATGAAGCACAGGCACTCCTTTCCAGCGGAGCCCGGGCTTCTTTGTCCGCCATCGCTTCCGACTCCGTCCCGACGTCGGCCTATCTGCGGATCATCAAGCCGGAGACCGCTGTGGAAACCGTCCTTCCGGGACCGTCCGCTGCCGTGCCGGGCAAGGTCACTGTCTCCGGACCCGAAGGGGCGACCCTGCTGGAGACCCAGTGGGAGACGGCGCACCGTTCTGCCTGGCGCCACCTGCACCGCCTGGTCCAGGACGGCGCCAGCGGCACCGACCTGGCAGGCTTCGCACGCGACGTCTTCACCCTACGCACAGCTGAATGACGCTAGGCCTCACTTCGAGGCCAGGACGCTGCGGGCTGACAGTCGGCGTCGCAGCTCCCCCCCGGTTCCGTTCAGAGATGAAAGGAACCTCCATTACGACCGGTAGACCGGATCCCCCGGCTACACAGTTTCAAGGAGTTCAATGATGAATGCTTCCACCGGCAGCGGTTCCGCCGTTTCCCGCCGTGGCTTCCTGGGGTTCGCTGCCGCAGCAGCTTCCCTGCCTCTTCTCGCCGCCTGTGGCGGTTCCGGCGGCAGCGCCTCCGGTGCCGGAGGCACCACACTCAAGGTCTGGGATATGCCTTGGGGTCCGCCTGAATACACCAAAGCCGCACAGACCCTCGTCGACGGATACTCGGGGCCGGACGGCACCAAAGCAACCTACCAGAGCACCCAGTGGGCCAACTACTACCAGACCTTCGCCTCGGCGGTGGCCTCGAAGACCGGACCGGCGGTCAGCTCCGGCGGAGGCTTCCAGGCATTCCAGTTCGCCGACCAGGGCGCGATTGCCTATGCCGATGACCTGGTCGGCTCGCTGAAGAAGAGCGGCGCCTATGACGACTTCCTGCCCGGGACTTTCGACTCCCTCAAGACCGACAAGGGCTACGTGGCCGTCCCGTGGCAGCTGGACATGCGGGTGCTCTCCTACCGCAAGTCGCTCTTGGAAAAGGCCGGGGTCGAGGCTCCCACCGACTGGGACAGCTTCATCACTGCCGGCAAGGCACTGAAGAAGATCGGCGTCATCGGTTACGGCACCGCCACAGGTGCCGGCGCCCTGCTCGGTGAACAGTCCATCCTGGCCATGATGATCAACAACGGCGGAGGACTCTTCGCTGAAGACGGTAAACCCGACTGTGTCACCGACCGCAACATCGAGACCCTGCAGTTCTATCAGCAGCTCTCCCGCGAAGGGATCATTGACCCTGCCGCAGTCAGCTACACCAGCGCCAACCTGAACAGTGACTGGAAGGCGAAAAAAGTGGGCATGGGTTTCAGCGTCCCCTCCCTGCGGGCCTCCCTGGACGAGACAGACGATGACATCCAGGTCGCCAGCCCGCTGACGGGTCCTCACGGCGATAAGGGCACCCTGTACTACGTCAACAACCTCATGATGTACTCGAACACCCCCTCCCAGCAGGCATCTGAGGCGTTCATGACCTGGTATCTGGATCAGATGAAGTCCTACTGGCAGAAGGGCCTCCTGCAGGCGCTTCCCGTGCGCAAGAGCATCGTGGATCTGCCCGAGTTCCAGAAGGACGCCAACATGGTCAAGGCCGTGAAGGAATGGCAGCCGGTCGCGAAGACCTTCGCGGCGAAGTCGACCAAGATCGTCTCATCCCTGAATGCCGTTGACGGCGGGCAAGCCTTCACTGCCTTCGCCCAGCAGGTTGTGCAAGGTGAGACCGACCCCAAGACAGCGCTGGCCACGCTGCAAAAGGGCATCGAATCGGTGATGTGAGAAATCCGGCTCCGAGGAAAGAAACGTCATGACATCAACGACAGTCCGTTCCGTAACGCGCACGCTTCGCGGAACCGGCCCGGCGGGGCAAGGCCCCGCCGGGCGGCGGCCCCGGCGCGTCACCCGCGGCGGCCTGACCATGGCAGCTCTGGTCGCCCCGTCCATCATCCTGCTGGTACTGCTCAACGCCTACCCGTTGTTCAACGCCGCCGTCCAGGCTCTGCACAACGGATCCCTCATCGGCGACGGCCCCTTCGTGGGATTGGATAACTTCACCAAGGCCTTCGGGGACGCGGCCTTTTGGAAAGCGGCCCAGTTCACACTCGTCTTCACCCTCGCCGGTGTTTTCGGCAGCTGGGCCATCGGCCTGGCCCTGGCGCTGCTGATCCGGACCAGGATTCCCGGGACAGGAGTGTTCAAGGTCCTCCTGCTGCTGCCCTGGGTGGTGCCCGTCGTTGTTTCCGCCACCTCATGGAACTGGCTGGTCGCCACATCGACCAGCCCTATCCCTATCCTGGCCAAGGCCCTGGGCTTCGGGGACGTGCTGTTCCTGGCGAACCCCACCCTGGCCGCCCTGACGGTCTGCGTGTTCAAGGTCTGGATCAGCTTCCCGTTCATGATGCTCATGACCAGCGCCGCCCTATCCAGTGTCGAACCGACCGTCTACGAGGCGGCCCGTGTCGACGGGGCAACAAAGACCCAGATGTTCACAGGAATCACCTTGCCGCTGATCGCCCGATCCACCTACATCAGCTGGATCCTGATGACCATCTTCTGCGTCAACGACTTCCCCACCATCTACTTGCTCACCGGCGGCGGCCCCGTTGATGCGACCACCTCACTGGTCGTACTCGCCTACCGGGTCGTTTTCCAGAACTTCCAGACCGGCTACGGGGTAGCCATCGCCTTCCTGATGACCTTCGTCCTCGTCTTCGTCTCCGTGGTGCTGTACCGCCAGATCCGCAAATCAGTCATCCACTGACCCGGACCGGCACCCAAAGAAAGGCCCACCATGTCCGCACCAGCAACCACCCGGCCAGTGCCGGCCCCGGCCGCCGGCCGCCCGCGGGAACTTACCAGCGACACGAACGCCAGGCACGGCCAATGGCTCCGATTCGCCCTCCTCTCCGTCATCACCGCGATCGTCCTGGTCCCCGTGGCAGCAGTGTTCATCCTTGCCCTGCAGCCTCCCGTCGCCACCGGCGGCAGCATCGGCTTTGACTCCTTCACCTACGTGCTCACCCAGACCGCCGCCCTGCACTGGCTGGGCAACAGCCTTTGGGTTACCCTCATCACCGTCATCGCCGCCGTCGTCGTCGCGGCGCCAGCAGGATACGTGGTATCCCGAGGGCGCAATAGGCTCGTCGCGGGCTACTCCCTCTTGCTGTTCGTTGTCCAGAGCCTGCCCGTCATCGTTTCCGTCATTCCCTTGTTCATCCTTTTCGCCAACCTGGGACTCGCGGACTCCCTCACCGGGGTCACCATCATCTACGTCGGTGGCACCCTCTCCGTAGCCACCTGGATGATGGCCGCCTACTTCGACTCGATCCCGATCAGTCTCGAAGAAGCTGCCTGGATGGACGGCTGCTCAGTCTTCGGCAGCTTCCTTCGTGTCGTGCTTCGTAACTCCCTTCCAGGAGTCCTTTCCACCGCTATCTTCAGCTTCCTCGTCTGCTGGAATGATTACCTCATCGCCGTGATCTTCCTGCGCTCCAACAACCACTTCACCCTGCCGGTGGGCCTGCAGACTTTCTTTCAGCAGAACGCCACGGACTGGGGCCCCGTCATGGCTGTCGCCGTCATCATGGTCCTGCCTCCGATCATCGTCTTCGGCTGCCTCAACCGTTACTTCAGCGTCGGGGGCATCGGCGGCTCCCTCGCCGGCCAATAAAAGGCAACACCTGCACTTCCTCTCCCGAAAGGTTTTCCAATGTTCCCCACCACCGACCTCCCGCAACCGCTCCGCATCGGCATGGTGGGCTACGCCTTCATGGGTGCGGCCCACTCCCACGCCTGGCGTACCGCGCCCCGGTTCTTTGACCTGCCGCTGCAGCCTCAGCTCACTGCCGTGGCCGGAAGGAACGCCGACGGCGTGCGGGCCGCGGCGGACAAGCTTGGCTGGGAGTCGGTTGAGACGGACTGGCGCCGGCTGATCGAACGGGACGACATCGACCTGATCGACATCTGCACCCCCGGCGACACCCACGCCGAGATAGCGATCGCGGCCCTTGAGGCCGGCAAGCACGTGCTGTGCGAGAAACCCCTGGCCAACTCCGTCGAGGAGGCAGAGCGGATGAGCGCGGCGGCCGACGACGCCGCCCGAAACGGCGTTTACGCCATGTGCGGGTACTCCTACCGGCGCACCCCAGCGCTGGCACTGGCCAAACGCTTCGTCGAACAGGGCAGGCTCGGCCACATTCGCCAGGTCAGGGCCCAGTACCTGCAGGACTGGCTCAGTGACGAGAACGCACCGCTGACCTGGCGGATGGACAAGAGCAAGTCCGGTTCGGGGTCCCTGGGAGACATCGGTGCGCACATCATCGACGCCACCCAATGGATCACCGGCCAAAAAATCACCGGCGTTTCTGCCCTGATGGAGACGTTCGTCAAAGAACGTCCTATAGGCGGAGACTTCGTCGGCCTGGGCGGCCACGGCACCACAGGCCAAGCCGCGCAAAAAGGCCCGGTAACGGTCGATGACGCAGTGGTCTTCAGTGCAAAGTTCGACGGCGGCCCGATCGGCGTCTTTGAAGCATCGCGGGCAGCCCTTGGGCGCCGCAACGCCATGCGCATCGAAGTCAACGGATCAGAAGGATCCCTGGCCTTCGACTTCGAAGACATGAACTACCTCTCCGTCTATGACCGTGCCGAAGAGCCCGACGCCGGATTCCGGCGCATCATGGTCACTGAGCCCGAGCACCCCTACGTGGGCAACTGGTGGCCCACCGGCCACGGACTGGGGTACGAGCACGGCTTCACGCACCAGGTGGTGGACCTTGTCACGGCAATCGGTGAAGGCCGTCAACCGGAACCCTCATTCACGGATGCCCTGCAGGTGCAAAAAGTCCTGGCAACTGTTGAAGCTAGTGCCAACGACAACTGCCGGTGGACCGACGTAGGATCCACTGCCGCAGTTTCGGCCGGAAGCCGGTGACAGAGATGACACGGCCAATCACGCTTTTTACCGGCCAGTGGGCCGACCTGCCCTTTGAGGAGGTGGCCCGGCTCGCCGGCGAGTGGGGCTTCGACGGGCTCGAGATTGCCTGCTGGGGCGACCACCTGGACCCCCGCCGCGCCGCGGAAGACGACAACTACCTCCAGGGCCGGCTGGACATCCTGGAAAAAAACAACCTGCGCGTCTTCGCCATCGCCAACCACCTCACCGGCCAGGCCGTCTGCGATGACCCCATCGACGAACGCCACCAAGGCATCCTCTCCACCGAAATCTGGGGCACCGGCGAACCCGAAGGAGTACGCCGCCGGGCCGCCGAATCAATGAAAGACACCGCCCGGGCAGCCGCCCGCCTCGGCGTGAACACCGTCACCGGGTTCACCGGCTCCTCCATCTGGAAAGCCGTCGCCATGTTCCCGCCCGCCTCCGAAACCATGATCGACGCCGGCTACCAGGACTTCGCGGACCGCTGGAACCCCATCCTGGACGTCTTCGAAGAACAAGGCGTCCGGTTCGCCCTGGAAGTCCACCCCTCCGAAATCGCCTACGACTACTGGACCACCAAACGCACCCTCGAAGCCATCGGGCACCGCAAGAGCTTCGGGCTGAACTTCGACCCGTCCCACTTCATCTGGCAAGACCTGGACCCGGTAATGTTCCTGCAGGACTTCGCCGAACACATCCTCCACGTCCACGTAAAAGAATCCATCCGCCAACTCGACGGCCGCAACGGACGCCTCGGCTCCCACCTGGCCTGGGCAGATCCCCGCCGCGGCTGGGACTTCGTCACCGCAGGCCACGGGGACGTGCCATGGAACCGGATCTTCCGGACCCTGAACGCCATCGGCTACAACGGCCCCACCAGCATCGAATGGGAAGACGCCGGCATGGACCGCCTCACCGGCGCCCCGCAGGCACTGGCCATGGTCCAGGAACTCGCCCGGATAGCCCCGCCCGCAGCCGCCTTCGACGCCGCCTTCACCAGCCACTAAAACGCCACCATCCCACAATTAAGGAACCACTTCATGACCGAGAATAAGACCGCCCTGGTGGTCCGCGGCGGCTGGGACGGCCACCAGCCCTACGAAGCCACCGAACTCTTCATCCCCTACCTCAAAGACAACGGCTACGACGTCCGCGTCGAAGAATCACCCAAGGTCTACGCCGACACCCACTACATGGCAGGCGTGGACCTGATCATGCAATGCATGACCATGACCACCATCGAAAAAGAAGAATTCGCCGGGCTCCGCACCGCCGTCGAAAACGGCACCGGCCTGGCCGGCTGGCACGGCGGGATCGCCGATTCCTACCGGAACAACTCCGACTACCTCCACCTGATCGGCGGGCAGTTCGCCTGCCACCCCGGCAAGCACCCCGACCAATGCACCGGCGAACAGTCAGACAACTACATGCCCTACACCATCAACATGCTCCCCGCAGCCGCCGAACACCCCATCACCAAAGGCCTCAAGGACTTCGACCTGGTCACCGAACAATACTGGGTCCTCTCCGACGACTACATCGACGTCCTGGCCACCACCACCCAAAAAGCCCGGGAATGGGACCCCTGGAACCGCGAAGTCACCTCCCCCGCCATCTGGACCCGCCAATGGGGCAAAGGCCGCATCTTCGTCACCACCCCCGGCCACCGCGTCGAAATCCTCCAAAACACCAACATCCGCACCATCATCGAAAGGGGCCTGCTATGGGCAAGCCGCTGATCAGCACCTTGGATCAGAAAGCCGAGACGAAACTGGCCAGCTGGCTTACTGCCACCGGGCCGGGGAAAGTGACCATCGACCAAGGGCAGCCGGAGATGCTGCCCGGCGGCCACGTGAGGGTTCGGGTGGCCTACGTCGGAGTATGCCATTCAGATACTGCCATGGTCCGGGAAGGCCAAGGCCCCTTTCCCTCGCGGCTTGGCCACGAAGTCTCGGGCACGATTACAGAGAGTACTGATCCGGCTCTCCACGCGGGCCTGCCGGTCGCTGCCTATGTCACTGACGGATATGCAACGGAGATCATCGTCCCCAACGATAGGATCATCCCGCTCCACCCCGGCTGCAGCCTTCGGGACGCCGCGTTGGCCGAACCGCTCGCCTGCGTCATCGGCGGCCTCGAAATGCTCGAACTGGCGCAGGCCTCCGAAGTGATCCTGGTCGGTGCCGGTTTCATGGGTTTGATGGCCCTTCGCCTGCTGGTCGCCCAAGGGCACCGGGTCACCGTCATCGAACCCCGCGACACTGCCAGGGAGCTGGCTAACAAATGGGGGGCGGACCGGACCTTCAGCCCGGACGAGGTCACCGACGCCATGATGCAGAACAATTCATTCGTCATTGAAGCCACCGGCGCGGCCGCCGGGCTTGATCTTGCAGCGAGCCTGGTGCAGATCGGCGGCACATTAGGAATCATGGGCTACCACCAGTCCAACGGCGGCAAACGCACCGTGGACATGGAGAGCTGGAACTACCGGGCCCTACGCGTACTCAGCCTCCATCACCGCAACCCCGAGGACGTGATGCGGTGGATGAACCGGGCACAACGTCTCAGCGCCCACAAGATCCTCTCACCATCCGACCTGGTCGACTCCCTTGTCCGGCTCGAAGACCTGCCCGCACTCTTCGCCGGAGAGGGCGGCCACAATTCCATCAAAACACTCCTTGACCTCACCGAGGCCTCGTGATGAAACCGGGGACCGGAACAGCGGAAGATTTTCAAGCCGGCGCGAGGCGCTCGTTCAGGCAATCGATATAGGCACCGAAGGAAGACTCGAGGTCGAACGAGCGGTTTAGCAGAAACTGTATCTCCAGCCCGTCCATGGTGGCCAGGAGGAATTCCGCCTCGTGCGCGATCTCCTGTACGCCGAGCGGTCGAAAGTGCCCGCTTGCGGCTGCCTCGGCGAAAAGTTCACGCATGTCCCCCAGGCTTGTGCGGTAGCGGGCTGTCATGAAATCGTGTGCGGGGTGCTCCGGGGATGTGGCTTCAGCTGCCATGGTCGTGTAGAGCGCCAGGAGGCCTGGGTGGCGGACGTGGTAGGACATCAGGCGCCGGAACCCCTCCAGCAGCGCGTACCCGCGGAGATCTGGTCCAACGACGTCGGCGGTGGCCTTCCCCCAGTGCTCGAGTACGGCTATGAGCAGGCCTTCCTTGCTTCCGAACAGCTTCATGATGGCCCCGGGTGTCAGGCCCACCCGGTCCGCCACTTGCTGCAAAGTACCTCCCTTGAAACCGTTCTGGCCGAAGACCTCGACTGCGACTTCAACCATCTTCTGCCGCTGCTCGATCCCCTTCCGGTAAGGTCCCCGACGAGCCCTTGGAGTCTGCACTGTCATCTTTCACGCCTCCTGTGCCGTTCTAGAAAGAGACTATTGCACGAAAGGTGAATGCCCATATTCGGCTCGTTTCCTGGACGGAGGGGAGCCGAAATTGTGCCCTACGACTGTACCTACGTGCAGTGGGCTAATCCGGGCGCAAGGGGTGCCTGATATTGAGACGCGTCCGCCCCCAATGCTTGTGAATGGTTTTTTCCTCGCCATCGGCTGCCGGGTGGAGGACGGGCCTCCTACGGTTCCTTCCACCCGGCGCGGCTCACGTTCTTTCCAACTCCTCCTCATCGAACTCGCCGTGCGGGAACAGCAAGATTTTGCCGCATGCGCCAGTGTCTTGGATATCCATGGCATCGGAGACATCCTCGAGCGGCATCCTATGGGTGATCATGAGGTCGATGAGGTGGCCCGCCTTGCGGACCGTCCGCCACATTTCCTCAGCCAGTTTGAGGCTGTTCCAGTGCCACACACCGAAGATGTCGATGCCCTGCGGGACGAGGGGCGGGAAGGTGACGTCACCAGTCCAGGCCACGACGCTGAGTCGTCCGCGCGGCCGGATGGACAGTGCGAGGTTCTTCGCTGCCACCGGGGCGCCGCTGGTCTCGATGCCAGCGTCGGCGCCGCGCCCCGTATTCGCTTTGACGATCGAGGGTACGTCTTCTTCCATGGGGTTGAAGACGCGCTCTGCGCCCAGCTTAAGGGCCAGCTCCGCCCGGTAGGGATGGGTCTCGACGGCGAACACACGCGCTCCGCGGGTCACGCCCTGCACCACGGCGCCCAGGCCCACGGGGCCGCAGCCCGAGACGAGGAGGACGTCGAGGGCGTCGACGCGCATCCTTTCGAGGGCCCCGAACGTCGGCCCGAAGCCGCAGCACGCCATGGCGGCGTGCACCAGTGGGATGTCATCCGGAATCCTGACGACGAGCCAGTCCGGCTTGAGCAGGTACTGGGAGTACGTTGCCGTCCCGTAGTCCTGGCCTGTCTCTGCCAGCACGTCACGCTGATCGGGGCAGTGCATATAGTCGCCCGAACTGCAGAGGTAGCACAGGCCGCAGCCGTAATGCGGCATGACCGCGACCCGGTCCCCCACCTGGAAACGCCGCGAGTTCCCGGCATCGGTGATCACTCCCACCGCCTCGTGTCCCAGGGAGTGGTCCTCGATCCCGTTTTGGCGCTTCTTGAACTCGGTACACATCGGCGCGACCAGGATCTTGACGACGACGAGGTCTCCGCTGGCCTTCGGGGTACTCCTGTCGGAGACCTCGACTTTTCCCTTGCCCGTGATCTCCGCTGATCTCACTTTTGACTCTTTTCTCTTCTTGTGATGGTTCATTCCCGCCGGCTCCGGCTGGCGGCGGCATATTGGACCGGTTCGCTAGCCCTTGACGGCGCCTTCGAGAAGGCCGCGCATGAACTGCTTCCGGAAGATCAGATACATGGCCAGCGGCAGCGCGGTGGCGAAGGTCAGCACTGCCATCTGCGTGGCGAGCTGCACGGTGGTGCGGCCGGTGAACTGCAGCACGCCGATAGGGATGGTGTACATCTCTTCTGACTGCAGGTACACAATCGGGTAGATGAAGTCATTCCATACCCAGACCGCAGTGAAGATGAGTACCGTGGTCATCGGCGAGGCCGCAAGCGGGAGGTAGACCTGGCGGAAGATCCGGAACTGCGAAGCGCCGTCCATGATGGCTGCCTCCCGAAGTTCCTTCGGAACAGAGTCGAAGAAGTTGCGCATCATGAGGATGCCGAAGGAGGTCCAGCCACCGTAGGTGAAGATGAGGCTCCAGTAGGTGTTCTCGATGCCCCACAGAGTGATCCACCTGAAGCCCGCGACGACGAGCGCCTGGGGCGGGATCGTAAGCCCGATGATAAGGAGCACGAACAGGATGTTCTTACCGGGGAAGGTGTAGGCCGAAAAACCGTATCCTGCGAGAACTGACAGCACCGCGATGAGCGCGACGCTCGTGATGTTCACGAATATGCTGCTGCCCAGCCACGTGAGGATATCGCCCTCCCGGAAAAGTTTGGTGTAGTTGTCGAAGCCCCAGCTGCCACTGAAGTCGAAGGGGTGCATGAGGACGCTGCCGTTGTCCCGGAGCGATGTGGAGAACATCCACAGCACCGGGTAGAGAATCGTGACGGCGAGCAGGCTGAGCACCGCGTAGAGCGTGGTGCGCCGGATGATTCGCCAGAAGCGAGGCGCTCTGTTCTGTTGGTCCTCCTTGAGTACCAGCCTGATGTCGGGGTTCTCGAGGACGGTCACTGGACGTTTCCTTTCTGATTGGCACGGACGTAGAAAACGGCGAGGATCAGCGTGGCCACGAGCAGGACACTCATGATCGCGCTGCCGTAGCCCACCTGGTTGCCGGTGAAGGCCTGGAAGAATGCCCATGACGCGAGCACCTCCGTGCCATGATTCGGACCGCCAGAGGTGGCGACGTAGACAGTGGCGAACACCTTCAGGCTCTCGATGGCGCCGAGCAGGACCACCAGCCGGAAGGTGGGTGCGAGCAGTGGGGTGGTCACGTACCAGGTCTCTTGCCAGGAGTTCGCGCCGTCTACCTTCGCGGCCTCCGTCACTTCCCCCGGCAAGGCCGACATCCCTGCGAGGAAGACAAAGAGAAAGAGCCCGAAACCGAGCCAGACGTCCAGGCCGATCAGCAGCGGCAGGGCCCGGTTCGGGTCGCCCAGCCAGGAGCCGGCCAGGTTTCCCAAGCCGATGGACCGCAGGAGCGGGTTGATGAGCCCGTTGTTGGGATCGACGAGGAACTTGAGCAGGAGGCTGACCACGATGAGCGACAGGATGCTCGGGATCACGAATACCGCCCGGAAGAACGCGGCCCCGGGGAAGACCCGCCGCAGGGCGAGTGCCAGCATGAAAGCCAGGATGCCCTTCAGTATGACGGTCGTGGCGAGGAAGATCCCGTTGTGCAGGAGCGCCTGCAGGAACACCGGATCGTTCGCGAGCTTGATGTAGTTCTTGACCCCGTTGGGCTGGATTGAGTTGTAGCCGACACCGTTCCAGCTCGTGAAGCTCAGCAGGATCGTGAGCAGGAGGGGGATCAGCAGGAAGCCAGCGTAGAAGAAATAAGCGGGAAGGATAAAGCCGGTTGCCCCAAGCTTCGACCGCCCGGAAATGTGGGTCCCGCGCCGTTTCCGGCTTTCCCTGGGTTCAATCGCGTCGGTCAGCGTCTCCCGCTGATGCTCGATGGGTGGAACAGAAACTGCAGACATTGCCTTCTCCTCATTGAGATGGGGTTGGGCGCGGGCCATGCAAGCGCCGCGCCCAACCTGTGAATCGGACCGGAGGGCCCTATTCGGCGGCGGCGGCCTGCGCAGCCTGCTGCAGCTTTGACACGAAATCCTTGGGCTGCATTGCACCGGAGGTCAGAGCAGCAGCTCCGTTATACATCGAGTCCTCGCCCACGCTAGGCGGCACAAGGTTTTCGAAGTAGGCGATCACATTGTTGCCCGGCAAGGACAGCGCCTCGGAAATGGCGTCGTAGGACGCCTTCACCCGGGGGCTCATCTCTTTATCAGCGCCTACGATGACGTTAACGAGACCGCTCTTGGCAAACTCTGCACCCGCACCGCTGCCGGGATCGGAAATGTAGTCCAGGAACTTCAAACCGGCATCGGTGTTACCACTGTTGGCGGTGACGCCAAAGACATTTGTAAAGCCGCCGAGGATCTGGTGTGAGGGCTTGGATGGATCAACCTGCGGGAACGCGACAGCTTCGGTTTCGAATTCCGGCGGGGTGTCCGCAAGGGTCGAGTTGAACCAGGTTCCCGTGTTCATCATTGCGGCCTTGCCCGAGAGAAAGAGCTGGAGCATGGCGTTGTAGTCCTGGCCCTCGACACCCTGCGGAAACACGCCCGCCTTACCGAGGTCGTACAGATCCTGCGCGGACTGCTCGAAGCAAGGGTCGTCCCACTTTGCTCCGTCCTGCTTTGCCGCCTTCAGGATCGTGTCCACAGAGCAGCGCTGAATGGTGAGCAGATACCACCAGTGCGCCGCCGGCCAGCCGTCACCCGCATAGAGCGAGACCGGGCTGACGCCGGCGCCGTTGAGCTTACCGGCAGCTGCTTTCAATTCGTCGATCGTCGACGGCGCCTTGAGGCCGTGCTGGTCCATAATGTCCGGGTTGACGAAGATCTGCTCGCTGGTGTCCACGTTCCATGGGATGCAGTAGACCTTCCCTTCGTACCCGCAGGCGTCCATCACTGCCTGGCTTTCACCGTATGTGAAGTTGTCCTTGTGCTCGTTATACCAGTCTGTGATATCCATCAGCTGGCCGGCTTTCGCGTAGTCAGCCGTCTGCTGGTACCCCTCATACTGGAGCACAGTCGGTGGGTTGTTACCGGAAAGGCCTGTGCGGATGACCGTGTTGGCCTCGTCATTCGCGATGGCGCGGCCCTCGAATTGCCCATCCGGGTTCGCCTTGTTGTACCCCTTAAGAATGGTGTCCATCGCCGTGCCTCCCTCGCCGGAGAACTGGTGCCACACCGTGAGCGCCTTGCTGCTGCTGGCAGCACCTCCGCTGCCGTTGTTCAGACCGCAGCCAGCGAGGGTCATTGTCGACCCCGCCAGAACCGCCAAAGCCGCAAGGAGCCGCCTGCGCCCGGCTGATGTTGTTGTAACCACGTTGTCACCTATCTGGAATGTGCCTATGTACTGCAGGACTGCCGGGATCTCCGAGTCGGGAGCCGCTCCGGGAACCGCTGCCTCCTTGCCGCGATCCCGGCCGAGATCTCCTCGGCACTAAAAGTATATAGACGTGCACTTTTCGCGCAATGGTTTCGTTGCAAAAATTCTTATCCCTTTCGCCTGCCCGGAGGCTCCCCCAATCGGCGACAGAGCGTGGGCGGATAAGAATAAATTTGGCCGCCCCACATCTCTTGCCAAACGAAAGGTAATCGGGCATATACTTTTACCGGAGCAATCCTGATAGCCAGCACTTGACTGGGCTATCAAACAGCCAGATGCGCCACCTTGAGCAATGAGGCGAGGGAGACGAAGTGCGCCAACACGCCACGGCTGCTGATTGACCTGGCGCCCCATCAGCAAAAGACAGTCCCATATGGGCTGCTCTTTGCGGGCGAGCTGCCGGCAAGGGGTTCCATTCCATTCCCGCACTAACCGAAAAAATCAATGGAGAGAACAGTGAATAACGACATCTCGTTCATGGGAGCCAACCTCGTAGCACAGCAACTCGACTGGAACATGACCGAGGGCTGGAACCAGGGCGACAGCGCTGCCAACGACTGGTACCGCCCGATCTCGACCTTCGAGGAACGCTTTGACGCGTTCGTGCAAAGCGCGGTCCACGCCGGCTTCGACACCTTGGACGTCTGGCACCCCCAGCTCAACTACGAGTGGGCAACGGACGAGCACATCACCGGGGCCCAGCGCGTGCTGCAGAAGCACGGCGTAACCGTCGCGAGCTACGGCAGCAGCTACGGTGACACCGTGAAGAAGTTCCGGCGCGCAAACGAAATCGCGAAAGCCCTCGGCACGAACATTCTCGGCGGCCAGACGCCGCTTCTTCTCTCAGACCGCACTTCTGTCATCGGAATCCTGAAGGAGTTTGGCAACGTGCTCGGCCTCGAGAACCACCCCCAGAAGAGCGCAGCGGAGCTCCTCGACGAGATCGGCAACGACCACGACGGCGTGATCGGCGCGACTGTGGATACGGGCTGGTTCGGAACCCAAGGCTTCGATGCCGCTCAGGCGATCCGCGAACTCGGCAGCAACGTCTTCTACGTACACCTCAAGGACGTGCGCGCCGTAGGCGCCCACGACACATGCGCCTACGGCGATGGCATCGTCCCGATCGAGGATTGCGTCCGGGCACTAAATGAGATCGGCTACGACAGGCCGATCAGCATCGAGCACGAGCCCGAGCACTACAACCCGTTCCCCGAGGTTCTCCGTAGTCGCGCACGACTGCTCGAGCTCCTCGAAGAAACCGAAATGAGCTTCACCTAAAACACCGTTGGCAACCGCAGGGCGAGGGAACGGATGCAGTCGACGAGGCGCCCGTGAGTGGCGGGGCCAGTTCGAAGCCCAGGCAAGACCCGTTGCTAGAAGCTAATGTCCTTCCCGGTGGTCAAACCGCAGGGGTCACCTATTCTTTGGCTTGACAGAGATGATTGTTGGCCGATGGCCCCGGCTTTGTTGCCGTCCGATAGCTTGCACGATTCATTCGTGGTGCCGTGCCGGCTCACCCTGGGCAAGCCTCCCCATTCAGATTGGCTACACCCCAACCTGACGAAACTGAGCGGTAAATCTTGACTTTCTTCGGGGACATGCTTCGAACTCAACCTGACAGCACGAGGGTTGGAGGCACCGGTGGCCGGACAGAGGATCGGGTACGTACGCGTCAGCACGTTGGACCAGAACGAGAAACGCCAGCTTGAAGGCCAGATATTGGACCGGGTCTTCACGGACAAGGCATCCAGCAGGGACACCGCCAGGCCACAGCTCACGGAACTGCTGCGGTTCGCCCGCGATGGCGACACCGTCGTGGTGCACAGCATGGACCGGCTCGCCCGCAACCTCGACGATCTACGCGCCCTCGTCCAAGGCATGACGCGCAAGGGTGTACGCGTGGAGTTCGTCAAAGAGAGCCTGGTCTTCACCGGCGAGGACTCCCCATGGCCAACCTCATGCTCTCCGTCATGGGCGCCTTCGCCGAATTCGAACGCTCCCTCATCAGAGAACGCCAAAAGGAAGGCATCGCCCTGGCCAAACAGCGTGGCGCCTACAAAGGACGCAAAAAGACCCTCACACCCGAACGGGCTGCCGAACCGGTCCAACGCGCCGGCAACGGTGTCCCGAAAGCCCTCCTTGCCCGTGACTACGGAATCAGCCGCGAAACGGTATACCAGTACCTGCGCCACGCAAAGCTGGAATGCATCGCTCCCCTGCCGAGGCCGTCGTTGGCCATGTTTACGCGGCCACAGCTGATGGAAGGTCAAATTATCGGCGTCCGGGCAGGTCCTCATCCGAGATGCTTCGACGAAGTGCTCCTTCCCGGGTGCAGGCCAGGCGCAAGCAAAACCCCTCCGGAGTCACCCATGTGGAGTACCAATTTGCGTGGGGGCTACGACTTCGTCTCATTTGGATGGCTTGTGTGAACCTGCTCCAGGTAGACGACTTGCTCCACGACGTAGAACCAGATTCGTGCATCACCTTTGAGGGTTAGCTTGTGCTGCCATCTGTCGTGGGTAGCACCATCCCGTGACACAAGACCTAGATCCCCACGCAGCCGGTAGTTGGTTGGTGTCGTGAGCTGAGGAGTCCTAGTCAGAAAATCCCACGAATCTGCCAACGAATTCCTGATCGTAGCTTTCAGATCAGTCCAACCGCGCTTCGCCTGGACAGATGCAAAACGGAGTTCGTATTCGCTCTTTTTTGTTGGCCGCTCGACCTTTTCGCTTTTCGCCATACCCTAGGGGCGCTCGACGGTCTCAGCATCATCAAGCCACTCCACGGCTTCCTTGCCGAGGCCAGCGGCGATGGCAGTTGCAGTCTCACGCCAGGCGTTGAGTTCTGCGATGGCCAGATGGGGCTGGTTAGTGGCGAATGATGCCCGTGCAGCTGCCACGATTTCGTTGGCACACACTTCGCGATCAGCTGGGCTCAAGGCGAGCATCCACGGAAAGCGATCGCTCATGCGCCCTGCAAGGGTTCCATCGGTACTGGTGGTGACAGCAACAAGCTGTGCGGCGAGTTCAAGCAATGACGCCCGGGCCCGATCCGCGCTCTCTGACATCAGTACCAAAGATTCGCCGTCCCGCCGGGTGACCAGGACAGGGTGATCTGCAGCAGCAGCAAAAACATCAGCGGAGGCTCGACTCAGCTCTGAAGACTGGAACGTCGTTCGGGAACTGGCTAATGTGCTCATGGTTCAACATTACTCAGAACATGTTCTGAAGTCCACTGGCCCAAGCCCCCTAATGTAGGTTTCCACCTCGCCGTCAATGCTTTAGGGACCACAGTTAGTTGACGGAACGCTGGCTATCAGCTTTTAGCATTCAGGCGAAGTCCGATGGGGCAACTACGTTTCAAGGGTCTCGGGCTTACCGGATCGAAGAGAAGCGATTTGAATTACCAGGCAGGCTTGGCGTTGGGGGAACAAAAAGAAGCTGGCCAGCATGTGCCGGCCAGCCTCCTAACAACCGCTTAGAGCGGCTGGATGTTCTCCGCCTGCGGACCCTTAGGGCCCTGAGTGACGTCGAACTGAACCTTCTGGTTCTCGTCGAGGGAGCGGTAACCGCTGGAAGCGATTGCCGAAAAGTGTGCGAACACGTCAGCGCTTCCGTCGTCGGGGGCGATGAAACCAAAGCCCTTTTCGGCGTTGAACCACTTGACCGTACCTGTTGCCATGCCTGTTTCCTTCACGGGTCGCGGGCCGGATCCGCTTTTCGAATTGCCGTCCCCGCCACTCACCCCTCGAGCCTATGGGCCAGCAGTGGGGGCGGGCAAGAGATTCGTCAGGGTTGGACGGCCGGAGGACCGCCATACGAGTTGCGGCAGCCTGACTTTGAGTACCTGGCCCAAGCCGACCGCGCTTCTTGAATGGCTATTGTCGTTTACCCGCTGGTTCATGGTGGTTGAGCTGTCCTTCGCTGAGGGACGGTGGCGGGGAAGTAGCTCGACTGCTTCATTTGGGTCAAGGTCTGGTCTCCAAACGTGCCTGAGCGGCGGGGGTGGGCCTGAGGGCTGCCAACTCCCAGCAGTTTCTCAGGTTGCAGGGGTCATAATGAACCGAAGCTCCGGTCAACCGCTATTTGATCGGAGCTTCGCCATTGCTCAGCGCGGTGTGTTCCTGCGCCGTGAAGCACCTATTAAGTCTTGACGTATTTATTGATCTGCGGGGGCGAAGTGTTGGCCGCACACCTCAAGCGTCCCAATATGGCTCGCGCACGTTTTGAGGAACAACCGTGCGACCGCGTACGTTACAGTCTCGTCCGGAATGGGCATCAGAGCGACGACTTAAGGAAGAAGCACCTAGTGGCAGCCGACTATGACGAAGTCCGTTCCGACGTCAAGGAATCCCAGGAGCGCTCCCTGGAGGATCTGCAGTCCGCGAACGCCCCAGATGCCCGCAGCGTCGTCACCGAGCTGGACGAAGCCGATGCCCTCGACGAAGGGTTGACACCAGGCGGCGAAATCATCTCCGACGAGCTCATCGTCCAAGTGATTCCCCAGGCCGCGGACGAGTTCACCTGCTATTCCTGTTTCCTCGTCCGGCACCGGTCCCAACTGGCGCGGGAGAGCAACGGCCACGCCTACTGCGTGGAGTGCGAAGGCTGAGGCAGCTTGGCCAAAGACTACAGCAATTAGGCATTCATCCGGACCTTTTTCAGCTCCTTCCCAATGCCAGCTTTACATAATATAAGCTATCGGCTCTTTGGATAGGGCGGGGGAGTGACTGCAGAAGGGGGGCTGTTTCCGTGCATCCATTGGTAGCGTTTATCCCCGGGAATCCCCGGAATTAGAACTGCTCAGCCAGCATCTGGTTCACGGCGGGGATGTCCAGGAAAGCAGGGTCAAAAGGCTCATCCGATCCGGTCGTGTCAGCCAACCAGGCGGCAGATTCAGCGTGGGCAGGATGGGACGGGTCGGCCAGGGCGTCCATGATCTCCTCGTAACCAGGAAATCCTCCGGAGTCTTCCAGCGGCCCATGCCGGGCGCCGTCGATCAGCAGGGCCGGCGGAGCGCCTTCGCCACAGGGCCTGCGGGAGACCAGTTCGAGCCGGTGAAGCCAGCTGTCACCAAAGTCGTACTCGTAGAACGCTCTACCAGATCCCAGCGCGACCAGCTGTTCCAGGGAGCAATCCTCCTCAGGCCTGTCGCCGGGTTCTTCACACTCCGTCGCGGGAAGCCATTGCTGGACTTCCGGGAATTCGCCGTCAACGGGCCGCAGCGGCGCGGACGGGTCGCTGGTTACAAACCGATGCAGGTGCGCGTCCTCCCAGCCAAATGCTGCCTGCAGGACCTGATGTACCTGGCTCAAAGCCAAGGAGCCCCGGAGTTCGAATCGGCGCCAAATCTCAGGCTCGCTGTCGACCAGCTCAACGCGAACCTCCAGGACCGAGTCCTGTCCCACCCCGCTCCCGGCTTCAAATTTGTCCATGCACCCATTTTTACAGGCCTCACTGCCCTTCTACTTAGACAGGGCCGCCTTCCATTCCTCGGTTGTCACCCGCTTGATCTTGGCTGCGCCCGGCCTAGGAGGTATTTGCCGGAGGCATCCAGCCACTCGATCAGGTCGTAGCTTTGGGTGCCAGGTATGGCAGAATCCGGGGTACAACCGGCGAGCATCACGAGCGGTGCCACTGCCTGGCGGATCATGTCTTGGGGGCAAAATGACCGAATTTGAGGACGACGCGCGGACTGACTACACCCGCACTGTTGAGGACGCCACCCGGACGTGGCATGCCACCGCCATCGCGCTGGAAACCGAATACCTCGACGCACTCGAACGGCCCGGCCAGGACCAGTCACCATCGGCACTTCACAGCCAATATCTGCACCGCCGCCGGAACGAGCACGCAGCCTGGCAGGCCCGTTTGGAAGACGCCACGGCCACCTACCGCGAACGGACAGGTCAGACCACGCTCCCGCAGGTCGGCTGGACGCCGGCGGCCCCGGGGGCGCTTCCGGCTCCCGGAGTTCCCGGGCAGGTCACTGCCGCAGGCGGAACCATGTCGAGGCCCCGCAAAGGTTTCGACCGGCAGCGATGGCTTCCGCTGATCATCGTCGTCGGCGTCCTGGCCCTTCTTGCCGTCATCGGGACCGCAATGGCCGGCGCGGGCAAAAACAAAACGACCACGTCCACCGGCACAGACTCCACCGCTTACAGCAGCACGTTTGAAGTGCTCTATGAGGTGGAAGGCACCGCCACGGGCGCCAACCTCACAATGGAAGCTCCGACCGGAACAGTCCAGGGCAGCGGCAAGGCTGTACCGCTGGCCAACGGAACCACCGGCAAGCGCGGCATCACCTACACCATGCCCCGGGGGCACTTCCTCTACCTCTCCGCGCAGAACACGAACAGCAAAGGCACCATCACCTGCCGGATCACAGTCGACGGCACCGTCGTTTCGACAAACACCTCCAGCGGCGGATACTCAATAGCCAGCTGTGAGGGGAAGGCCCGCTAGGTGTACTGAGTCAGGACGTTGGTTACAAAGTGAAGGTGAAGGCCTCTGGGCCGTACTTTACGAAAGACTGCGGGAGAGTGCCCTGCAAAACGCTGTTTGCTGCCATCATTAGTAGCGCTTTTCCCGGATCGTTTGAAGTCTGAAGTGCTCATTATCGGCATCCCAAGTCACCAGCGGCTAGTGCGGTTACGTGAGTTTTTCTTTGCAAGGGGACCGCTTTTCTTTCGCTTCCTGTCTTTCGACACGAGCTTTGGCTTGGCGTCAGTACCGTACAACCGGTCATAAGCGTTGCCGGTAGCTTTCCAGGAGGCCGCCACGTTGGGGGTGCCGCCGGCGGAAAGCACGGCACCCAGAACGGGATTATTGAGGAAAATGATCAGAAGAACTGCATAGAGGCTCGTTACGGCCAAGACCTGAAGACCTGCTCGAACCGCAGCGTCGTACCCGAAGGGAACAGTCAGGTTAAGGAAATCTGCTGTCTCATCCAGTAGATCCTCGGGTGCGCCTATCCGCTCAAAGATCTCCTCTACTTCCTGAGCAAGCGATGGGTCGACAGCTAAGTCCTCCCTCAAGGAAGCCACTAGGCCGTCAGCGCCGCTGTTCTCGAACTCGGTAAGCCACGCACTGCTGAGACCACTAATTCTTGGGTTTCCCAGAATGTCTGCGAGGGGGTGTTTGAAGTTGGCCATACCGCTGAGCGCCAGGCTGCTAGCCAGCTGTTTCCCGAGGTCTTCCATCGGGTTCTTGTAGCTGTTGGCCAGTTGCTCGCTGAAAACCGTGAGTGCGTTAGGCACTTTCATGTCTGCGAGGGGGTGTTTGAAGTTGGCCATACCGCTGAGCGCCAGGCTGCTAGCCAGCTGTTTCCCGAGGTCTTCCATCGGGTTCTTGTAGCTGTTGGCCAGTTGCTCGCTGAAAACCGTGAGTGCGTTAGGCACTTTCATGTCTGCGAGGGGGTGTTTGAAGTTGGCCATACCGCTGAGCGCCAGGCTGCTAGCCAGCTGTTTGCCGAGGTCTTCCATCGGGTTCTTGTAGCTCTTGGCCAGTTGCTCGCTGAAAACCGTGAGTGCGTTAGGCACTTTCATGTCTGCGAGGGGGTGTTTGAAGTTGGCCATACCGCTGAGCGCCAGGCTGCTAGCCAGCTGTTTGCCGAGGTCTTCCATCGGGTTCTTGTAGCTCTTGGCCAGTTGCTCGCTCAAACCCGTGAGCGCGCTAGACGTAGGACGGTCCAACCCTTGCGGTTCCTTCTCACGTGGGACCGGAAGGTTCTGGTAGACGTCATCGGAGTGCACCTAACCATTCTTAGCGATAGATCTGACTTTCTGTAAAACAGATGGAGCTGTAACAGTAGCTTCGGCCTCCGTCTCGGCCTCTAAACTTGGGAACATGAGCGGGCCAATCGGCCGGCGCCCCGGCGATGTTTTTCCAGCTAAAGCCGAAGCGGAAACTTTGGCGATAACTGCACACTGCCGGACTTTCACGACGCGCCAGCTGCGCGTGCGGTCCTGGAAGAAGCCAAGGAAGACTGGCCAGGCTCCCGCACCCAGCCTCTTGCGCGGGCGAAGAGTGGCTGGTCGGGCCACTCCCCCAGGGTGACGAAAGGTCGACTATCGGCTCTTAAATAACGGGAGTAGAAGTGGCTGCGAGAACTCCCGCCTGCTGACGAATTCGGTATTTCCGCATTCAATCATTCGTTCTTGCAACTGCTCGTGATCGGAGACTGGGTCAGGAAGTGCCCTTGGATGCCTTGCGCCCGTAGGTCTCCTGCATCTAATGCATGGTTCCACGGCCCGGCTGTTACTAGCACCGAGCCTGGTCGTCGATCTCGGCGGGCCGATGGCTCGGGCGCCTCAGTCGTCACTAAAACAGTGTTCATACACTGTCCTCATAGACGGTGTAACCGCAAGCAATATCCGCGGCGGTTTCGACAGTGTATTCTCCTGGTCCGGTTCGGGTCACTCTGATGCCGTGGTTCAGCTCAACGGCGTCTGGGATGATTCTGCCGATGGTCGAGTTCAGAAGATCGTCGATCCGGGAGGCGTCCGTCGTCGTTACGCGACGGATCGTGCTGGGTGCTTGAATCATTTGCTCTTTCTCATCCGGTGCTGAAAGGTTAATTGCCGTCATGCGGCAAGCCGGGGGCTATTCCCGGCTCCTGAATACCCGTTCATGTCTGTTTAGAATGTGCGGGGGAGTGGCTGCAGAAGGCGCCCTTTTCCTGGCACCATTTCGTGGTGTTGCCTCCAGAGGCCGGAAGTCAGAACTCCTCAGCCAAGGCCCGGTTGACAGGTTGTAGGGCAGGCCGCCAGCGGTGCTCAGGAACCTCGGCGGCCCCCGATTGATCGTCGGTTGCATAAGGAAGCTGTGAATCGGATACGCGAAATGCATTTCAATCGCTTCGGTGTAAGTATTCAATTCTACTTCGTGGCCCCAGCTCCGAGGCCTTTAACAATGTGGCGCTGGGCCAGCAAATAGAACACGATAATTGGCACAATCGAAATTGTTGTAGCAGCAAGTAGGATGTGCTGTTGCGGAGAGTCGGCCGACACGAAGCTGGTGAGTCCGCGCTGAATCGGCATAAGAGCATCATCATCGAACAGGACCAGGGCCATAAGATACTCATTCCAGGCATTCAGTCCTTGAATCACACCAACCGCCGCAAGCCCTGGTCGGGCTAAGGGCATTATCACGCGAAAGAAGATTACGAATGAAGAGGCGCCGTCAAGTGCCGCCGCCTCTTCAAGTTCTCTTGGCTGGCTCGAGAAAAAGCTCCGCATAATTAGAGTTGCCATGGGAACTCCAGCAGCCATAAGGATCAACACATACCCGATCCTGCTGTTAGTCAGGCCCAGCGAAATCAAAAGCCTGTACTGGGCGAGGAACATTGCCGGTGCGGGTATGACCATTACAGCCAAGATCACCACAGTAAACATTCCCTTGCCGGCAAAATCCATTCGAGCTAAGGCGTATCCTGCCAAGCTTGAAATGATCAGGATGCCGGCTACTGCGCACAGTGTGTATATAACACTGTTTGTGAGATAGGTTGCTAGGTCACCTTTGGTCCAAGCGTCAACGAAGTTGGACCATTGAAGCGCCTTCGGCAAGAGGCTTGTCCCACTGTACAGTTCGTCTATCGTCTGGAACGCGCCCGAAACAAGCCAGAAGATCGGAAACAAAGCAATGATAGTGGCGGCAGCAAGTAGCCCGTACAGACCGAATCTATCCATTTTACGCGGACGCCCGCCTTTGTGGACTTTTGCATCTGTACGCGCTGTGAGCACCTCTGAAGTTGGCGGTTGATCCTTCACTTCAACTGAGGACATGAGGGGTCAGCTTTCTGAAAGAACTAGGCACGGGAGCTCCGCCTCGAGATTCCGAGTTGCACAAGTGATAGGACGACCAGTGCACCGCCGAACAAAACAGACATTGCAGCAGCTGTTCCATAACGGTGATTGGCGAATGCTTCGATGTATATCTGAAGGGTCGGTACCATGGTGTGGTAGCCAGGGCCTCCATTGGTGAGGACTTGTACTGTGCCGAAAACTTGCAAGGCGGAGAGCAGCGTCAGCACGCTCACAATGCTAGTAACGGGAGCGAGGTGCGGCCATGTGATGTAGCGAAACTTTGTCCGACCGGGTGCGCCGTCCAAGCTGGCGGCCTCGTAGAGTTCGTTCGGGATGTCCTGCAGTCCGGCGAGAAAGAGGATAAAGGCAAAGCCCCAGTGGTACCAGACAAAGACCAGCGCAACGCTGAAAAGCGCAATTTCCGGGTTACCTAGCCAGTTCTGCGAGAGAGAACCGGCGCCAATTGCTTCAAGACCACGGTTAACAATCCCAATCCGCGGTTCCAGCAGCCAGGAGTAAATCAGGCCTACAACTACTACCGAGAATGCGCCTGGAAGGTAGAAGGCCGTCCTGAAGAACGCCTTTGCTCGTGGCACCTTGTTGACTGCTATGGCCATAGCGAGGGCGATACCGTTGCCCAGGAAGAACCCGACCACCGCAAAGACAAGGACATTGCCCATCGAGGCCCAGAAAACCTGATCCTTTAGGACGGCGGAATAGTTGTCGAGCCCGACGAACGGAGAGTCCGGGCTTATACCGTCCCATTCCTGAAAGCTCAGTAGGATCGCTTGCCCAAAGGGTATGACAGTTAACGCGGCAATCAGCAGGACGGCAGGTGCGAGAAACAGCCAACCAGTAGAGTTACGCCGCAGTGATCGCCGCGACTGCCTCAACGGACTATGTAGCCGCGGCTGAATCTCTAGCTGGCTTGTCATTTGCTCTTGTCCTGGGCAACTTGAATATCTTCAAGAAGCTTGTCCGGCGTCGTCTCCCCCAGGACGAGGTTCTGAGAGCCACGTTGGATCACATTCTTGACGTCCGTCGAAAGCGAAGATGGGACAACTTGGAGAGTCGGGAGCAGATCTCGGAAGCCTTCTGCCTGGGCAGAAATCGTGTCGGACTTCAAGACTTCCGGATTGGATGGCAGTATTCCCATTTTTTTAGCAAAGTACGTCTGCTGCTCTGCAGCCGTGAGCCATTTCAGGAACGCCAGGGACTCTTTGGTGTGCTTGCCCTTTGCGTTCACTGACATACCCTTGCCCGTATCAAAGCGCGCTCTGGGTTCATGCGTTGCATCCGCCGCTTTAGGAAGAGGAAGCGATCGGTAATTTGTGAAGTCAGGCGCTGACGACCTTGCCACTGCAATTGAGAAAGAGCCATCAAAAATTGCTCCTATATCTCGCGTGTTGAAGAACGATTTCTCGACCGCGGCGTTATCCCCCGAGCCTCCCGGAATCGTGTTGCTTGCTATAGCTCCCGCCTTTGCAAGGTCCTCAAGGAGTTTGAACGTCTTTCGCCAGGCCTCCGTTTTCCAGCTCGCTTTGCCCAAGAAAGTTGCGTCTATTTCCTCGTCACTCATATAGTTTGATGCGTAGTACTGGATAAGGTTGGGAACCATCGAGGCTGAGATTGAGAATTTACCCTGCCCATTTTCGCCTCCCTCGGCTAGCTTCTTCGTCAGATCTGCCATAGTCGCGGGAGCAACAGAGGGATTTATGGTTCCCTTGTCCGGATTAACGAGAAGCCCGTATACCGATATCTCCCAATGTGCGCTGTAAATTCCCGCCTTCACCCCATCAGGGTTGCCCTCATTGAATTTTGTCACCTTGAGGAGATCCGGCTGGAAATTCTTGCTCCAGTCGCCATTCATTTCCGACTCAAGGTTGAATGCCCAACCGGCCTTGTAGAAGGGTGCCATCTCTGAATTGCCAACGGAGGAGAACAAATCCGGCATGGAATTGGACTGGGCCTTAGATTGGAGCTTGGACATGAAGTCCGCGGGACCAGGGGTGTCGACAGATACTTTGATGCCTGTTTCTTCAGAGTACTTCGCCGCAAGGGCAGTCAGCGCTTCGGCCTGTCCACGGGACTGGTTGAGAACTGTCAGCTCAATGTCACCGCTGTCAGCTTCACTATTCCCCGAAGAACAACCTTGGAGCACGAGACTGGACGCAAGTACGAACGAAACCGATAGCACAGTGCGGCGCGCGTAGGTCGGGGTTCCCTGACGGGGTTGCTTCATCATGGCTTCCTTTGGTCTTAAGTTCTGGTAGCGCGGGGGCCGAGCTAAGTCGTACTCGGGCCGAAGTCATGTCTCCGACGGAGCTCGGTCAACTGGCGCTACTGCCTTCGTAGTGCAGCCTCTCGGACGTGCCGCTCGTTTCCCCGCCAACTCCGGTGTTCTTGGTTGTGACACTGATCAGCACTCCGCGCGAAACTTTTGGTACTCGAGAAATTTCTGGACCTTGCCGGGGAATGCTACTCGCCACCGGATATCCCCCAATCAGTGGGCGAGTGGCTTGCGGCGTCTTGGCCGTTGGTCGTGACTCGGGCATCGGAGATTCTTGATTGGAGCAACGCGAACAGGCGCCGGGGAAGTTCTGTCTTCGTCAGCCAGGGTGTGCCGGTAGGCCAAGGCAATAAATGGAAAGCGCTTCTGAACCCAAGGTGGGATGCTCTGCCCGATTGGACAGCTCCGATCCATGGTTCCTCTGGATTAGTGGCCAAAGTGGAACGTCTTACCGAAAGCCCCACCTATTTATGCGGAGGCGTGTCCAGTATCACAACGCAACGGTCGTATGTCAACCGATTGCATTGCGCCAACTTCCGCGATAAGCCAAGGGAAGGCGTGTTATTGCTTGGTCGAGATTGGATGGCAGGAGCATTTGCTGGCGCTGAGGCAAGCGGTTGCAGTGCTAGATTGTGAGGCCGCCTCCGGGCGGCTGCTTCCCATCGGGCTATGTAGAAATTGCCGGAGCTCGCCACTGGCCGCCTCTCTCGGTGCAATGCTCTTCGTGGGCAACAACGGCGGTACCAAGCTCTCCAACGCCATGAGCATTACACGAGCCTAGAACTCAACCTGACAGGACGAGGGTCGGAGGCGCATATGGCGGGGCAGCGGATCGGGTACGTGCGGGTGAGCATGCTGGATCAGAACGACAAACGCCAGCTCGAAGGCCAAGTTTTTGACAGAGTTTTCACCGACAAGGCCTCGGGCAGGGACACCGCTAGGCCGGAGCTCACCGAACTGCTGCGGTTCGCCCGCCACGGGGACACCGTGGTCGTGCACAGCATGGACCGGCTCGCGCGAAATCTCGATGACTTGCGTGCGTGCGGGTGGAGTTCGTCAAGGAGAGCCTGGTCTTCACCGGCGAGGACTCCCCCATGGCCAACCTCGTGCTCCCCGTCATGGGTGCTTTCGCCGAGTTCGAACGCTCCCTCATCAGGGAACGCCAAAAGGAGGGCATCGCCCTGGCCAAGCAGCGCGGCGCGTACAAAGGCAGGAGAAAGACTCTCACCCCGGAACGGGCCGCCGAGCTGGTACAGCGCGCCGGCAACGTGTCCCGAAGGCCTTACTTGCTCGTGACTACGGAATCAGCAGAGACCGTCTTCCAGTACCTGCGCCACGCCACGCTGGACTGAACCACTCCCCTACCGACGCCGTCGTTGAGCCGTAACCCCCGTGGCCGTAGCTTGACGGAATCTCGGCTATCGGCTCTTTACGATGTGCGGGGGGAGTGGCTGCGGAAGGCGCCCTTTTTCTGGCACCATTTCGTGGTGTTGCCTCCAGAGACCGGAAGTCAGAACTCCTCAGCCAAGGCCCGGTTGACAGGTTGTAGGACAGGCCGCCAGCGGTGACCCTGATTTGGGTCGGGAAAATTTGGCTAATGGCGTCCGTGAAAATTCCTCCTCAGGTCTGTCGTCCGGATCAAGGCACTCCTGCTTCGGGAGCCACTGTCAGGTTGTCGCGCGAATTTCGCCATTGGCCGGCCGCAGCCTCACAAAGGGCTCCAAGGCTGTGAACCTGTGCAGGTGCATGTCCTCCCAACCAAAGACCGCCTGGAGAACTCGGTGGACCTGATTCAGGGTCATCGTGCTGCCGGGCATTCTGCTGGCGCCAAATCTCCGGGTGTCTGTCGACCAGCTCCACACGAACCTCCAAGAATGCGCTCAAAGCGCCTCGACGGTCTCCCCTGTCAAAGAGGCCCTGCAACGCCTGCACCGACCCGATCACCGGTGCCGGAACGGAAGGCCAGTCCCGCCGCGACGGAAAGAGATCCTCCATCACCGAATCCGGAAACAACCGCCCCGATGCGTGGCCAGATGAGCGAAAACGCTGCCCGGAGCTAACAACTCCCGAGCCAGCGCCTCGACATCCAAATACCCGCGTTGCCCATCCTCACGTCCCTGCATGAAACCAGCCGTAAATCACTAGTCCCGAAGATCCAGCAGGCACGCCTCACTTCCGCCAATTGTTCAGCGCACTCCTAGGCACCATTCGCTTACGCTACGGTTGCCGGGAAGTGCATGAATTTTCCGTTTAGGTCCCGTGTTGAGGCCAAGGCCTGAATGAGTCCTTGGGCGGTTCCACCCTCGGGGTGGTTGCCGTGGACGATCACGATGTCCCCTTGTGCAGCTGATGATACTTCTCGGGCAACGATTGAAGCAGTGAAGGTAGCTCCTCCATCTCCATTGATACTGAAGCCGGTTGGAATGAGCCCCAGGGCATGGACTATTTGTACGGCTACATCGTCCATATATGCGGTCCCAGGCCGGAAGAAGCGTTGGGGCCGCCCGGTTAAATCTTCCAGAACGGCGTTGCTTGTCATTATTTCGTCGTAAATTTCCTCTGGTCCTTTCGTCCCGGGGATGCCGTAGGCACTTTTTCCGTTCACAGACAAGGGAGAATGGGCGGAGCCGTGATTTGCGAGTTCGAACAAAGGATCGTTGGCGAGTTCTTGGCTCTTCAAAGGATTTTCTCTAATCCAGCGGGAGTTGAGGAAAAGGGTGGCTGGAATCCCGTTTTGCCGCAGGGCATTCAGCAAGAGCGTATCCACTGCGTTGCCACCGGGTCCTCCGCAAAAGTCCACTGTGAGGACCACCCCTCCCGAACTTGCTGGTAGCCGTTTCAGCACCCCTGGCGCTTCAAGTCCCCAGTAGACGGGAACCTGCCCGGTGAAAGACCTGATTACTTCCCCACGGCTTGGAACAGACAGTGTCCGTGGTAGTTGAGGGGGTATGGATACGTCGTCTTCGTCCGGAAATTCGCGCTGCCTCTCGTTATCGTCTTCCCACGGTTCTGTTTGTTCCAATTTGCGGTTCTGGCTGAGTGTTTCCAGCAGCGGATAGGACATTAGGCAAATTCCGGCGCCAAGTAGATACCGCCGGGAGAAGCCTTTTGTGCTTTGTGCCTGCCTGTGCCTGACTGTCATGGAGCCGGTCCGTCCGTTGGATTGGATAAGCCCAGTCGGGGGTATAGGATCCCAAAACCGTCGCGAAGGCCAGTTGCAAGGGCACCTATGCCGTGCCCGCCTTCCGGGATCTCCAGGAGGTTGACGGTCATTCCAGCGTGGCTGGCTGCTGTGCTTATCTTCCGGGCAGCGGTCATGTAGGCCGGATCATCGCGGCAGGCGGTGAAGACTGCATGGATGCCCTTGTATTGGCGGATATTGAGAATGTGCTCGGGTTTTTGCGCGTCGTATGCGGTCTGGTCCCCGTGAAATATCTCTCGTAGAGTGCTTCCGGGGTGCTCGGCTCCGGGGTACTCTTCTCCTGATACATCAAGGACGTTGCCCCATGTTTCCGGGTATTTGGCGGCGAATGAGATGGCGCATTGGCCGCCGTGTGAATATCCACCCGCTGTCCAGTACCTGGCGTCACCGATGACGTTCAAATTCCTTCGCGCCCACTCCACGACATCCTTGTTGATGTACGTCTCAACGTTGCCAAATCGGGCTGTATCCAAACAAAGGTCGTCGACAAGCGGATTACCCAGTTGATCAACCACGATTACGATCGGTGCCAGACCTCGGTTCCGGGCCGCTAGTTCATTAAGTGCATCCGCGGCGAAACGGGGATCAGGGTCACCGGGTTGGCCCATCATCATGACCACCAGCGGCAGAGCCGGGGGGGAATCCACAAGGGCGACTGGAGGGAGGTACACTCCGGCAGGTCTGGGAGTAAATCCCGATAACGTTCCTGGAATAACTTGAGTCCTCGTGACACCGGTGGCAGGCATGTTCGGCGGAGCTTCCCAGTCCCTCCATAGAACCGGCATGCTGGTGGTCATGTCTTGCGCTGGTTTATTGATGTCCAGCTGAGGGGCAAGCGATATACCCAGCAGCGCCGCAACGGTGGGCCGAAGACCGTAGTAGGAATTGATCCCGACTACGGTCGTGACCACAAAAATCGGGACAGCACCTACAGCCAAAACTTTTTTCCACCGAGGAGACTTCCAGAAGGTTACCCCTGTCAGTACCGAAGCCCCGACGAAGGAAGTAAACCATGCCCTAACCTGCCATGGAAGGTTGCTAACGACATCTAAAACGAACTCGAACACCCACAGGGTCAGCCACGCCAGCAGCGCGCCGCCCGTGAAAATCCAGGCGGCTGCCAGCCACCACAAGGGAACCCTGCGCCAGCTGAGGACAACGAGGAGCCAAGCTGTGAGAACCGTAAGGGTCCACATCAAAACGCCATCAACGAGGTTGTATTCAAGCAGGAAATCCACTGGCAATCCCGTTTCTGTTTATACGTGCGCTGGAAAGAGCCCTCCTAAGGGTGCCTGGCTCTACACATTTCGAGGGAGACATACGAGACAGTCCTAAGGGGGAGGAGGCAGAGGCGCTTTCTTGACCAGGCGCGCACGCCTGCAAGGTCGGAGGGACAGACCACTTGCAGCGTGCGCCTTCCAGCAGACCAATACTCCTGGGCTGGACTCCAGCATGAAGGCCGTGGGTGTTAGCTAGTTGTGCTCCGGGCCTGCACGGCAGATTTGACGAGCGACTGAGTTAGCTGGTGCAGTGTTTTCGCCGCACTGCGGGCATCTTCCTCGTTCCAGTCCCAGAGATGTTCTTGAAAGGCTGCTGATCGTTCGGCCTCCAAGCGTCGCAGTCTTTCCAGACCCCATGGTGTAATGGCAACAAGCTGAGCACGGCCATCACCTGGATCTTTCCGACGAACGACTAGACTCTGCTCCTCCAAATCCGCGATGTGCCGGCTCAGGACTGGGGCACCAATGCCGAGCCGCGCAGCGAGCACAGCAGCCCGGCACTCCCCCTCACCTACAAGCCGAAGTACGAAATGCTGGGCTGCGCCCATTCCTTCCCCTCGTGAGGTAAATGCAGCGATGCAACGCACTGCTCGTTGGAGGTCGAATATTTCATACACGAGGTCTGCTGCCGTTTCAGGGGCGAGTGCCATATCTGTTCCTAATATGCCCGGATGGAGGAGGCGGGACGCAACGCACGGATTTCCCGGGCCGCTACTAGCGGTCTGAGAGCTGGAGGACCTGCTTGAAGAGTCCGGAGTGGTCCAGTGCGCCGTCACCCTGGTTGGCGGTGGCGACGACGAGCTGCGCGGCGACGGCGCCAAGCGGGATGGCGACGTTGGCTTCACGGGCTGCCGAGGTGACGATGCCCATGTCCTTGTGGTGGAGGGCGAGGCGGAAGCCGGGGTCGAAGTTGCGGTCCAGCATCTTCTGGCCCTTCTGGTCCAGGACCTTGGAGCCGGCCAGGCCGCCGCCGAGGACCTTGAGGGCGGCGTCGGTGTCCACGCCATAGGCCTCAAGGAACGCAATGGCTTCGCCGAGGACTTCGATGTTGACGGCGACGATCAGCTGGTTTGCAGCCTTAACGGTCTGGCCGGAGCCGGAGGGGCCCACGTGGACGATGGTCTTGCCGAGGGCATTGAGGACGTCCTGGGCGTCGTCGGAGTCTGCCTTGTCGCCGCCCACCATGATGGACAGGACGGCGTCGATGGCGCCCTGTTCGCCGCCGGAAACCGGGGCGTCAAGGGGGCGGAGGCCGGCTTCTTTGGCCTCTGCGGCAAGCCGGACAGCGACGTCGGGGCGGATGCTGGAGGCGTCGATCCACAGGGCGCCCGGCTTGGCGTTGGCGAAGACACCGTCCTTGCCGCTGACCACGCCTTCGACGTCGGGGGAGTCCGGCACCATGGTGATGACGACGTCGGCATCCTTCACGGCATCGGCGATGCTCGAGGCGCCCTTGCCTCCCTCGGAGACCAGCTTATCGATCTTGTCCTGGCTGCGGTTGAAGCCGGTAACGGCGTGGCCGGCCTTGACCAGGTTGACGGCCATGGGCAGGCCCATGATCCCGAGTCCGATGACTGCAACGTTGCTCATGATGGTTCTCCTTTCTGAAAGTCTTTTTGGTGTCTTGCCAGACTGCCCTACGGGCTCCGGTGGGTGCCTGCCCTCGGACGGGTCAGGGTTTACGGGCGGCGGGAGTCTGTTGACAATTCCCTCGTACCTTCCGATTCGCTAACAGCTAGCCGTGCCTCTCCCCCGGCGATGTCCACGGCGATTTCTGCTTCCGTTTCCGCGAGTTGTTCAAGGCCTGTCTTTCGCTTCAGAGGCACATTGGGAAGGAAAGCGATGGCGACAACAGTAAGCAGCGCAAGCGGCGTGGATAGTAGAAATACTCCGGCCACTCCCTGGGCATAGGCTTCCGCAACCACGGCACGAAGGGGATCGCTTAGGGAACCCATATCTGGTAGCCGTCCGGTGCTGATCACCGATGGGTCAATCCCCTGCGCCCTCAAGGAGTCGGATTTGTCCGCTATGACTTGTGCTGCCCTTGAGGAAAGGGCTGCGCCAAGTACCGTGACTCCGATTGTTCCGCCTAGAGTGCGGAAGAAGGCTACCCCGGCGCTTGCTACGCCTAGGTGCGCTACCTCGGCCGTGTTCTGAGTGACGAGGACGAGGTTTTGCATAACCATCCCGATGCCCAATCCAACAAATGCCATATAGGTCCACAGGAGTGGTATCGGTGTCGCCACGCCTATGGTTGCCAAGCAACCCAAGCCCAAGGTGAGGAAGCTGGCTCCCAGGACCATCCAGAATTTCCATTTACCCGAGCGGCTGATCAGGGCGCCAACGACCGTGGACGCCACCACCACTGCAATGACCTGAGGCATGGCAATAAGTCCAGAGTCCGTAGCGGTGGCCGCGCGACTGAGCTGCAGGTACTGGCTCATGAATACTGCCGTACCGTAGACCGCCACACCTACTGAGATGCTGGCGATAACAGTGAGGGAGAAGGAACGATTCCGGAACAGAGACAGCGGGATAATCGGTTCTGCGGCCTTTCTTTCTATCAGGACGGCAGCGATAAGCAGTACGAGGGATGCCGCCAGCAACAGCAAAGATTGAAGTGAACGCCATTCAAACTGCGAGCCACCCAAAGTTATCCAGATCAGCAGGCTCGACACGCCGGCGGTTATGAAGACGGCTCCGGCGTAATCGATGGTCACGGTCCGAGGCTTCCGGGGCAAGTGAAGAGTAAGTTGAATCAGCACGAGCGAGGCCAGGGCGAAGGGAACTGAGGCGAAGAAGTTCCACCGCCACCCAGCGAAATCAGTGATGACTCCACCGAGCAGCGGTCCTCCCACGGAGCCCGCTGTCATGACTGCGCCCGTCAAGCCCATATACTTTCCACGGTCTCGCGGGCTAATGATATCGGCCATGATGATCTGCACCAGAGTCAGCAAGCCGCCAGCGCCCAGTCCTTGAATGACGCGTCCTGCGATTAAAGTGCCTGGTTCAGGTGCAGCGCCAGCCAGCAGGGAACCTGCGACAAAGATCACCAGGGCTGCCTGCACTAATGCCTTCCGATTTAGTAGGTCGGCCAATTTGCCCCAAATCGGCGTGCTAATAGTTATGGCCAGTAAAGTGGCGGTCACGATCCAAGTGAAAGTGGCCTGGGATCCCGCTAGGTCGTTAACAATTCGAGGAATTGAGGTGGAAATAATTGAGCTCGCCAAGAGCGCTACAAGAAGGCCCGTAAGCAGCCCGGTCAATGTCCTGAGGATCGAACCAGTGGATGAACCCTTCTTGTGCTTCGTTGCGTGGGCTCTTGGTTTTTTAGGTCTGTTCCCGGGAGTCATGACATCAATGGGTTTCAATAACCTGTCCTGACTTTTCCAAGTCCCTCAACAGGCCTTGCACCCTTGCTTTAGCGCGGGCGGAAACGTCATTACCGGGGGCTACATGGACCCTGCCTTCCTCAATGCCGGCTATCGCTGCCTCGCCAACCTCCAGCGGCGTGAGGATCCCTCCGGAAGCAGCCGCGATGCTTCGCATCGCCCCCTCGGCGCCTGACGACAATTTGATTGCGCCCAAGGTTGCCGAGTTCTTTCCGATTGCTGTGTCCACGAGGCCAGGACACAGCACGGTCGCCCCGAGGGCCAGCGCCTCTGCTTTGAGTTCGAGGTCGAGAGTCTCGGTCAAACCTACAACCGCGTGCATTGTGGCGGTGTACGGTGTGCGGTTCGGCAATGGCGCCAGGCCGCCGGACGATGCAGTGTTAAGAAAATGCCCTGCGCCTTGCTTAATCATGATGGGGGCGAAGGCTTGGACTCCATGGACAACTCCCATGACCTTGACCGCGATCATTCGGTCCCAGGTCTGTGTGCTCTGCTCCCAGAGGGGTGCGCCGGAACATATCAGGCCGGCGTTGTTGCAAACGAGGTCGACCCGTCCGAATAGTTCCAAGGTGCGGTGCGCAAGCCCTTCCACGGAATTCCGGTCAGTGACGTCGGTGCGGACGGTCGCAACCTCCGCGCCCTTTGCCCGGAGGGCATCAGCAGCCGGTTCAAGGGCATCCTCTCGGACGTCGGCTAAAACCAGACGGACCTCTCGTTCCGCGAGGGCTTCTGCGAGGCCAAAACCAATACCGCTGGCGCCTCCCGTGATGACGGCGACGCTACCCGGGGTTATCTTCACAGTTTTTCTCCTTCGTTGGTAACAGCATTCAGGTAGCCCTTTTGGTCGGCGGCAGCCATCACCGGCCGCGAGAGTTGCATGTGTTAAGCACGCCGGTCAGACGTGGGTGTGCGGGATGTTGGCCAGCGCCGTGGCCACTACTTCGTTTACGGGTGCGGCGATGTCGACGTGGACGCCGGCTTCGTTGGCGTCGAGCGGTTCCAGCGTTGCAAGCTGTGACTCCAGGAGTGCCGGTGGCATGAAGTGCCCGGTGCGGCTTTCTATGCGTGCCTTCAGGACCTCTTTGCTGCCGTTCAGGTGCAGGAAGATGGTGTCCGGAGCCTGTTCGCGGATGGCGTCGCGGTAGCTGCGGCGGAGGGCGGAGCAGGCAAGCACCATCCCGCCATCTCCCGCTGCAGCCAGCTCGCGGCCCACCGTGGCGAGCCAGGGCCAGCGGTCCTCATCCGTCAGCGGTGTGCCGGCCGCCATCTTGGCCACGTTCTCCACCGGATGGAGGGAATCGCCGTCCAGGAACGGGACACCCAGTTCGCGGGCCACAAGATCGCCGATGGTGGTCTTGCCGCAGCCGGAGACGCCCATGACCACTACACGGGGTCCGGCGTTTCCGGGTTGATTGTTGCTCACTGTTTTCCTTACCAGTCGTGGACGGTGCCGTCGACCAGGCGGTTGTAGGGCAGGTAGGCCTGCTGGTACGGGTAGGCGGCCGCGGCTTCTTCGTTGAATTCGACGCCGATGCCGGGCTTGTCGCCCGGGTGCAGGTAACCGTCGGTGAAGGTCATGGACTGCTCGAAGACCTCGTTGGTCTTGGCCGAGTGCTGCATGTATTCCTGGATCCCGTAGTTATGGATCGCCAGGCCCACATGCAGCTGGGCCGCGAAACCCACCGGGGAAATGTCCGTGGGCCCATGGAAACCGGACTTGATCTGATACTGCGCAGCGAAGTCCATGACCTTCTTCAACGGGCTGATCCCGCCGAAATGCGTGGACGCGGCCCGCACGTAATCGATCAACTGTTCCTTGATCAGCGTCTGGAAGTCATAGACCGTGTTGAAGATCTCCCCGATCGCCAACGGCGTGGTGGTGTGCTGGCGCACCAGGCGCAGGCCCTCCTGGTTCTCCGCCGGCGTGCAGTCCTCCAACCAGAACAGGTCATACGGCTCCAACGCCTTGCCCAGCTTCGCAGCCTGGATCGGCGTCATCCGGTGGTGCCCGTCATGCAGCAACGGGATCTCCGGGCCGAACTCATTCCGGACCGCCTCAAACACCGTCGGCAGGTGCCGCAGGTACGCCCGGGTGTCCCAGTCCTCTTCCAGCGGGAACGCACCACGCCCGGCAGGCTCATAGTCATACCGCTCCCCCGAGGCCTGCGCCTGCGCCGCCACCCCATACACAGCCTTGATCCCGGGGATCGCCGTCTGGATCCGGATCGACTTGTACCCCAGCTCCAGGTGCTCGCGCACCGAATCGAACAGCGACGGGATATCCGCGCCCGAAGCGTGCCCGTACGCGCGCAACCCGTTCCGCGACGCCCCACCGAGGAGCTGGTACACGGGCATCCCGGCCATCTTGCCCTTGATATCCCACAACGCCATGTCGACGGCGGCGATCGCGGCCATCGTCACCGGCCCGCGCCGCCAGTACGCGCTCCGGTACAGGAACTGCCACGTGTCCTCGATCCGGTGCGGGTCCTTACCGATCAGCAGCTGCGCAACGTGCTCCTTCAGGTACGCGGCAACGGCAAGTTCACGGCCGTTGAGGGTGGCGTCGCCGATGCCGGTCACCCCGTCCTCGGTGGTGATCCGGAGAGTCACGAAATTTCGGGAGGGACTCGTCACGAAGACGTCGGCAGCAATGATTTTCACAGCAGGTCCTTTCAAGTCTGATTTATGAGGTCGCGAAGAGCGGATAGGCGCCACCTGCACCGCGGATGCCGGTTAGTTGGGACGAGCCGGAGGCCCCGCAAGGCCGGTCCACCTGGTCACCAGGGCCCTATCGTCACGGTCGCCTACGCATCTACTCCGCGTGAGCCGGAGGAAGTGTCGCTGCCAATGACTAGGAGCGTTGTGGGAACTTGCCTTCTGCCAGGATGCGCTTGTTCAACTCAGCGAGGAACAGGTCTTCATCAAAGTCCAAGTCGACTTCGCTCCCCGTCCAGCTCGACAGGTGAATTGCGTTAGCCAGACGAACACCCTTGATGCCGTCCGAGCCCGGGGCCAGAAGCGGGGTTCCGTCCAGGATATTGGCGGCGAAGTTTTCCAGTACGCCCGCGTGCTGTACCCCCCAAGGTGACGGGAATTCGATGACTTCGGAAGCGTAAAGCTCATCGGAGTCCAGCTGCCCGGTGACTACCTTGCGGATGTCGTCCATACCCATCGAATCGCTGAGTTCACGCTCCGGCTTGACCAGTCGGGTCACAGTGGCCGTTTTGGAGTTTTCGACGATGATCTTGCCTTTGTCGCCCAGGATCTCGAAGCGGTCCGTGCCGGTCAAGTCATGGGTTGCGGTGACGAAGACGCCCGTGGCGCCGTCGCCGTAATCGACTAGGGCTGTAACTTCATCTTCAACTGCGATGTCCCGGCGGAAGCCGTATGCAACCTTTGCGTACACCGATTTGGGAACACCACAAATCCACTGCCAGAGGTCCAGCTGGTGAGGCGCCTGGTTTACCAGGACACCACCGCCTTCGCCGCCCCAGGTGGCCCGCCATTCACTTGAGTTGTAGTACCCCTGTGGGCGCCACCAGGTGGTGATGATCCAGTTGGTCCGGCGGATGTCGCCGATTTCCCCGTTCTCCACGATCTCCTTGAGCCGCTGGTACAGGGGGTTGTTCCGTTGGTTAAACATGATGGCGAACGACAGTTCGGGCTTGCTAGCTGCGAACTCGTTCAGTTCCGACACTTGCTTTGTGTACACTCCAGCGGGCTTTTCGACGAGCACGTGGATGTCCCGTTTCAGCGTTTCGATACCCATCTCGGGGTGGAGGAAGTGCGGCACGCAGGTCACTACAGCATCCACGTCTCCACTGTCGAGCATAGTGATGTAGTCATCGTAGAACGGGATGTCCAGATACTTAGCAGCAGCTTCTTCCTTCTTGGACGCGTCGACGTCGCAGACGGCACCAATGACCATGTTGGGGACTTTACCTGTGCTGATGAAGTGAGCGTACATGCTGCCCTGCTGCCCAAGACCGATTATGCCAAGGCGGACTTTCTTGCTCATTTGATAATTCTCCATATCTTGTTTGACTGCTTAAAGCCGGGGTTAGAAAAGGTTTGAGTGCCCCATTGCCACGAGGTTGTCATAGGACGTTTGGAGCGCTTCCCATACCGTGCGGCCGTAGAGTTCATCCTGTTCGACGAGCAAATACTCCGCGCCTGCGGCCTGGGACGCGGCAATGATGCTTGGAAAGTCGAGGTTGCCCTCGCCCACTTCAGCGAATTCAATAACGTTTCGAAAGTCATTGCGGAAGCCCTCAGCGTCCCGGGCGGCGAGCTTGGCGAAAGCGGTCTCCGGCACTTCGCCCACGCGGTAGTCCTTGAGGTGGATCATGGCGGCGCGGCCCGCATACTTGTTAATCGTGCGCACGGGGTCGTGGCCACCGCGCTGAACCCAGTGCACGTCAAGTTCCAAGCCCATCGCAGGGGAATTGTCGGCAATAATGTCCAGCATGTACTTTCCGTCGAACTTCGCAAATTCGATGTGATGATTGTGGTAATAGAGACCGATGCCGTGTTCTTTCAGCTGCTCCGCGTATTCATTTGCTTCCTTTGCAAAGTCGGCTACAGCATTTATTGACTTCAGGGCCGGGAAAGGCATAATACCGATGCGCAGGAATTTGGATCCGAGACGGTTGGCGTCGTCGACAATCTTTGCGAAGTCCTTTTTGAGCGTATCGCCTGGGCGACCAGCGGGGAGATCTACCGCCACGGACAGGGCCGCCATTTCCATGCCAAGTTCAGTCCGGGCGCGGTCCAACTCGTCCACGACATTCGCGGACATGGGAATCTGCGAAATCTCTACCGCATTGTACCCAATCGCGCTGACTTTCTTGAGCGTTTCGAATGCCCCGTCCTGCGCGAAGTCCTGCATCAGCATCATTGCCTGGACGCCAATTTTGGCCATGTTTATCTTTCTCCGTCTAATCGATTTTGTCGGGTGGCGTTCAATGGAGAACGCCCTCAATCGCCGCCGCTTGATCGTTCAAGGCTGAGGGCAGCGGCTCGGAATTCAGGACACGGTCTCAAGACGTGTCGGGTAACTCTGGCGGTAGAGCTCCTTGACGATAACCAGTGACTTAAGGGCTTCATCAGGATTAATCCAGAACGGCTCGGGGTCACCAATTCTGGTGTAGAAGTCTTCGATGAGTAATTCGTGTGACAAGCCCCAATAGGCCCGGCCGCCCGTCGGTACTTCCTTTTGCGGATCTCGCTTCATTTCCGCAATAACCTCCCTGCGACCATCGATGTGCGTGACGGTCAGGTCGCCGCGGAGGCTCAGGGTTGCCTTTTCTGTGACGATGTCCAAGGTGATGGGCGCATTAATGGAGTTCGCGAGGCTCGCGTAAAAAAGACTTCGAGACCCGTTGGCGTGTTTTGCCAAGAACTCGGCTGTGTCCTCCACCTCGATGGTGTCACCCAATGCGCGAGTGGATGAGTTGCCCGCGAGGGAGACCACATCACCCACGAGCCACTGCAGGAGGTCTACGGTGTGGATAGCCTGGTTCATCATCAACCCGCCGCCGCCGGCCGCCCAACTGCCGCGCCATGGCCTGTTGCGGTAATAGTCAGCATTGCGATGCCACAGCACAGTGGCGGATGCCCCTACCACCTTGCCCAATTCACCTGAGTGAATCATTTGGTGCATGGCCTGAGAGGTGGCATTGTAGCGGTTTTGGAAGCAGACGGCGATTTTTGCGCTGCTCGCCTTCGCGGCCTGCACCAACCGCCGGCCCTCCTCAAGAGTGTGCGCCAACGGCTTTTCAACGATGACGTTCACGCCCCGTTCCAAACAATCTGCGGCGATGGATGCGTGTGTGTTGTGTGGTGTGGCAATATGCACCACGTCAGGTCTCACTGTTTCAATCAAGCTGATGTGCTCGGCGAATCCTGGGACGCCATAGGCGGACGATGCTGCCCCCAGCCTGGCAGGGTCTGTGTCGCAGACGGCGGCAAGCCGGGCGCCTGGGAGATCTGATATTGCCTGAAGGTGTACCGCCGAAACGTCACCGCATCCGACAACAGCCGCTTTCAGCACGGTCACGAGAGCTCAATTCCATTCTCTGCGGCCAATGACGCAAACGCGCGGGCTGCAGCACCGAAGGCGCGAGGCCCTGAGAAGCCTCCCAGTTCATGGGCGCTGGCGAGGTGTGGTTCCAACGAGGCGAAGCCGCGATAGCCATCTGCCTTCAGCGCAGCTATGGTTGCGTTTAGTTCACCGTCCCCTTGTCCCGCTGGTACGACCTCTCCGCTGGCCAACAGGGCGTCCTTTACCTGAAGGTATTCCAGGTAAGGACGCAACAGGGCATAGCCTTCGGTATACGGCTTCACTCCGACCTGGACGAAGTTGGCGTTATCCCACGCGACCCGCAGGGCTGGAGAGTTGACCTCGGTCATGAGATCCAGAACACGCTCAGGGGTGTCCCCGTAAATTCCCTTTTCATTCTCGTGAAGGAGGACAACTCCAGCTCCGGCAGCTTCTGCGGCAAGCGCTCTCATTCGTAGGATCACATCCTCACGGACCTCGTCTTGGCTTTGGCCCTCCCCCGGGTAAAAGGAAAAGACTCGAATGTACCTGGTCTCCAAGACGTTGGCCACGGAAATGATCTGACGGAGCCGCTGCACTTCATGTTCAACAGGAAGGGTCACCGAAACTTTCCCGATGGGGCTCGCCACGGCAGAGACTTTGAGCCCTTTGCCGTCCAGAATTTCCTTTAGCCTTGCGGCCTGCCCAGGTTCGAACTCGGAGACGTTGACCCCCCACGCGCTGCGTACCTCAATGTGGCTGGCGCCGAGAGCTAAGAGGACTGCTGACTGTACCGCCGGGTCGGGATCGACTTCATCGCCAAATCCAGAAAGCGGCCATACGGTGGGTGATGTTTGAGTCATGGAGTCTCCAAGGTTTGATGCAAAGGGCCAGTAGTTATGGATGCTGGGGTGATCACAAGTTGTGGGCAGAAGCGGCCACTAAGGTGGACCGCTGGGAATCGAGGCGCTCAACGAAGGCTTTGTCACTGGCGAGCTCGGGGCTAAGCAGCGCCAGAAGCGCCGCCGTCCGTTCTCTTCCCCTACGGTTGAGCGCGTTCTTGATGTCCCCTGCCCGCGGATCTTGGAATTCCACTGCGGAAGTCACATAGGCCAGCCAGGCTGTGATCATCCGCGCAGCCCCGTCACCGGAACGTCCCGCTTCCCGTTCGGCGGCCAGGATGGGCAAGGAACGCATCCGCAGCTTGGTGGTGCCATCCGCGGCGATCTGCGTCAGGAGGTGCGCGATCCTCTCGTTTCCGAACCGTTCCAGCAGGGCAGCCCGGTACTCCGGGATGCCTAGCCTCATGGGCAGGTGTTGGGATGCCTCATCCCAAAACTCCTCCACGGCGGCCCGGCAAGCACTGTCGGAGAGCGCCTCGGCAACAGTTTTATGCCCCCGGAGCAATCCGGAGTACGCCAGGATGGAGTGCGCCCCGTTGAGCAGCCATAGCTTGCGGTTCTCGTAGGGCGCAATGTCGTCTACGAACACGGCCCCGGCATCTTCCCAGCGGGGCCTGCCGGCGGGAAAGCTGCCGCTAAGGATCCAGTTGTGAAACGGCTCCGTAATCACGGCCGCCGCATCGCGGTAACCGCAGGCATCGGCAACCAACTCAATGTCCGCCGTCGTGGTCCTTGGGGTGATGCGGTCCACGGACGTGCTGACGAAGCTCACGTTCGCGTCGATCCATTCTGATAATCCGGCGAAAGCGCCAGCTTGGCCTGCAGGCCAAGCGGCAAGGGCGAGAACAGCCTTCCGGGTCACCGTTCCGTTGTGCGCAAGGTTGTCGCAGCAGACGATAGCAAGTGGTCCCGCACCTGCCTCCCGCCGGGCGGCGAGTGCCAGGACAAGGCGGCCCAGCGGTGTTGCTGACTCCAAAGCGCCGCCGTTGGCCTCGTCCGGCGTATATGCGGCCTCGGTGATAGTCAGGGTGACAACCGAGGTCTGCGGAGAGGCCACGAGTTCCTTCAGCCGCCGCAGGTCCGCACCGTCAACGGCCTCGGCGATGCTGCCGACGAGCTCAAATGAGTCTCCCTTACCGGAGCGCTGCACCAGCGTGAACAGACCATTCTGGGCTGCGAGTATGTCAGCAGCATCCGGCCGACGGCCGCTGAACGCGGCGATCCCCCACTCTGCGGCGTCAGAAGCCTGCTGTGTGTACCAGGCCTGGTGCGAGCGGTGGAAGGCGCCCAGCCCCAGGTGGACAATCCGGACCGGGGCTTTGGGCATCGGGTGGAGCGCGCGGTTCAGCTGCGGCAGGTCCGCGGGCAAAATAGGCGGGGGTTGCACTTCAGTCCTCACAGCTTGAACACCCGCCGCGGTGAGCCGTCCACGATGTCCACGATGAGTTCGTGGGCGCGCTCCTCGCTGACCCGGTGCTCAGCCACCAACCGGGCCAGGAAGGAGGCTTCAACGCGGCGGGAGGCGTCGTGCCGGGCGGGGATGGAGCAGAAGGCGCGGGTGTCGTCGATGAAGCCGGAGGAACGGGAGAAACCTGCGGTCTCGGTCACGGCGGAGCGGAACCGCAGCATGGCATCCGGTGCGTCCAGGAACCACCACGGCGCACCCAGATACACGGACGGATAGAAGCCGGCCAGCGGGGCAAGTTCGCGGGAAAACACGGTCTCATCCAGCGTGAAGAGAACCAGGTGGAAATCCTTGGCGGTACCGAAGTCCTGCAGGACGGGGCGGATGGCATCGGTGTAGTTGATGGCGAACGGGATGTCGTGCCCGGTATCCGCGCCGAAGGCGTTGAAGGTGGGCTCGTGGTGGTTGCGGTACGAGCCCGGGTGGATCGTCATCACTAGGCCGTCCTCCACGGACATGCGGGCCATCTGGTACATCATGTGCGCTTCAAAATCGTCGCGGTCCTGCGCCGTGGCGTCGCCTGAGCGGGCGCGGTCAAACAGCCTGGCTGCGTCCGCCACGTCGAGCTTGAGCGTGGCCGGGGTGCGGACGCCATGGTCTGCGGACACTGCACCATGTTCCACAAAATAACGACGCCGGTTCTCCAGTGCGGTGATGTAGGCGCCATAGCCGGTGCCGCCGTCGCCCGCTGCCGCGATGAGTTTGTCCACGTTCGCCGACCACGACGGGTGGGCGATGTTCAGGTACGCGTCGGGGCGGAAAGTGGGCAGGACACGACCGTGGAAGGTGGGATCTTGGGCAATGGCCTTGTGACTCGCCAGGGTGTCCAGCGGGTCATCGGTGGTGGCCAGAACCTCGATGTTGAAATCCTTGAACAACTCACGGGGCCTGAAGCCCGGCTCCAAAAGTCTGGCGGAAATCGCGTCATAGCTGGCATCCGCAGTGGCCTCGCTCAGCTCGCCTTCCAAACCGAAGACACTGGTGAACTGGGTGCGGAGCCAGTAGCCCGAAGCGGTGCCTTCGAACAGCGGCCAGGCCTTGCAGAACTCACGCCAGACCGCGCGGGAGTCGGGCTCGGAGGTGTTGGATCCGCGCAGCTTCTCCTGCGGGACACCGCTGGCGTGGATCAGCCGGGTGACGTAGTGGTCCGGGCTCACCAGCAGCGCGGCGGGATCCGGGAAGGGGGTGTTCTGCTCGATGACTGCGGCGTCAACGTGCCCGTGCGGGGAAATGATGGGGAGGTCCTCGACGCGCTGCAGGAGCTCGCGCGCAATGCGTCGGGTTCCTGGATCAGCGGGCAGGAGCCTGTCCAGATGGGAGGCAATCGACTGTGGCATACGTCAATGGTCCGGGCTGACTCGCTTGTTTGTCAACCGGTTGCCAACAGGTAATCAGTCAAGTGCTAGCTGGCAGAAGCGGCACGATAACGCGAATGTATGCCCGTCGATCGCTTTGGCCAGTATCAAAACGCGTCAACAAAAGTGAGATGTATGGCAACCGCTTGATTTCATGGGGAATATTCCCGATGCTGTAGTAGTGACTGAACTTTCACCCCCAAAAGCGGAAGCTAAGAGCGTCCGCGGCATAGTCGAAGGCAGGCCGTCCAGGGCGGCCAACGCCACCATTTACGACATTGCGAAGCTGGCGGGTGTCAATCCCTCGACTGTTTCCAGAGCTCTCAGCAAGCCCGGCCGGGTAAGTGTCAGTACCCGCAAGCTCATCGAAGATGCAGCTGCTGAACTCAACTATCAAGCGAATCCCTTCGCAAAGGCCCTTCCCACGGGAAGAACCAGCACAATCGGGCTCATTGTTGCCGATGTCGCAAATTCCAACCTTCTTCGGAACAATCCGGGGAGCAGAATCAACGGCTGCAGATCATGGCTATTCGGTAATCCTCGCCGAGTCGGCTGAGTCTTCCCGGAAAGAGCAATCAGCCGCACAGCGCATGTTGGCCAGCGTGGACGGCCTGATACTGGCGAGCCCCCGTATGAGAGATGACCACATCAGGCAGCTAGCCGAAGAAAAACCAGTCATAGTGGTTAATCGCGACGTGGAGGGAATCACCTGCGTTGTACCCGACGTAGAGAAGGGGCTGGGTGAAGCGGTCCGCCATCTCGCCGGGCATGGACATCGAAGGATTACCTTTATCGCCGGCCCGGAAGCGTCATGGATGTCAGGACGGCGATGGCTGGGTGTCCGGCAGGCGTGCGAGTGGTCCCACCTGGAGTCAGTCAAGCTGGAGTCGGACAGTCCGACGATAAAGGGCGGCCGGGCAGCTGCACGAGCAATAGTAGGCAGCGGGGCGTCCGCTGTGATCGCCTACAACGACCTCCTTGCCATCGGCCTCCTGCAGGAGCTCCAAGCAGCCGCATACGCAGTTCCAGACCAAATCAGCATCGTAGGGTTCGACGACATCTTCGGCGCTGACTTCACCACACCAGGGCTAACGACGGTGCGAGCACCGATGGAAACCTGCGGTATCGAAGCTACTAGTCTCTTGCTCAAAGCACTCAAAGGGTCGGAGAAGAGTGCCTCTACCCACTACATCGACACGGAACTTGTCGTTAGGGGCTCCACAGGGAAGTACCTCGGCTGATCACCGATTCCTACGTCCAGAACGTCGGCGTTCGAACCATCGAAGTGGCAAAGGCTGCGTTCCACACCAACGGCAAGCCTCTCTACTTCACCGCCTTTGGAAAACACGAGGACACTCCAGTTCCCCGCAAGGGCCACGACAGTGCCTACCTCGTTCACGACTTTGAACTCATGAAGTGGATTGGGGCCAACTCCTTCCGCACCTCCCACCACCCATAGGCCGAGGAAGTACGTGACTATGTCGACAGGCACGGCAACGTTGTGATTGGTGAAACCGCCGCTGTGGGCTTCAACCTAGGCGTTTCCGACGAAGTTACCACCAAGAATCCACCCCCTCCTCCCTGCAAGAAACGTTGGGGGACGAAATGCAGGAGACCCGCGCAGCTCGAAGCCGATATCCGCGACTGAATCGACACATTCGACAAGCCCGTCATGATGACAAGACGCCCTCAACGACTCCCCCTGGTCCGAGGAATACCAAATCGCATACCTCGAGATAAATCATCCGGTCGTCGATAAATTCCCGTCCTTCGTTGGCATGCGCGACCGACGGCCTAAGGGCGCAGCATTCTTCCTTCCCGGCAGATGGACGGCCACCGGCAATGTGAACCAGGCCAGGAGTAATGAAGGGGTGTCGCTCATGTAGCGGCACCCCTTCCCCTTATCTGCCCACAGCACAACAGAGTGGGCTTGAAAACAAGGTGGCATTGCCCAAAGTCACGGGTTGTGCGAGCAGCCGCCGCAGACAACGGAATGGGTGATCCTCCTGGGCGTCGTGCCTCACATCTCGTCCACAACGACACTGACATAGCAGCCATGGTGTTCCCGTAGCTGGCCCTTCGCAGATGAACGTGGTTAGGCCGGTGTCAGCGATGGTCGAAAAGTGAGCCATTTCGCGGGCTGAAAATTGAGCCACTTTGACGCTGGTTATTCTGCCGTATTTTCCGGTCTTGTTGAGGGCAGCGAGTCGACCTGGGTGTGTTTGAGGCGGTAGCTGGAGCCTTTGAGGGTGATGACTTCGGCGTGGTGGACGATGCGGTCGATCATGGCCGAGGCGACGACCTGGTCCCCGAACACGTCGCCCCAGCGGGCGAACGGTAGGTTGGAGGTCAGGATCAGCGAGGCGTGTTCGTAGCGGGACGAGACCAGTTGGAAGAACAGGTTCGCGGCGTCCTGCTCGAAGGGAATGTAGCCGACTTCGTCCACGATGATCAGTCCGTAGCGGCGCAGCCTGACCAGTTCCTGGGGCAGCCGGCCGTTCTGATGGGCGTTTTGGAGGCGGGTGACCCAGTCGATGGCGGTGGCGAACAGGACCCGGTGCCCGAGCTGGGTGGCCCGCAAACCGAGGCCGGTGGCGAGGTGGGTTTTGCCGGTGCCGGGTGGTCCGAGCAGGACGATGTTGGATGCTTCGGTGAGGAACGCGCCGGTGGCCAGGTGCGCGATGGTGTCGCGTTTGAGGCCGGGCTGGTGATCGAAGTTGAAGTCCTCGAGTGATTTCCGGGCCGGGAAACCAGCGGCCCGGGCCCTGATCTCGGCGCCGGAGGCTTCCCTGGCTGCGACTTCCCGGGACAAGACGGCGGCGAGGTATTCCTCGTGGGTCCAGCCTCCTTCACGGGCCTGGTCCGCGAGGCGGTTGGCTGCTTCACGGATCCGGGGCGCTTTCATCGCCCGGGAGTAGTACTCGATCTGGCCAATGGTTTCCTTAGCAGCTGGCATCAGGCGACCTGCCCGTCATCGAGGACAACACCGAACGCCCGGTCGTAGTCCGCCAGGTCCCGCAGCCCGGTGGTTTCGGCCACCGGTGAGGGGGTTTGGAAGGCCTTCCGCAGTGCCCTGGCCGCCTCAACGTGGTCCGGGTCGGTGATGGTCAGACCGGCGCCCCAGGAACGGGGGTGGGTGCCGACGGGCCGGCCCTCCAGGCTGATCGTGACAGATTGGAGGTTGGCGGTGACGTCGACGAACCTGCCGATGGCTTGCGGGTGGACGGAGTAGTCGTTGGATCCCATCCGGACGTAGTAGTCCCTCGGGAGCCGGACCCGCGCGGTGAACCCGGTGACCGGCGGAACGGGTGGCAGCGCCAGCATGGCCGCCTTGTCCGCAGCGAGTAGATCCACCGGCCGGGCACCGGTCCGCCTGACGAGCCGGGCGTTGGCCTTCGGAAGCCACTGGCCGAGCTGGTTGTTGAAGTCCTCCGGTGAGGTGAAGACCCGGCCCGGCAGGAACGAGGTCTCCAGGAACTGGTTGGCCCGCTCGACCACGCCCTTGCTCTCCGGATCGTAGGGTTTGACCTGCACGATCCGGGTGGCCAGGACCCCGGCGAACGGCGCGACTCCGGCGGCGTAGCTGTTCCTCCGGCCGATGCCGGTTTCGTTGTCCCAGATCAGCCTCCGCGGAACCCCGCCCAGGGATCCGAGCAGCTCCCACATTCCGGCCAGCAGGTCTCCAGTCATCCGGGACGGAATCATCCGGGCCATGATGAACCGTGAATGCGAGGAGACCATCACCAGCACCGGCAACACCCTGGCTTTGCCGGCACCGACGGGTATCCGGACCTCCGGAAACCACAGATCGCACTGCGCCTGATCTCCGGGGTCGTAAGAGATCCGGTCAGCAGGGTCAGCTGGTGCATACTCGGGCCGGATCCTGGCCGCGTTCTCCCGGAATCAGGCCGGTGACCCGGACCAGCCCACCCGCTCCGCGAGCACCGTCGCGGGCATCCGCGGGTTCTCCAGCAGCAACGCACGAATAGCCGGTTCCACTGCCCTGATCCCGGAGTCCCGCGGCGCCCGGACATATGTTGGCGGACCCTCAGCACTGACCGCCTTCGCCACTGTGTTCCTGGAAATCCCCAACCGCGCCGCTATCGACCTCATCGATTCACCCTCGGCCAGATGCAACCGCCGAATAAGCGCCCAATCCTCCACTGTGATCACCCACCCAATCGTTTGGAACGGGTGACTCAGTTTTCAACCGTCACAATGGCTCACTTTTCGACCGTCACCGACAGCCGGCCCTTAGATATCGCGGCGGCAGGGGGCTTTCAGTGCGGCGGGAAAGAGGTCAGGGCCTCTTTGAATAGGTAGCGACCAAGCAACCAAACCCAAAAGAGACCCTGACATGACTAACTCTATGTCTTATTCCGATGGCCAGTGGTGCACGCGCGCCGATGCGCTGCTCGGTGTGGAGGGCATCCACGTCAGTGCCGTCACGACAACCGCTTCAGGCCTGGTTCTGCACGTCGAGACCGGTGATGACCTTGCCGGTTGCCCTGACTGCGGCGTCGTCGCAGTGGGCCACGGACGCCGCCATGTCCGGCTCCACAGTCCGGGTCCTCTCAATTTCAGACACGCTTTGCCCAGGGCGACTGATGCGCTGCAGGGTTTCGACACGTCTGTCTCTGCCCTGGCCCACCTGCTCGGTATCTCCTGGCACACGGTCTGGGACGCCATCAAGGCAGAGGCCGCCCGGCGGATCGCAACGGCTGGTCAGCTGACAGGCGTGAATGCGCTCGGCGTCCATGAGCACCTCTGGTCCCACTACCGGCCGGCCCGGCACGGGGACGGTCACCGGGATCGTGGACCACACCCGCGACGCCCGCGGCGTGCTGCACGCCACGTTGCTGGACCTCGTCCCGGGCCGGTCCGCGAAGGCCTACGCCGACTGGCTCAAAGACCGGGGAACCGAGTTCACCGCCCGAATCAAAACGGCAGCGCTGGATCCGTTCCGTGGCTACGCCAACGCGATCCGCTACGAACTGCCCGAAGCCATCACCATCCTGGATGCATTCCATGTCGTGAAGCTTGGCTCGGCCATGGTCGACGAGGTCCGGCGCCGGGTCCAGCAGGACACGCTCGGGCGCCGGGGACGGAAGGGAGATCCGCTCTACGGGATCCGCCGGACCCTGCAGATCGGCGCCGAACACCTCACCGAAGGAATGATAATCGGCTACGCCATGAAATAGACTTCGAATTCAGAAAGCTCTACTATTCGTCGGCTTCCGTCCTGCGAGACAACCCAAAAAAGTTCCATCGAGGGTTGCACCTGAACGACTTCTCCACGTATATGGCAGGTACTGCCGACCTTGGCCTCTACCTGGTCTCCCGGCGACACTTGAGCGCAGGTCTGGATGCGCGAGCCGTTACGCTGTTCGGCGGCGTCGCCAAGCCGTAATTGGTTTCCTGGTTCCATCCTCATTCCGTCCTTAGTTGTGCAGTCGGGCGTGCTCAGACACCAAGTTGGCTATCAGTTCCGGTTCGGACACCGGTGCGAGGTGCGCGGTATTGTTCAGTACCTCGTGCCTGGCAGACGGAACGTTCCGGGCGATGAGTTGCTGGTCGGTGACCGGGTTGGCTGAGTCGGCGCCGCCACTGACGACCAGGAGTGGTACTTCAATGGCGGGTAGGTCTTCTGTCACGTCGGATTCGGCCAGCAGGTCACAGGCGAAGGCGTAGCCTGTCGGATCTGTTGATGCCAGCATCTGACGGTGCTGGTCCACGATGATGGGTTGCCGTTGCTGGAAATCAGGCGTGAACCAGCGATCTATTACTTGAGGGACCAGGGGTGTAACACCGTGGGCGCGCACCTGCTGGGCGCGCTGGAGCCATACGTCCTTCGAGAATCGTGCGGCACAGCACATTGCCACCGCAGATTTTGTTCGGTGCGGGATGACGGCTGCGGAGCGGAGCGCAACAAGGCCACCCAAAGAGACCCCGGCAATGTGCGCTTCTTCAATGTTTTCGTCGTCAAGAACAGCGAAAAGGTCACTTACGAGATCGTCCAGGCTGAAGGGGCTATGTCCCAGCAGTCCTCCACGGTCCCTCTGGTCGAACCGTACCACGTCAAAATCTTTCGGGAGTCGGGTAACGACTCCATCCCACATGCTGCTGGTCGTTGCCAGAGAGTTGACGAACACGATCGTTCCAGATGCCGGGTGGGGCCCACTTGTCCGTTCGACCGAAACGTTGTAACCACCGCCACTCATTGCTTCTCCTATCAAAATAAGTCACGAGGCTGACGTTCAAGCGTGTGCCAGCAAGCGTCACTAGCGCGACGTAGGCCAGGCCGAATTCCGCTGGCCGGCAGCCAGGACTCGTCGAGTCCTCCTGCCGGCCAGAGGATGTCGTCGGTCCGATAACCGGATTACTTGCCTGTCACTCCGAAGACTCGAAGATCGGGTACTGCACTGCCCGTTCCCCTATACTCGAGGCCCTTCTTCATAGCCCAAGTTGACTTCAGCGAGAACAAGGGTGCGATCCATGCGTTGTCCGTTGCGTATTTGTTGATCTCTTTGTAAATTTCCCCTGCACGCGTGGGATCTGCTTCGCCCGCCAACTTAGCCAGAAGGTCGTTCATCTTGGGATCTTCGTATCGGAAGGGATTTTGTGATCCATTTTTGCCGAAGTATAGGGAGGTTGTGCGTGAGGGGGCTGCGGTGGTGCCCAGGTTGAAGTACATTCCCCATTTGGTCGTTTGGCTGGAACTTTGTGCCGGCACTGGTTCCCAATCAACCTTGATGCCGATGTCGGCGAGTGCCTGGGTGATGCTGGCTTGGAACTGCTGGACGATAGCGTTCGCAGGCATGGCGAGGGTGAACCCGCTGGGGTAGCCGGCCTCCTTCAGAAGGGTGCGGGCTTTCCCGGGATCGAAGCTGTAGGCGTTGTCCAACTCTTCGCTGTATGCCGGGGACAGCTTGTTGAAGACTTGTTCGATGGGTCGGCCATTGCCGCCGACCAGAGCGTTGAGCATCTTTTTGCGATCGAATGCATAGTTGATGGCCTGCCGGACTCGAACGTCTGCGAGCGGTGGAGCTACCTGGCCGGCCCGGTCGGCAATGACAATTGCAGCCGTCGACACATCTTCCACGGGTGTGAGACTGAACCCGTTCGCCTCGATTTGCTTGGCTTGGGCGGCGTCGACCGTGCCGGCGTCGAGTTCGTTCGTCAGCAGTGCATTGAAGAGTGCCGTCCGGTCCGGAATGACCCTCACGGTAACCGTCTTGAACGGGTAGGCTTTTGCGTTCCAGTAATCGTCGCGCCTGTTGAGAACGTATTTTGTGCCGTCGACGGTCGCTGTGCGGTCGAGGGTATATGGCCCCGAACCAACCGGATCCAGGGCCGTGCGTGCCTCATTGATCGTTCCGGGATCTCCAATGGCTCCAGCGCCGTAAGACAATGAAACGAGCAGGTCAGGATCCTGTCGTTTGAGGTTGAGCACCGCGGTGTGTTCGTCGGGTGTATCGATGGATGCAATGGCCGAAAGGTTGCTCTGCTGAGGTCCAGCAGTGGTCCGGGTGCGTTCAAGACTTGTCTTGACTGCTGCTGAGGTGACAGGGTCGCCGTCACTGAATTCCATGTCGTCGCGAAGCTTGAGCGTGAGCGATTTTGCGTCCGCGGAGTACTCCCAGCTCTTTGCTGCGCCGGGTTTGAGGACTCCCTCATTGTCGCTGTAAATCAGGGTGTCGTAGACGGCGCCCCAGACATACCGCTGTTGCCCGTCATGAAGTTGGGCAGGATCAAGCGAGTTTGGTGCTGCCTGAACGCCGAAGGTCAATGTGGTCTGGGCGACTTCCGATGTGGGAGACGGTTCTCCCCCGCAGGCGGTAAGAGCCAGGCTTGCAGCGATGATAACGGCGGCGCTGCCTACCGCCGCTCTGCGTGGGTGAAGTGTTGGCATGGACGGTTCCTTTGACTGGAAGTGGCCAGAATAGGTGCGCTAAATAAGCGCGGACGGCTGCAGGCGGGTGTAGACATCGCGTGGTGTCAGCGCATTGAGCATGCCCTCGCCTCGGCGGAACCGGCCGATGTTTTCAACGATCATGTCAATTGATCGTTGCGTCCGGTCTGGCAATTTGGGTGTGACATGAGGAGTGATGACCACATTGCCCATGTCCCACAATAGCGAGTCTTCGGGGAGCGGTTCCGGATCGGTCACATCGAGACCGGCTCCGGCAATTTGGCCTGTTCGTAACGCGACGATGAGGGCATCATGGTCGATCACTCCCCCGCGGGCCATATTGATAATGAAGGCGTCATTCTTCATTTGGCTAAACTCGCGAGTCGAAAACAGATGGTGCGTCTCATCGTTCAACGGTGCGGCCAGCATAATGACATCGGCCTGCTCAACCAGCGGCTGCAAACTATCACCGCCATCTGATGAAAGCATGACATCGACGTTGGCCGGGGTCTCACTGGCACTTCGCCGGTAGGCGATGACCCGCATGCCAAAAGCTTTGCCAAGTTGGGCCATGGCCTGCCCCGTATGACCAAACCCGACGATACCTAGGGTCTTACCCCAGAGCGCCCGTCGGTTCTCATATCCTGGAACAGGACGCCATAGGTGTGCGGCCTGCTGCTCAAAGTGCTTCTTGGCATCAAAAGTCAGTGTCAGTGCGAAATAAAAGGCATGCTGGGCAAGCGCAGGGGCAGACCTTCCAGCCGATCCCGTAACAATCAGGCCTTTTTCGAAGACCTCGGCGCGGGCAGAACGCGTAAGTCCCGAGTGGTCGCAGTGAACCCACTTCAGGTTTGGGGCGTTGAGGAACCTGTCGTCAAGATCTGTTTGAAGTACAGCCACGTCTACGTGCTCAAGCGCGGCCTGGATAGCCTCCGTTTCGCGGGGGTGCACATGAATGAACTCGGCTGGGGAGAAAGCCTGCCGAAGCTGCTCTATCTCCTCTGGGTAGTACAGCAATGTGGACAGCACACTGCGGATTTCCTGTGCTTCAGCTCCTGTTTTCAATCTACGAAACTCCCTTGTTCGCTGCAGGGCGCGGGCACTGAGAGAACGGCCCGTTAGGCAAGTATCACAAGAGCCCGCAGGCCTGTCAACCGGTTGCCACATGCCGCCGAAAGTGCTTCTTTATACTTCGCTATAGTCACCAACTGCTTACAGCAGAAGAGCAAATTCCTTTAGATTTGGCGGCCACATTCGAGCCGAAGGCGCGTTTCAGCTCTCCGCGTTATCTTTGCAAGCGGTTGTCACGAACGGCGAATCAGTTCTCCATGCGTTTTATGTTTCCGCCCGTGAGCCAAGAAGGGTGATGATGCCCCCAAGCACGGCAAGCATTCCGGCCGCCACGTACAGCGCGGTGTAGTTCCTTGAGTTGTCTACGGTAGCGATCGAAAGTAAGAGGGGAGCTAGCGCTGGGGCCAGAGCACTTGGAATCTTCTGTGAAGAGCTTGTTATTGCCGTGAATCGTCCCGCCTGTGTTTCGCGATGGGGAAGCACGTCCAGGACGAGCGCCTGTCCCACCGCCACGAAAACAGCAATACCCAGGGAAGTAATGAGTGAACCTGCCAGGAGTGAGACGAAGCTGTAGGAGAAAGCCGACACAAGGGCTCCAGCTGCATAGATGACGGTGGCTGTGAGGATAAAGGGCTGACGGCGGGCGGCGCGGTCGGACAGCCATCCGCCTCCTATGGCACCGACGGTCGAGGTGATGATGCCGCCGGCTGAAATCGCCGCGATCACTGTCGAAACTTCAGCAACACTCATGTCCAGCCGTTGTGCGTAGAAAAACGTCGAATAGCTCGTGGTTAGGGCGAGTCCCAGGAAGAACATGAAGCGCCCTCCCCACGTCCACGCGAAGGCGGGATGCTGGCGGGGGTTGAACATAAAGCTGCGTAAGACGTTTTTGGGCGAAAGCGGAATTGTCGACTCCAGCCGCAGTGAATGCCTTTCCGGAGCAAAAGCGACGAAGCCCAAAACCAGTAAGACGCCGACGGTAGCTGGCAGTAGGAAGACCCACAGTGGGTCCACGACGACTTGGCCGGCGAGAACTATACCGGCGACAGGAGCAATCTGTCGGGCCAGGCTGGTCAAGCCGGCCACTCGACCACGCTGAAATTTCGGCAGGTTGTCCGCCTGATAATTGTTGATCGAGCCCATGGCTGTCTGCCACCCAACTGTTGACAGAACCCATCCAACCCCGAGCAGAAGAACATTCGGCGCAGATGCCATCAGCGGGATTGCGGCCACTCCTACTGTCACCCCGGCAACGGTATAAGGCCGTCGCCGGCCCCACCGGGAGCGTGTCCGATCGCTAAAAATTCCGGTCAGCGGCGCGGCCAAAAGAGAAAATGCGGAGCCTGCTCCCAGCATGTAGCCCAAATACTGCTCGTGTCCAGGTGCGATCTGGTCAAGCCGCAGGGCCAGGGTAAATGACATTGGAACTATCGTTGCCATGCTGCCACCGAAGGTGGCCAGGACCAGAAGCACCACTGTCCTGCGACCTAAGTGCTTCTGCAAATGTGTTCGCTCAACGGAAGGTCGGGCGGTATCAGGGGCCGGGAGGAACGGAAGTGAGAGATTCGAAGTGGGGATGCGCGCAATGTCAGCCTCGAATCTCTCCATCCTTGGCGCCTTTTCGTGTGGAATCGATTCCTTCACTGAACCTCCAACAGGATGAGTCTTTGTTGTGTGAGGGAGTTCACTTATCTCGCCTAGCCAGGGCCTCCATTCTCATCTTCAGGAACACGGCAGTGCCGGTTGGTTTTGTCTAAAGCGTCGTCGAAGGCTACTGAAAGCGGTTGCCTTAATCTTTCGCACGGCAGCTGCGTGAAGAGTGAGGGTCGCAAGGAGGAGCGCAGTCCATGGCGGCTTCCCCCGATATACCTTCCACAGTATACTCGTACAACCGGTTGCCATATGTGCGCTCCGGTCAAGCAGCAGTAGAAACAGGACTCAACTATGTCAAAGACTTTTTCTGGAATAGCGGCCGGTGGTACCCCTGAGCTCTTTGAGTGCGAGCCCGTGAAGTGGATGCTCTGCCGTCTGAACAGCACGTTGCGAGAAGCGGGGCTGCTTTCTGTTAACGGGCAATCGGGACAGGAGATTGAACTCGTGTTGGTCGAGCCGGCTGACCTAGCGGCGCTGAACTTAGCAGGGCTACGTGCCCCGGCATCTGCCAGCGAATCCTACTCGCTGAGAATTGACGCCAAAGAACACGGCGGTCGACGGATCACAATCGCGGCCACTGATGACCGCGGTTATGCCTACGCTATCGGTGATATCGAAGGGCGCGTTCATTCCGATGGATTCGAGGGCCTCGTTCCTGGTTTCGAGGATTCTCAAAAGCCTGCCGTGCCGCTTCGAGGCATTCAGCGCAACTTTTCAAGCATCCATGAGGATGGCCTGTGGTTTCATGATCGGCAGTTCTGGGCGGAGTACCTTGACCATCTTGCCGCCCAGCGTTTCAACCGGTTCCACCTTGCACTGGGAATGCAGTACAACTACGGCACCGGCTGGGAAAGCCGGACTGCCACTGATAACTACCTTGTCTTCGCATACCCGTTCCTTCTCGATGTTCCCGGGTATCAGGTACGGGCAGAAGGAGTTTCCAAGGAAGAGCGTGACCGCAATATGGAGGCCTTGGCCTTCATAGCCCGGGAGACAAAGCGCCGTGGCATGAGTTTTCAACTTGGCCTGTGGAATCACGCCTACGATTTCGGCTATGACTCGAAGCATTGGTACCCCATCCTGGGCATCAGCCCTGAGATACATGCCGGCTACTCGGCGGCAGCTGTCAAACTGCTACTCGAACGAGTGCCTGAAATCGAGGGTATAACCTTCCGTGTCCACCATGAAGGTGGTGTGCACGAAGAGGGGCACGAAGTCTTTTGGGGCAAGGTCTTTGACGCTATTTCGAGCGTGGGTCGTCCCATAGAGGTGGACATGCATGCCAAAGGTGTTGACCAGGCCTTGGTGGACGCCGCTGCTAAACCAAACATCCGCACAATGATCTCCGCCAAGTACTGGGCGGAACATATGGGTCTGGCGTACCACCAGCTATCAATTCGCCAGCACGAGCGCAACCCGCTGAACTTCGCGGGCAAGGATGCGTCCGTGACGGGAGTTACAGATGGTGCCCGGAGGTTCACCCGCTACGGGTACGCCGACTATCTGAGCGAAGACCGTGCTACTGACGTCATCTACAGGATGTGGCCCGGGACCCAAAAGCTTCTTCTATGGGGCGACCCAGCCTTGGCACGCGGATTCGGACAATTTGCGACTTTCGGTGGATCACGTGGTCTCGAGTTTTGCGAGCCTCTCACATTCAAGGGAAGGCGCGGAACAGGTGAGCCGGGAAGACGAGACCCCTACGTGCGGGACGACCTACGGTTGGGAGTGCATGACTGGAAGAAATACCGCTACACATATGCCTTGTGGGGCCAGCACCTTTACAATCCGGAGTGCGATACCGCAGTGTGGCAAAGGGTGCTCCGGGAAGACTATGGTGACGCCTACCCCCATTTCGAAGTGGCGCTGGCCCATTTGAGCCGCGTGTTGCCGCTCGTTACCGTCGTGCACGGAGTCAGCGGCGCAAACAACTTCTATTCCCCCGAAATGTATGTGGACCTGCCGATTTCTGCATGGAAGTTGTCCATGCATTATGCGTGGGACACTCCGCAGCCGGGGACCTGGGAGGGCGTCAGCCCCTTCGACCCCGAATTGTTCTACGGCATCGGAGAATACGTGGATGCAGCTCTTAGCGGCAAACTGCAGCCCAAATACACGCCGCTTGAGGTCGCATCATGGATAGATGGGATGGTCAGCGAGGGCGTAACCGCGCTTGCTGAAATCGAGAAATGCAGGCTCGCAGATAACCCACAGGCCCAACGTACAATCATCGACCTGCAGATAATTGTCCAGCTGGGACGGTTCTTCTCTTCAAAATTCCGCGCGGCTGTTGAGTATGCATTCTTCAGGCGGACCGGAAGTGTTGACTACCTTCAGGAGTCCGCTCGCCTGCTGAAGAACGCACATGCAGCGTACGCCTCGATACCGACCCTAGCTAACGGCATATACCAGGAGGACATCGCTTTTGGGGTTGGTCTCTCCGACCGTGGGAGCTGGTCAGACCGGATCATGGCAATGCGGGAAGATCTTCACCTGCTCAACATGGAGCTGACCGAAGCACGGAACAATTCGGGCACTAAGCCTGCCAGTCAAGTCACACATCGAATGGAACGGTGGCAAGCAGAGGCCAGTTTCGTCCCTTGTCCTCCCTTCATGCGAGGGGACCCGCTCACGGTAATTCTCCATTCATCGGACCCGTCAATATCCGGTTCTGTCTTACGTTATAGTCATGTCAATCACGCAGAGGACTTCGATTGTCTAGAGATGGAGCGGGCAGGCGACGGATTCGTAGCTGTTATCCCCGGTGAATATACGTCCTCTTCGTACCCAATCATGTTCTTTGCCGAAGTTCGTAGAGACGGTGAGCCGCCTGTTTTCATCCCGGCATTGAACAATACTTTCTCAAACCAGCCCTATGTTGTGGTGCACAGTTCCAAAACCCAACTCAGCGACATAGTTTTGTAAAGCTGTAGGGCTCACTGGTAGCTTCTCACGGCGCGGCGCTGCTCTCCCAGCAGCGCTGCGCCGTTTGGCTTCTTCCTCCGCAGGTTCTTCAGTGGCCGCCAACGGGCAAGCCATGGTCTTATACCAGTAATGGGGCTGCCGCTGGCCGGAACGGGACTTCGCGTTGCTTCGGCGTGCCGGGGGAACTACTAACAATTCCCCCAGGCCGCGCTCTCCCGTAAAGTCACGGCTGGGAGACTCCACCTTTGTGCGCTGGCAGGCAGGGTGGAAAGATGGCTGCCGCGCCCTAGTATCGGCGGCCGGGATCTTCGCCAGGGCCGCGGGTCGTGTTCGCCGGCGGTTTCAGCGGGTCTTTGTTGCAGCAGAGGCCATATTGGCGTATTGAATCATCCGTCCTCAACTGGCCGCGTTTTTGCTAACCCAGCCTGCAAGGGTCGCGCCTCCAGTCCCTAAGGTAGGAGCCGGGAAAGAAAGCGCGCCGTTTTACTTCGCCAGCCGAGTGTTGATTGCCAGCGCCTAAACCCTCTGTGGGCAGCGCATCGCTTGCGTAGCTGAAGTGGCGTCCAAGGGGACAGTCATGCGATGCAGCTGCGGAATTTTCTCCTACCTCTGCCATGGCTGCCTTTGACGCTAGCGCGTTACAGCAGAGTGTGTAGGTCGGCGATTATTCCTGCGCCGCTCGGCCCAGCTCTTTCTGAAGATGAGTTGTTGCTGTCATAGGGTGTGGGCTGATCCAACGCCAGCCTTACCAGTGAAAGCCGATTAGAGCTGCTCCTGCCGTGACCCGGAGCGGCAACCCGCGTGAGTTCTCCATTGACCCAGTATCACTTTGGAGCGCCGCTGGTAAGGTAAGTCCTCAAATTTGGTTGAGCGCCGAAGATTCATGGCTGAACTTGGGCTGTGACCCATTCCGACGGCTCCTGGCCTCGGCTCGGGCGAGCCGTCAAAAAGCCGCCCCCGCGACTTGAGCCAAATCTATCAGGCTTGCGTCCCGGGGGCGGATAATTTTGATCAGCGCTGGAAACTTCCTTCAAACCACAGGGTTGACCATGTTAGGAACCTGGTACCTGCCAAGGTTAAACCGTTTGCTGCTGATGCCGGCTTCCTAAGTCATTTAGCAACGTCGAAGAGCCGGATGGTAGAGAAGTTGTTCGCTCCTTTGTTCAGGTACTTAATCTCAGGGGACGTAACAGTGTTCGCCCCAATGAAGGAAAGAGGAGCGAAAAGGGCGTTCTCGACCACGTATCGGTTGATCTCCTTATAGATCTCGGCTTGCTTTTCATCGTTGAGTTCACTGTTCGCTTTTTCTACGAGCCCATCAAGTTCGGGAGTGCTCCACTTAAAGGGATTCATCGTTGCGCTGCCAAGCTGACGGGGGATTTCCCTCTGGGTGACAGTCGCGCTGGAGATGAAGAAGTACATAGGGTACTTCCCTGATACCACTGCAGCCGTGGAGTTCTGGGGCGGAACAGGTTCCCAGTTCACTTTAATGCCAATGTCGCCCAGCGCCTGGCTGATAGACGGTTCGTAGGTCTGTGACAACACGGTACTCGGCATGCTCACATCAAAACCGTTGGGATAACCCGCCTCTTTGAGCAGCTTCTTTGCGCGTTCAACATCAAACGGGTACTTGTCCTCCAGCTTCTGGTCATAAGCTGCGCCGTTGAGGTTGAACTGCTGAACGCTGGGCGTTCCTGCACCGGATAGTAGCTTGTCTACAAAGCCCTTGCGGTCAAGGGCGAAATTGATAGCCTGCCTGACGCGGACGTCAGCCAGTGGCTTGAGGACCTTCCCGTTACGGTCAGCAAGGTTAATGAAACCTATGGAGCTTGTAGGATTGTGGAAAACGTTGAAGTTTCCTCCTGCTTTAACTGACTCGAGTTGGTTCCCGGGAACTCCCGACACATCAACTTCCTTGGACCTCAACGCATTCAGAGCTGCCGTTTGGTCTGCCAGTACGCGGACAGTCACCGTCTTGAACGGATAGGCTTCTTTGTTCCAGTAGTCATCGCGGCGGTTCATGACGTAAGTCGAGCCCTGAACGCTCTTGCCTTTGTCAAGAACGTAGGGCCCTGAGGTTACAGGATCCGTCGCCGTTCGGTCGGTGGTCAGAGTGGCGGGGTCGCCAATCACACCTCCATCCATTCCCATGTTGTACAGGAAAGCGGCATCGTGTTTGCTGAAATTGACGCGTACGGTCACCTCGTCGATAGCGTCGACTGACTTCACCGTAACAAACTTGTCTTGCTGTTGGCCGGGTGTTTCCTTGTTGCGGTCCATGGTTTTTTTGACTGCCTCGGCGGTGACAGGAGCGCCGGTACTAAACGTCATCCCGGGCCGAAGATTGAGGGTCAAAGTAAGGCCGTCGTCGCTATACTTCCAACTTTCAGCCGCATTCGGCTGGAGCTCGCCTTCGTTGTCGATGTAGACCAGCGTGTCGTAAATCGATGCCCATATGTAGGACTGCTGTCCGGCATCAAGCTGCACCGGATCAAGCGACCGGGGCGCCGACGTCACGGCAATCCTGATAATTTTTTCCGCGGGCTGGTCCTGGCCGCCGGATCCCCCTCCGTCGGCACCGCATCCGGTGAATGCCATGGCTGCCGCCAGGACTACCGCGGTGGTGGCGATGCGACCAGATCGTCGCCCGCCACCCCTAGTAAGCAGATTTTTCAAAGGTGACTCCTATGTCAATGCCGGCGAGATGTCTCGAGAGCGCCTCCGGCTCGTTCCGACTGGTAAAGAAAAGTGAACCATCCCAGACGGGCCTTTGCCAACCGCTTGCCACAGATATTTTCCGCGCTAGTGTGTCGCCTTAGCTCAATTGCGCGCCTTTATTGGCAACCGGTGGCATGGGAAGTAGTCTTGATCGACTTGAACCTTACGCGTGTCGGGTTTACTGCAATGAAGGAGCGCTTTCGTGAAGATCACCAGCATCGAGACATTCAGTCGTGGGCCACTGCTAGCAGTCGTCCGAGTAAGGACGGACGATGGCGCAGAGGGGTGGGGGCAGACATCCCCGTACTCAGCGGATGCCACCGTTCAGCTTCTCCATTCGTACGTAGCCCCGTTCTTCATTGGGCGGGACCCTTGGGACTGGGAAGCACTGGTTGACATGTTTACCCGTAAGAGCTACAAGCACCACGGGAGCACCCTGTGGCGTGCACTGTGCGGGATCGATACGGCTGTCTATGACTTGCTGGGCAAAGTGACGAACCGCCCCGTATACCAACTCTTGGGTGGGGGAGTCCGGACCACATTGCCAGTGTATGGCTCGTCGATGAGCAGAAAGACGACCCCGGAAGAGGAGGCCGACAGAATGCTCGCCCTCACAGAATCACATGGGTTTAAGGCCTTCAAGGTCCGGATTGCAGACGTGATGGGACAAGACCGGGACGCATGGCCTGGGAGAAGCAAGAAGCTCGTTCACACCGTGCGGAATGTCCTTGGACCCGACGTTGTACTGCACGCCGATGCCAACGGAGGGTACAGCGTTCCCGAGGCAATTCGAATGGGTCGGCTCCTGGAAGACCTTGACTTCGGGCACTTTGAAGAACCATGCCCCTACTACGAACTCGAATCAACGGCTGAAGTGGCACGAGTCCTGGACATACCCGTCGCCGCAGGTGAGCAGGACAGTGTTTTGCCCCAGTTTCACCGCATGATCGAGGGTCGCGCAGTGGATATCGTCCAGCCGGACGTCGGTTACGTGGGAGGTATGGCGCGGACCAAGAAAATAGCACAGATGGCTGAAGCAGCAGGGGTTGTGACTACCCCGCACTGCGCCAACCAGTCCATGATTCAGCTGTTCTCACTTCACTTAGCGGCCTCCCAGCCGTCGGCGACAGCATTTCAGGAGTGGAGCATAGAGACAATTCCCTACTTCGAGGATATTTTCAGCCCGCTTCCCGCCGTACAGGACGGTGCAGTCATTCTTGGCGACGAGCCTGGATGGGGGGTCGACATCTTGCCCGACTTCATAAAGTCGGCAGAGAGGTCGCTTACCACCTGACTTAGGCGGTCCGACACTACGCGTCCCCGGGTGAAGGCCCCCCTATGGTTTCCGTTGGTTGCACGCTTCATGCCGGTCTCTGCATGAGTTATCACATGGTGACAGGAAGGGCAGACCCACCCGATTGACTAAGACCAGCCGCGCGGGGATTGGGACCCCGGTGCGGCTGCCTGCTCAAAGAACCCGGGAGCCCGTAGGGAGTCAATGAAGGTCTGCGGAGCTCTCGGTCACATCCCTCCAAGTCAACTAATCCACGCCTGATCTCCGCCGTCGAGATTTCAGCTGCCGTATAGCAGGGGACTCACCACAGGTACCGGCCTGGTGCTAGACCTTTGAGGACGCCGGCCGTCGGGCTCTTGACGCTCATGCAAGCAAAAGCGGTCGAACAAGCCAGTAATAGGGGCTCAATAGCTTACTGCGCGCATTTCAACCGGTTGCCAAACCTGTTCGGGGAGCGCCGCGTCCCACTCTGCCGGCCCCGGCGCTAGTCGCCTGTAAATCCAGTAAAGAGCAGCAGTTCGGTGCCGAAGAGATATTTCAGTGGCGCCTGGATCGATGACGGCAAGCGGTTGTCATCCTCCTGCTGGCATGCTTTACTCGAGTGACGAGGATTACCTCGTACCGTGAGGCCGGACACCGCCGGTACTCGGTAAGCGGGAATAGTAGAGGCAATCGACATAGGGGTCAGGATGTCCGGAGGATTTTGGTCGCCGCAACGTCGCCGTTCGGGATCTGCGCCCTTCACAGGGCTTGAATTGGTCGTTGTCCGGGCCTGCGTGTCTCTACTTACTGGCCGATGGGCACCCACATCCCTGGTGATTTTTCGGCTGCCCAAGGCACTGCTGCCTTTAGCTGAACACGGGTCGGGCGTACGTCCGGACTTTCCCGTTCTATCTGATTAAGGTTCCAATGACTTCCTATATTCTTCGCAGGTTGGCAACCGGCATAATTCTCGCGGTCCTCGTGACTTTGATTACGTTCTGGTTGCTGAGCTTTTCATTTGATGGCGTCGTGGCCAATATTCTTGGACCCGCGTCGTCTGTCGACGCAGTTCACGCACTTAAGAGTGAACTCGGGTTGGACCGCCCACTGCTGATTCAGTACTTTGAATGGCTTTGGGGCGTGCTACGGGGTGATTTTGGCGTCTCGTACTTCACCAGTGAGTCGGTACAGAAGGCTGTTTCGGTCCGGCTGGGCGTGACACTTTCCATCGTGCTGGTGGCTCTTGCCCTAACAGTCGTCGTCAGCGTTTTTCTTGGCGTCCTGGCTGCTTCTCGGGCTGGCGCTGTCGACCGACTCGCCCAGGGTACGTCGCTCCTGGGAAACCTGTTGCCAACCCTCCTGATCGCGATCGGGCTGGTCGTGGTGTTTGCGCTCAACTTGCGCTGGCTTCCCGCCACTGGGTTCACTGCCTTTTCTGAGGATCCCAGACGCTGGGCTGCATCCATCACCATTCCGGTCATAGTGCTGGTCATCAACGGGGTGGCAAACATGTCGGCGCAAATTCGCGGAACCATGATCGGTGAACTTCAAAAGGATTACGTCCGAACGCTCCGCACCAGGGGAATTCCGGCATGGTCAATCGTTTATCGCCACGCCTTGCGCAACGCTGCTGCGCCCGCTCTTGTTGTCCTCTCCCTGGAGTTCATCTCGATGTTTGGCGGCGCTTTGATCATTGAGAATGTCTTCGCTCTGCCCGGTTTCGGCTCATTCGCCTTCAATTCCTCGCTCCAAGGGGACATCCCAGTGATCATGGGAGTCACTGTCTTCAGCGTCATGCTCGTCGTATCCGTCAATCTGCTGACCGACATCGCTAACGGTTGGCTCAACCCGAAAGCGAGGCTCTTTTGAGCACCGAAGTAGCCCTCCTCGAGACGGACGTGACAGAGGCCGCCTCACACCGTTCCCCTTTTCGAAGGCTGGTGAGGGACCCGCAGGCGATTATTACAGCTGCTTTCCTGTTCATCGTTCTTACATTGGGGTTGCTCGCGCCGTTTATCACCCAGCACGGTCCCAACGATTCATCCCTCAACGCTGTCAACGCCGATATCGGAACGCCGGGATATCTTTTGGGAGGTGACCAGAGTGGACGAGACATCTTTTCCCGCCTGGTCCATTCCATCAACACCGGCACCATCTCAGCACTCATCGGCACGAGCATGGCATGCCTTGTTGGCCTGACATTCGGGCTGGTCGGCGGGTACTTCGGCGGACGGATTCGGACCGCGATCGAGTGGGTCTTCAACCTGATCATGACCTTCCCCGGCCTGCTGCTTCTCATCGTGCTAATGCCACTGACCAAGGGTGACTTCCGCGCGACAATGTTGATCTTCGGTGCCCTTCTTGCGCCCTCGATCTACCGCATAGTCCGGAACGTCACCGCTGGCGTCAAGAATGAGCTCTATGTAGACGCCGCACGTGTTGCCGGCCTGTCGACCCTTAGGATTCTCGGCCGGCATGTAATGCCGGTCGTACGTGGGCCGGTCATCATTTCGGCCGCATTCCTCATGGGCTCTTCCATCAATCTTCAGTCCGGGTTGGCTTTTCTCGGTGTGGGTTCCACAGAGGTTCCCAGCTTTGGGTCCATGATCTCGGCCGGCTTTCTGAACTTCTATGTCCACCCCACACAGTTCCTTTGGCCAGCCCTGCTGCTTGGAGCGATAACTGCGTCCCTGGTCCTCCTCGGAAATTCCCTGCGAGATGCACTTGAAGGTGCAAGACCAAAAGCTGCAAAGCTGGACAGTGCAAGAGTTCGTTCCCGTGGCGTCGACCTCAGCGAGGGGAACAGCGACGAGTCCAACCTGCTCCACATAAAAGACCTCCAGATGGAGTACCCAACCCCGAACGGGAAGCCGAAGCAGGTGCTGAAGGGGGTATCGCTGAAACTGAAGGCCGGAGAGACTTTGGGTCTGGTCGGCGAGTCAGGTTCAGGCAAGACCCAGACCGCCTTTTCTGCCCTCGGCGTCCTCCCTCCCGAGGGGGTCATAACCGCAGGGTCAGTGCTGCTGGATGGACGAGAACTGTTAGGCCTTCGTGAACGGGAGCTCCGGGAGATCCGAGGCAAAGATATCGCCTACATCCCGCAGGAGCCCATGTCCAACCTCGATCCTTCATTCACTGTCGGCGCCCAACTAGTTGAGGGCATTCGGGTTGCCTCCGGCATGACCAGAGCGGAAGCGAAGAAGCGAGCCCTTGAACTCATGGAGCGAGTAGGTATTCCTAATAGTCAGCGGACGTTTGGCCTCTACCCACACCAGATTTCGGGCGGGATGGCCCAACGTGTACTTATCGCTGGAGCCGTGGCCTGCAAGCCCAGGCTGCTGATTGCCGATGAACCTACAACGGCCCTGGACGTAACCATCCAGGCTGAGATCCTGGACCTTCTCCGTGACCTGCAGCAGGAGATGGGAATGGCAATCCTCCTCGTGACCCACAACTTCGGCGTCGTTGCAGATATTTGTGACCGCATCGCCGTAATGCGCGAGGGCCTCATCGTAGAGGAAGGCGACGTCATGCAGGTCTTCCACCACCCCAACCACCCGTACACACAGAAGCTTCTCAACTCGATTCTCGATGAAAGCCATCTGCGTGAAGACCTTACGTCTTTGGTGACTACCAGTAAGGAGCAGAAATGACCGCAGACACACTCCTTGAAGTGAACGAGCTTCGGGTTGCATTCCCAGGTCATGGCCTGCGCAGGAAGCTGCACGAAGTCCTTCACGGCGTCTCACTTTCCATCGCCCCGGGCGAAGTTCTGGGACTCGTCGGCGAATCAGGTTCAGGCAAGACCACTATCGGCCGCGCCGTACTTGGGCTCGTTAAGCCGTCCGGTGGGACCATCACCTTTCAGGGTGAGGACATCACATACGCCAGCCCCAGCCGCAGGCGTGCCCTCGCCCGGGACATTCAGGTGGTATTTCAGGATCCCTATTCCTCCCTGAATCCTGCACTGACCATCGGCGACATCCTCACGGAACCCTTGGTCGTTCAGGGGGCCACCCGCACTGAAGCCCGAAGTAGAGTGCGCGGGTTGCTGAACCAGGTTGAACTGCCAGCGGATGCGGCTGAGCGACTGCCCCGCGAATTCAGCGGTGGGCAGCGTCAACGCATTGCCATAGCCCGGGCCCTCGCACCGGAACCAAAGCTCATCATTTGCGATGAGCCGGTTTCGGCGTTGGATCTGTCGACCCAGGCAACGGTTCTTCGCCTGCTCCTCGAAATCCAGCAGCAGACAGGTGTTGCCTGCCTGTTCGTTTCACACGACCTGGCGGTGGTTCGGTACGTAAGCCATCGAGTTTCCGTGATCTACAAGGGTGACATCGTGGAAACTGGCCCTGCAGGGCAGGTCACATCGTCTCCGGCGCACCCGTACACAAAGAGTCTGTTGCTCGCGGCCCCCATCGCCGATCCCGTGGAACAGAAACGACGCCGGCTTGAAAGACTGCGGCTGGCAGCAGAGCAAAGTGCCCTCAAGCCAGTAGCAGGGTCTTGAACAACCACCGCAACCGAGCTTTCCAGTAAGGGCACGATGCTAGAAGAATTGAACACCTATGGGCGTGACCTGCCCACGGACAGCAGCTGGCGTAAGCCCTTCAACGCTCTCCAAACCAATCTGCAGGAAATAGATGCAGCCATGGATGCTGCGGCAGCAGCAGATGCTGTTGTCGACTATGGAGCCGATACCTGGGTTGTAAATGCCGGTGGAATCATGTCCTTCTATCCGACGAACCTCCCGTTCCAAACCCGGAACCCATTGTTGGCGCAGCGCCCTTCAGGGGACCTCTTTGGCGACGCGGTCAAGGCCGGCAAGGCGCGGGGACTGAAAGTAATTGCCCGCTTCGATATGTCCAAGGTCTCTCCGCGACTGGCCCGTGAAAACCCCGAATGGCTTTACCGTTCCGCAGAAGGGAAACCTCAGATCTACAACACGCTGTACAGCGTGTGCCCCTCGGGGGACTACTATCAATCGCGTACTTTTGACGTTCTGGACGAAGTCCTCGACCGTTACGACGTTGACGGAGTATTTTTCAACTGGTTCAACTTCAATGTCCGTGACTATGACGAAGTAGTCCATGGTCCCTGCCATTGTGAAGCATGCCGTAAGGGTTTTGCCCTTTATAGCGGAGGGGGTGAACTGCCGGCCGATGCGGCCTCGGAAACCTTCGGTTTATGGCGGCGCTACACGGAACAGACACTCAAACAGTTGACGGCAAGGATTGTGGACCACCTCGCTGCACGCGGCCAGCACACTGGCGTTCTCCTACGCGAGGGAGCCCCCATGGTTTATCTGGAAGGTAACAGCGCCTTCAAGTCCATGCCCGGTAAGGAGCTTTGGCCGCACGCGACCGCCGAAGCTGTCAGCGCCCACGTCACCTCGCGGCCAAACGCCGCTGTCATGGTGAACTGCGTAGCGTTCACCGATTCCTCGCACCGACTCGGCTCCGAACAGCCTGAGCACTTCGCGCAGTATGTAATCCAGACGATAGCGCGTGGAGGAAACCCGTCGGTCTACTACTTTGGCTCCCCCGGGCGGCTGCCAACGCAATGGACTACCTCGCACGCCAGGGAGATCATGAGGTTCCGCCAGCAGAATTCAAAGGTGTACGAAGGACTTCACCCTGCTGCCGAAATCGCGCTGGTCCGGCCAAGCTATTCGTCCGTGACTCAGGGCAACTATTGGGAACTCGTGGAGGAATTCAGGGGCCTTTACCTCTCCCTGCTGGAAGCCAATCTCCCCTTCGATGTGCTGCCGGTCGGTGACTTGGCCAATCTGGCGGCCAGGGAAGGACTCACGAGGTACAGCCTCCTGGTCGTCCCGGACATGGGAAATCTGGGCTCAGCCGCAACTGCAATCGACGAATACGTCGCGGGCGGCGGCAACCTCATGTCCACCGGTTCGGCCGGAATCGGCCGCGACGGGAACCTCGAGCTGGCCAGCAGCCTGGCGCTCCAGGCGTTGACCCCCGCCCTCACGGGGAATGAGCTTCGCTCAACCTACGTGACCGATAAGCCACAACCCAGGATTGCGGACTACCACTACAACGGCCCTCTGCTGCCGCTCTTCGGCCGTTACCAACGATGCATTTGGAAGCCGGGAAGCGTGTCCTCAGGATTCGTCCTGCCGCAGGCACCCTTTGGTCCGCCCGAACTGGCGTATGGACACCAAGGCAGCAGTGACCCGGCCTACGTCAGAGGACCGCACGGCAAGGGTGAAGTTCTTCACGTACCCTGGACCATCGGACGCACTTACCGGGAATTCGGTAAAACGGATGTCAGGGATCACTTCATCACCTTGGTGAAGACGTTGGTCAAACCCGAATTGACGGCGGAGCTGCATGACAGCATCGAAATGATCACGGGGGCCAACGATCATGGCAGGGTCGTTCATCTGATCAACCACTCCGGCATCCGCAGACGCGTCTACGGCCCGCACCTCCCCTACAGCGGCGGACTCCTGCGACTGCACGGGGCCGCAGCAGCAAAGCCGACGGTTACGGCCCTCGTGGCCGGCACTCCTCTGAGAAACCGCGTCGACGGAGAAGATGTGCTGATCGAGCTGCCTACGGTCGAACTCTTTGAAGTTCTCCAATTCACCAAACGATGACAAGTTCCTTTGGCCGCCCCGACCGGGATGAGCAACTTCAATTCTTGCCCTAGGAACATAAGCAGAAGGAGCGCGACCAGGTGTCACACGCTACCGATCTACACGATGCTGACCTGCCGGGTCTCGCATCCATAGCAGCCCAACAACTTGATGCCCGTGGCCGACGGATCATCGACGAACTCGCCTCGATGCTGCCGGCCGAAGCTATCATTACTGATCCAGGGGCCATGGGGGCCTATCAGCAGGACCGAGCTGTCGACCCCAACGCGGGCATGCCAGTGGCCGTTGTGCTCCCACTCACCACTGAGCACGTCCAAGTAGCCGTTCAGTGGGCGGCCGAGCGCAAAGTTCCCGTGGTGCCAAGAGGCGCAGGCACCGGGCTTTCAGGAGGCGCCACCGCTATCACTGGCGGGATAGTTCTCAGTACCGAACGGATGCGGAGCATCACTGTCGATCCGGTTACCCGCACCGCAGTAGTGCAGCCAGGCCTTCTCAACGTTGAAGTGAAGGCCGCTGCCGCCGCTGAGGGCCTGTGGTACCCGCCGGACCCTGCTTCGTACGAGATCTGCACCATCGGAGGAAACGCAGCCACCAATGCCGGTGGCCTCTGCTGCGTCAAGTACGGCGTTACGTCTGACTACATCCTGGGCATGGAAGTCGTCATGGCTGATGGCCGTGTCGTGCGCATTGGTGGTCCTCGCCTGAAAGACGTGGCAGGGCTGTCCATGCTCAAACTTTTTGTCGGCAGCGAGGGAACCCTCGGCATCATCACCGAGCTCACCTTGCGGCTCCTGCCCCCAGCACCGCCTGAACGGACAGTAGTCGGCTGGTTTTCCAGCAGCCGGGAAGCTGCAGCCGCGATCCTGGACATCGCCTCAAGCATCCGTCCCTCAATGCTCGAGTACATGGACGCCACATCCATCAACGCAGTCGAAGACGTCCTTGAAATGGGATTGCATCGGCATGCGTCTGCGCTTGTCGTGGCACGCTCAGACGACCAAAGTCCAAGCGGCGCCGAAATAGCCACCATGCTCAATGCGTTCCATCGTCACGGCGCGTTCGATGCCTTCGAAGTGGCCGACCGGCAGGAAGGTGAACGCTTCGCCAACGCCCGCCGAATCGCCATCCCCGCAGTTGAACGAATGGGGACTCTGCTGCTTGAAGACGTGGGAGTCTCCATCCCCCGGCTTGCAGAACTCACTCTTGGGGTGGAGAAAATCGCGAAGTCCCGTGATGTAGTCATTGCATTCATTGCCCATGCCGGAGACGGCAACACCCATCCACTGATTGTCTTCAACCCGGACGACGATGACATGAAGGAGCGCGCCTACCTCGCGTACGGCGAAGTCATGGACCTGGCCATTCAACTCGGCGGGACGATTACGGGCGAACACGGCGTCGGAAGGCTCAAGCAGCCTTGGCTTGTCGACCAGATCGGAGAGGACCTGCTCGAGATCTCCCATAACGTAAAAAAAGCCCTCGACCCGGCAGGAATCCTGAACCCGGGTACCATATTCGCGGCCTCAGGCGATGCCACCAATGCAGGGAAAGGCCGGCCATGATGGAACGGAAAGAACGCGTTCAAGCAGGAGGGCTTTTCGTAGATGCGGAACTGCATCGTTTCGTTGAAGAGGAAGTCCTTCCCGACTCGGGTATTGAAGCAGAGCAGTTCTGGACAGGTTTTTCTCAGATCGTCAGTGATCTGACACCGAAAAACCGCGAACTACTTGCCCGGCGTGACGAGCTGCAGGCGCAGATAGACCAATGGCATGTGAGAAACCCCGCCCCGTTCGATACGAACGCATACACGGCCTTCCTTGAAACCATCGGCTACATCCTGCCGGAGCCAGAGGACGTGCATGTGGTAACTGCGGGAGTAGAGCCGGAAGTAGCCATCGTTGCAGGCCCTCAGCTGGTTGTCCCCGTCTCCAACGCCCGCTACGCCCTCAATGCCGCAAACGCCCGCTGGGGCTCTCTTTACGATGCCCTGTACGGCACCGACGCATTAGCTCCCGTCACAGAATCCAAGGGATTCGACCCAGCGCGCGGCCAGACGGTGGTATCCCACGTCCGTCGTCTGCTGGACGAATTTTTCCCCTTGACCACGGGTAGTCACACCCATTCGGCGGGATACAGTGTGCAGGACGGGGCATTGACGGTAGAGCTGCCAGATGGGGCATTCAGCGGTCTAGTCCGGCCTGAACTTTTCGTAGGTTACCGGGGCGAGGCCAGCTCCCCCTCGGCAATCCTTCTACGCCATCATGGGCTTCACCTTGAGATTGTCATCGACCCCTCCACAGAAGTGGGACGGGCGGATGCGGCAGGCATCTCCGACGTCCTTCTGGAATCGGCCCTCACGACGATCATCGACTTCGAGGATTCAGTATCCGCTGTGGACGCTGAGGATAAGGTCCTGTGTTACCGGAATTGGCTGGGGCTAAATCGCGGTGACTTGACAGATACTTTCGAAAAACGCGGCAACGTTGTTGTACGCCGCCTTGAAGCGGACCGGGTGTATACGGCAGCAAACGGTGCCGGAGAGATTACTGTTCCGGGACGCGCGCTTCTTTTCGTCCGTAATGTCGGACACCTCATGAGTACGGACGCTGTGCTCGATGCCAGGGGCGACGAGATTGGCGAAGGCATCATGGACGCGGTACTCACTACGCTGACCGCACTGCCCGGGCGGGATTCCTCCAATCCCCTGCGGAACGGGTCCGAGGGATCCATCTACGTCGTCAAACCGAAAATGCACGGCCCCGAAGAGGTGGCGTTCACGGTCGAACTCTTCAGGCGGGTCGAGGAGCTCTTTGGACTGCCCGCAAACACCCTTAAGCTCGGCCTCATGGATGAGGAACGGCGAACCAGCATTAACTTGAAGGCTTGCATAGCCGAGGCCAGGGAACGCCTGGTCTTTATCAACACCGGTTTCCTTGACCGATCCGGCGATGAAATACACACATCAATGCACGCCGGGCCAATCGTCCGCAAAGCGGAGTTGCGGAATCAGGCCTGGATTGAGGCCTATGAGGACCAAAACGTCGACATCGGGGTAGAGGCCGGCATGCCCGGACGCGGCCAAATCGGCAAGGGCATGTGGGCGATGCCCGACCTCATGGCGGCGATGCTGGAACAGAAAGTCGCCCACCCCCTTGCGGGCGCCACCACGGCGTGGGTACCTTCCCCCACTGCAGCGACACTTCATGCCATCCACTACCACCGTGTGGATGTTGCTGCGCGGCAACGCGAAGTTACCGCAGGCGGTCGGCGGAGCGCCGTGCCGATTCTTCTGACACTCCCGATCGTGGTCAACCCAGCGTGGTCGCAGGCCGAACGCCAGGAGGAACTGGATAACAACATGCAATCGTTGCTGGGGTACGTTGTGCGCTGGATCGACCAAGGAGTGGGATGTTCCAAGGTGCCGGACATCCATGACGTGGCGCTCATGGAGGACCGGGCGACCCTGCGCATATCGAGCCAGCACATCGCTAACTGGCTCCGCCATGGAGTCATTAGCGAAGAGGACGTAAACGGAAGCCTTCAGCGGATGGCTGCCGTCGTGGACGCCCAAAACGCCGCGGACCCGCTGTACCGCCCCATGCTCCCCAACACCGACGACAGCATCGCTTTCCGATGCGCTGCCGACCTCGTGTTTGAAGGGAGCCAGCAACCCAACGGCTATACGGAACCTCTCCTGCATGAGCGGCGAAGGGAAGCCAAAGCGAAGCTCAACAGGGCAAGACTACCCCTGCCGCGAAACTACTAATTTGGCCAAGGAGAACACCATGCAAGACTACGTTGAATCATTCGCAGTGAGCTATCCAGCAGCCGCCCGCGCTGTTTCCCTCGCCTTGGAAGAAGGGCAACGTCACGGCGTCCTGGTCGCAGTGACCGTCGTTGATCCCACGATGGGCCTTGTCGCCTTCGGTCGAGCAGACGGTTCCATGCCCCACAGTGTCGAAACTTCCCGGCGCAAGGCGAACACCGCGGCATCCTCCAGGAGGCCCAGCGGGTGGATGCAAGGAGACTTTGCACTCACCCTTCCCATGGGCACGGACAACCTGCTCACAAATATCCGCGGTGGCTTTCCCATAACATTCGACGGGCGTCATCTGGGAGGTCTGGGCGTCGCCGGAGGAACCCCAGACCAGGACGCCGAGATCGGCCTCGCAGTCTTGAAAGCACTTCGCAGTGAGGTGCCAGCGGTCTAGTTCTCCTGATGCGGGGGGAGACGCTGACACCAACCACTCCTTGGCTTCGGCGGACGGCTTTCGGCCAGAGGATCCAGACGAGCGTTAGAGCGGAGCAAACTCACCCCCACACCAGGGGAGGTAGTTGGTTGTGGCGCTCCTTCGAATGTCACACCTGACCACTGCCGTTTGGGGCCCTGACCCGGTCGATCACGGGACCCGAAATTTGCTTTGAGTGGGCCCCTGCACCACCTTCGACGTTGCCCTCTAATTCCGCCGAGAAGGCCCCGTGGACTTTCGAATGATGAGGCCAGTGGCAAGATCAGACGGGACCTCCTCATCGATCCCCTTCAAGGTTGATACGAGGCGCCGGAAGGCATTCTCCCCTGCCTCTCCCAGTGGAGTCCGAATAGAGGTCAGGGACGGCGCAGTGAACTCCGAGACAAAAATATCATCGAAGCCGACGATGCTAAGCTCCTCCGGCACGGCGATGCCGGCATCCTCACATGCTGTCAGCAAACCAATCGCCATCACATCATTGAAGGTAAGCACTGCCGTAACGCCGGAGGCCCGAACCCGTCTGAGCCCCTCCGCCCCACCTTCAAAAGTCGGGCTGCTTGGTCCGATCTCGACGACGCTCATCCCGCACTGCAGCGCTTCGTCCATAATGGTTTCCCATCGCCACTTACTCATCCAGGATGTTGCTGGACCCGAAAGAAAAGCGACGGACCGGTGACCGTAGCTGACGAGATGGTTGACGGCAGCTTTGATGCCTGGGGTGATATCCGGGACAACATGAGGAACCGATGCGATGGTCCGGTTGACCAGCACCACAGGTTTGCGTTCGACGAACCGGAGAATATCTTCGTCCTTCAACCGCGCTCCAACCAGCACAAGACCGTCAACGAGGCTTAGAAGCCGTTCAACTGCCTGGGCCTCCAGACCCGGTACTTCCTGCGACTCTGCCAGGACGAGGGTATATCCCTCCGCCGAGGCAACTCTCCCGGCTCCCCGGACCAGGTTAAAGTAGACCGGATTTGTGATGTCCGACAAAAGCAGTCCCAAGGTCCCTGTTCGTCCAGTCGGCAGTGCCCGAGCCAGCGGATTGATACGGAAATTCAATGCTGCAGCAGCATCGCGTATGCGCTTTGCTGTTGCCGCGCTGACCCGTTCGGGCCTGCTAAACACCCGGGATACAGTCGAAGGGCTGACACCGGCCTCCTTGGCGATGTCGTAGATAGTCACCGGGTGCTTTCGACTACCGGGCTGAAGGACTTCTACGCCCGTGTCCTCTTGGCTCACTTCTTTCCCTTCGTCATCCCCTAGCCACACTAAGGCCGTGGGCAAGAAAACATGGTTTCAACCGGTTGCAATATCTCAAAATTACAGCTTGCCCGCGCGTGGGGCGTCAGTGCCATAACGGACACCAACCCTAGTTTGCTTTCCGAGCTGTCAGCGAGCGGACCCGGATTGCCCCGGGAACCCGGCTGGTCTGATACCGGTTGCCGCCATTCCTGACTCGATGTGGCCGTGGGCAGCTTCTCTTGTGGAATCATGAGGGTATGTTCTACGCCCACCACCCTCGGGATACGTGAAGCCATGTCCCCGGAGCAAGAGTCTGCCTCCACCACAGCTGCCAAACCAGCTGCGACAATTTACGACATTGCCCGCACGACGGGGTTCAGCCCTTCCACAGTCTCCCGCGCCCTTCACAAACCAGGCCGTGTGGGGCCAACGACAGAAAAGGCCGTCCGCGCTGCAGCCGAATCCCTGGGCTATCAAATCAACCCTATGGCTCGTTTTGTCACGACCGGCCGAACCGGGACGGTTGCTCTCGTATTGTCCGACATCACCAATCCTGTGTTCTTTGACCTGGTGCGAGGAGCGGAACGGACAACTGCCCTAGAAGGGCAAACGCTGGTCGTGGCTGAGACGCAAGGATCAAGCGTTATTGAGCAGGAAACAGTTGACAGATTACTGCCCACAGTCGATGGCATCATCCTCGCGTCCTCCAGGTTGGATAAGGATCAAATTCGTAACCTGAGTGAACAGAAGAACATAGTCCTCGTAAATCGGAATGTGGACGGCGTACCCTGTGTCCTACCACAACTGCAGCCCGGAATTCGCGAAGCTGTGAATCACCTCGCCGGCCTCGGTCATACATCCTTGGCCTTCCTCCCGGGACCCACCGCCATTTGGATGAGTCGCCAGCGGTTAAAACTGCTACAGGAGGAAGTAGCCCGGGTCGGAATGTCCCTCGTGGCCACAAGCCCTGCAGAACCAACCATGGAAGGCGGCCGCAAAGCACTCGCTGAAGTCCTGGATACGGGCGCAACTGGAGTCATCGCCTACACCGACCTCATGGCGATCGGTCTCCTACTTGCCTGCAAAGACGAGAAGATTCCCGTCCCCGGCAAGCTAAGCATCATAGGCTTCGATGACGTTTTTGGTTCACGCTTCACATCGCCACCTCTCACCACGATACGCACACCCCTCGCCCTGATGGGTGAAGAAGCAGTTCGGCGATTGACCGCGGAAAATTCTGAAGAGATCACGCTCCCCAGCGGAATGCTCCAAACCGAGTTCGTACTTCGCAAATCTAGCGGTCCATCTCCTCAAGCAGCCCAGAGCTGAAGGCACCAAAACTCCCCTATTCATGTCTCAGTCGTGCACCATGCTGGACCAGAACGTAAAAGCGCCAACTTGAAGGCCAAGAACTGGATGGGTCTTCGCCGACATGGGCCCCGGGGAATCATGTCAAGATGCCCGCCTGGGCTGGTTCGTGGAATCATTGATTTTGCCCGGATAGTTGGCTGGGCTTTCGGACCTTGTTTGGCTGTCGTCACGGCCAGGAGCTCCGCGCACAAGGCCTGAACCTGGCGCTGGATGGCGGCCGGATTCAGGGGTTTGTTTTCCTGTTTCAGCCGGGGCCCTTTACTCCCCGGGCTACGGTGCCGGTGTCGGCCAGCACGCGTTGGAACGGGGTCGCGGGCCGGTCGTAAGTCTTGCTGATCTTCGCCCCGGTCCGGACTTTCGCAACGAGTTTCTGCTGCGCCCCGAAGTGGTTCGTCAGCAGCCGCTGTAGTGCCCAGATCCGGTTCAGCAGCTCCAACTCGCCAGCGGTGTCGTAACGGTGGTAGCCGACGGTCTGGCGGACAATGTGCCAGTTCTTTTGCTCCACGTGGGCCCCGTCGTTCTTGTAAGTTTCCCCGGAACTCGTCGACACCCTTGTGGAGGAAGCGAACGCCGGCGTGATCAGTGACAGCTTGCTCCAGCCCGTTTAGCGCTTTTGATGGTCCTGGCAGGCCGTTTCAAGCCGCTCGAAGATGTTGTTGACGATCGTGCGGAAGTCAGCGTCTTCCCGGGGTGTCCATTCCTCCCAGGCGATATCGACGGCGGCGAGGCCGGCAGTGGCCAGCACGCGGGCCGAAAGGTCATCGTCCATGTGTTTAGAAAGGGCGGCGGAAAGGGCGTCCGTATTCGCTGCCCGTCGCTCCCGAAGCCGCGATTTCAGAGCGGGTTCACTGGCAATCAGCCGGAGCCTAGCGCGTAGGCTTTCAGGCTCTTGAGTGGCAGCCTGCACGACAGGTTCGATCGCGGCGCGTAGGAGTCCCCAACCGCTGGAACGCTGCCCCGCCGGCATCGCCTCGATGCCTGCCAGATAGTCAATCTTGGCGCTTTCGACCGATGCGACAACCACATCTTCCTTGCTGCCGAAGTAACGGAAGAACGTAGCACGCGAGATCCCTACCGCCCGGGCGGCATCATCGACCGTCACTGCCGCATACCCGCGTTCGATGAACACCGCGAGTATGGCCGTCGCCAGTTCCGCCTTGACCAGCTCGCGGGTTCTCTCCCGTATTCCCATCTTCACGGTCCTAGTATAAAGTGCGAGACGCAGTATCACTAAAGAGTCTGCATCTCAGTTTCTTTCGTCACCTTAGGGAGCCCCATGGCCACAGCTACTATCGAGCCGCCCGCCGTCCGTAAGGCTGCACGGCCGAACCTTGTCATCGCTGTGCTGGCCTTCGCGGGGATGAGTGCTTCGTTCATGCAGACCATCCTCATTCCCATCCAGGCCAAGCTTCCTGAACTGCTCAACGCCAGCCGGGATGACACTGCCTGGGTCATCACGGTCACGCTTCTGGTGTCCGCCATCTGCACTCCTGTATCGGGAAAGCTCGGCGACATGTACGGCAAGCGCCGCGTCGCCGTCGTGCTGCTTTCCGTTCTCATCACCGGATCGGTCATTTCCGCGCTCTCCCCCACCGTCGTCCCGCTGATCATCGGCCGCGGCCTGCAGGGCACGGGAATGGGCGTGATCCCGTTGGGCATCTCGATCCTCCGGGACACCCTGCCAAAGGTGCGCCTCGGTTCGGCGATCGCACTGGTGAGCGCAACCCTCGGGGTCGGCGGGGCCCTGGGACTCCCGATCAGCGCACTGGTAACAGAACACTTCGACTGGCACATCCTCTTCTGGGTCGCAGCCTGTCTGGGAGCACTTGCCCTGAGCCTCTACCTTCTTGTCGTCCCTGCCGGCAATGGCAACCTTCATGGCCGCTTCGATCTCGTCGGTGCCATCGGACTCGCGATCGGCCTTGCCGGCTTGCTGCTGGCCGTGTCACGGGGCAACGAGTGGGGCTGGACCAGCGTGCCAACCCTTACGTGGCTGAGTGTCGGCGTCATCGGGCTCATCGCGTGGGGGTGGTACGAGCTGCGCCAAACCAACCCCCTTGTTGATCTGCGGGTCGGCGCCCGGGGGCCAGTCCTGATGACCAACCTCGCATCGATCGCTATGGGCTTCGCCCTGTTCTCCTCCAGCATTGTCTTCCCTCAATTGCTCCAGATGCCGGAGTCGACCGGCGGACTCGGCCTTACTCTGCTCAGCGCGAGCCTGATCCTCATGCCGTCCGGCCTTGCCATGCTCGCAATGTCCCCCGTTGCCGGCCGCCTCGAGCGCCGCGTCGGACCGAAACCACTGTTGGTCGCTGGGGCCGTCATCATCTCCGCCGCCTACCTCGCGGCCGTCCTGCTTGACCTGAACATGTGGCTGGTCCTCAGTATCAACACCGTCATCGGTGTCGGCATCGGCCTCGGTTACGCAGCCATGCCCACCCTCATCATGCAGGCAGTCCCCATCCATGAGACAGGCGCCGCAAACGGCCTGAACACCCTGATGCGTGGGCTCGGGACCAGTATCGCCGCAGCTGTGATCGCCGCAGTGATGGCGAACCCTGCCAACAAGACTGCAATGGGCTCGGTTCCCTCCGGGTCGGGCTTCGAACTCGCCCTTCTCTATGGGCTTGCCGCGGCCATCCTCTGCGCCGTCCTGGCCACCCTCATTCCAAGGCCTAAAGCCGTCCCCGAGGAGGAACCCGCTCTACCCGAAGACGTCCTCACGGCCCGGTAACTACAACAGATGAAGGAGACGGAATCTCCTACCCATGCCGGACGACCGGCAGCCCCCAAACTGTGAAGCTGAAGTAACAACAACACCCGCCTCCCGCAAAGGACACCATCACCATGAGCACATCAACACTCACCTCAAAAAACACCATTCAGGAATGGCTGGACCACAGTGTGGGCGGCCCTATCCTCCGGGGAGTACTTGCCCGTGGCGGACAAACGGAGGAAGAGCTGCGGCCGGCCCGCCAGCTCAGCCTCCGGGCCTTGGTGGAAATCGGACAAGGTAGGTTTCCCCAGGAACTCGTGGACATGCTCGTCAAAGAAGCGAACGACGGCGTGATCCCGGCTGAGGAGACCGAGGAAACTTCCGCTCCGACAGCGAACGCGCGGTTCTCCGGGAAAACCGTGATCGTCTCCGGGGCGGGTTCCGGCATTGGCCGCGCAACCGCACGCCGCATCATCAACGAGGGTGGCCGCGTTATCGCCGTCGACGTCGCATCCGACCGCCTCGACGATCTCGCCACCGCGTCTCCCGACGGGTCCGTTGTCACCGTACAGGCGGACATCACCTCCGCAGAAGGACGGGACGCGATCCTCACCGCCGTTGGTGGACGCGTGGACGGCCTGGCCAACGTCGCGGGAATCATGGACGGCATGACGCCGCTGCACGAGACTGAGGACGAACTCTGGCAGCGGGTTTTCGCCGTGAATGTCGACGGCACCTTCGCGCTCAGCCGCGCAGTCCTGCCTGCCATGCTCGCCCATGGCCGTGGCGCAATCGTCAACGTCGCCTCCGAAGCGTCCCTCCGCGGCAACGCCGCCGGGACCGCCTACACCGCCTCCAAGCACGCAGTCGTCGGCATCACCAAAAGCTCAGCATTCTTCTACGGACCCTCCGGCATCCGTACTAACGCCGTCGCCCCCGGCCCCACCGCGACCGGTATCGAAGGCAGGATGTCCTCCCCGTTCGCCCGGGAACGCCTGAGCCCGTTCATGGCGCTCATCCCGCCCGTTGTCGACGCCGACCAGATGGCCGCCTCCATAACCTGGCTCCTCAGTGACGACTCCGCGAACGTCAACGGCATCATCCTGGCTTCAGACGGCGGCTGGTCCGTCCAGTAACCGACGAACCGTCCCGTAAACAGCGACACCTTTCCAAACCTTTTATCTGCACAGGAACACGTCATTATGACTTTTGATCAGCGCCCGATTCCATCCGGTTCCCCCGAAAACATCCATGTGAAAGCTTTGCGTGCCAGATACCGCCACGAGCGTGATCGGCGCATCCACCCGGACGGCGCCAAGCAATATCGCCACGCTGCGGGCGAATTCGGCTACTACGCTAAAGACCCCTACACGCCGCGGACCGAACGCGAACCCAAAACAGACCGGGTCGAAGTGCTGGTCATCGGCGCAGGTTTCGGCGGCCTGCTCACCGCCGCCCGCCTCCGCGAACAGGGTGTGACCTCGGTTCGGCTGATGGACGAGGCTGGCGATGTCGGCGGCACCTGGTACTGGAACCGTTACCCCGGCATCCACTGCGACATCGAATCCTACGTCTACCTCCCGCTCCTTGAAGAGGTCGGCTACGTCCCGAAATGGCGCTACGCCCCCGGGGAGGAAATCCGCCAGCACGCCATCAACATTGCGAAGCGCTTCGACCTCTACCAGGACGTCCTCTTCCAGACCCGCGCCACCCGGCTCGACTGGGATGACGAGGCAAACGAATGGATTGTGGAAACCGACCGGAACGACCGCTTCCGCGCCCGGTTCGTGGCCACTTCTTCCGGAACCCTGACGCAGCCGAAACTCCCGGGAATCCCCGGCATCGAAACCTTCCGCGGCCACACCTTCCACACCAGCCGCTGGGACTACGCCTACACCGGCGGAACCCCCGACGGCAACCTGACAGGCCTCGCTGACAAACGAGTCGCCGTCGTGGGAACCGGGGCCACAGGCCTGCAGGTAGTCCCCCACGTGGGCGCCGACACACAGGAACTGATCGTCTTTCAACGCACCCCCTCCACCGTCGACGTTCGGGACAACCGTCCCACCGATCCGGAATGGGCCGCGAGCCTGAAGCCCGGGTGGCAGCGTGAACGGATGGAGAACTTCCTCGCCGTCCTCGCCGGCGAACCTGTCACTGAAAGCCTGGTCCAAGACGGCTGGACGGCCACCACCAACCTGCAGCGGAAAATACTCTCCGGCTCGGTGGACACCACGCTCCCGCCCGAGGAACGGGAACGGCTTGACGAGATCGACGACTTCCTAACGATGAACCGCCTACGCGCCCGGGTTGACGGGATCGTAGAGGATTCCGCAACGGCGGAAGCGCTCAAGCCCTGGTACCGCTACATGTGCAAACGCCCCGGTTTCAGCGACACCTACCTGCAAACCTTCAACCGCCCCAACGTCACGCTCGTCGACACCGCGGACACCGGCGGCATCACCCGGATGACCGAGACGTCTATCGTCGTTGGCGACACCGAATACGAGGTGGACTGCGTCATCTTCGCCACCGGATTCGAGGTCGGCATCTCCGGGGTCATGTCCGGCACCTTGCCGGTCACCGGCCGCGACGGACGAACTTTGCTCGAAGCCTGGTCCCGTGGCCCGCGCACGCTGCACGGGTTCTCCTCCCACGGCTTCCCCAACCTGTTCCACCTCAGCGGAATCCAGAACGCAAACTCGGTCAACTTTGCGCACATCCTCCTCGAACAGGCAGAACACATCGCAGCCGTGATCGGACGCGGCCGGGCCATCGGGGCACGCTTCATCGAACCCACCGCTGCCGCGGAGGACACCTGGGTGCGCACTGTACATGAGACTGCGATCGACAACCGAGCCTTCCAGGCCGAATGCACCCCCGGTTACTACAACGGCGAAGGAACCCGCTCCATCGCCGGCGCCTCCTACAGTCCCGGCCCCATTGCGTTCCACAGGCTCCTGCGCGAATGGCGGGCTGGAGACATGGCTGACCTCCTGTCCCTAGGACTGGATGAGGACCTGCTGCTCAGCAAAACGGCTGGTGCATCGCGATGAGCCGTTTCTCGCCTAAACCACGCGTTTTGGCCCTGGCGGCTGCCTTTCTCCTGAGCGTTACGCTCGCCGGCTGCGGCACAACTCACCCACCAACGGAAGCGGCGTCAAGCAAGGACAAGACCTTAGTTCAGGAAGCCGAACGCGTTATGCAGGTGACATCCGTGCACCAAACGACCGGAATGACCCTGCTCGAAGGACCCACCTTCGGGCCGGACGGCAACCTCTATCTCGTAGACGTCACAGCACCGCCAGTGCGGCCAAAGTGCTGCGCGTAGACACAGAAGGGAAGACTGCCAGCCCCATATATACGGACGACCGCAGTGCACTGACGTCAGCCCAGTTTAACCCGCAGAACGGACGCCTGTATGTCACAGACTTCCTCGGCGGGGCTGTTCGGAGCATGACCGCGAACGGCCAGGACGCGCAGGAAGTCTTCGCCGGTCCCGTTGACGGAACCCCCATGCAGCCCGATGACATCTCCTTCGACGCAGCAGGCAACCTCTTCATCGCTGACGCTGCGGGAGCGCGTGCACCATATTGGGACGCGTCGGGACGGATCATCCGGGTCGATGGTGCAACCGCCGAAGCCAAAGCCCTGGCTAGCGGCCTTGAATCGCCCAACGGCGTCGCCTTTTCTCCATCCAACAACGCAGTGTGGGTAAGCCTGAACACTGGCAACCGTGTCGACCACCTCACGCTGTCCAAAGACGGCAAGTCCATCGCCGCCGCCCACCCGGCCATCTACGCCTCCGTAGGACAAGCCCAAGTCGATTCCATCGCCGTCGACGCAGAAGGCAACCTATACGTCGGGCTCCACAACCGCCCCGAAATCCTAATCTACGACCCCAACGGTCAACTCCTCCAAACCATCACCCTTCCGGCGAAAGACACGGCAGGGCTCAGCTCCGCCACCAACGTCGCCATCAACCCGGCACCACCGAGGCCTACGCCACCGTCAGTGGAACCGATGGGGGTTTTCTCTACTCATTCAATGCTCTGGCAAAAGGGATACGACAGTCCAACGGCGGCTGACGATAACTCCGCACTGGCCGGCTCTGACTGGCAGGCGAAACCGAAAAGTGACCGTGTTTGAAATCGACCAGGACGTACTCATTGTCGGTGCCTCCGCGGCTGGGCTCGCAACAGCCGAGGCCTTGCGCCGCGGGGGACACCGCGGACGCCCGACCCTGCTCGACCGCCGAGTCGCGCGACCCCTATGACCGTCCACCGCTGTCCAAGCAGGTGCTTTCCCGTCAATGGGAACCCTCCAAAATAGCCCTCCGCTCTCGCGAGGCCCTCCAGTGGGCGCTCATTTCGTCGGTATGCCTGCCTCACCGGAGGGACGAGAATAGGCTGGATGCCCCAGGTCAGTGCCATCTGGTTCCAGACCTGCTCCACGGGAGTGAAGGCGAAGACCGCCTTGATCGGCCGCAGGCGCGAGAGCCGGCGGGCCGAGTCACCGGACTGGGTGAACGCACAGATGTACTTGGCGTCCAGCTGGTCGGCGATTTCGACGGCGGCACGGGTGATGGCGCCGCCACGGGTCCGGGGCTTGGTGCCCAGCGGGGGGACGCGGTCCAGGCCGTGGACCTCGGTGGACTCAATGATCCGGGCCATGGTCTTGACTGTCTCGATCGGGTACTTGCCCACGCTGGTTTCGCCGGAGAGCATCACTGCATCAGCACCGTCCAGGACGGCGTTGGCGCAGTCGGAAGCCTCTGCACGGGTGGGGCGCGGGTTATCGATCATGGACTCCAGAACCTGGGTGGCCACGATGACCGGCTTGGCCCAGCGGCGGGCCAATTCGATGGCGCGCTTCTGCACGATCGGCACTTCCTCCAGCGGAAGCTCAACGCCGAGGTCGCCACGGGCCACCATGATGGCGTCGAACGCGTCGATGATCTCTGGCAGCTGCTCAACGGCCTGCGGCTTTTCGATCTTGGCGATGACCGGCACGCGGCGGTCTTCCTCGTCCATAATCTCGTGCACGCGGGTGATGTCGGAGGCGTCACGAACGAAGGACAGGGCCACCAGGTCAACGCCGCGGCGCATGGCCCAGCGGAGGTCGTCCTCATCCTTTTCGCTCAGCGCCGGGACGTTCACGGCTACGCCGGGAAGGTTGATGCCCTTGTTGTTGGACACCATGCCGCCCACTGTCACCGTGGCCACCACCTTGACGTCGTCGACCTCAATCGCGCGCAGGGCCACCTTGCCGTCATCGATCAGCAGCGCGTCCCCTACCTTGACGTCCTCGGTGAGGGTCTTCAGGGTGGTGGAGCAGATCTCCTGGGTGCCGGGAACATCGTCTGTGGTGATGGTGAACGTGTCACCCACGGCGAGGGCGTGCGGGCCATCGACGAAGCGGCCCAGACGGATCTTGGGGCCCTGCAGGTCGGCCATGATGGCCACGGCCTTGCCGAGATCGGATGCCGCCTTGCGGACGTTCTCGTAGGTGTTGTCATGCACGGTGTAGTCGCCGTGGCTCATGTTCATGCGGGCAACGTCCACGCCGGCTTCCAGCACCGAGAAGGTGTTCCTGTAGCTGGCATGCTCACCCTCCCCGGCTTGGCAAGCATTACACCGTGGATGGGCTGACGCGTACGCGGCTGGCAATATCGTAGTTGGTGGTCTTGGTCGTTGCGGCCCCACCCATGCGGGTCACTCCTTATTCTCGGGTTGGAGTTGGACCTCTTCGCAAGACCACCTTGTCCCTGACTCGGCAGGAACCACCTCACCGTCCAGGTTCATGACATTCGGCGAAGTGGTTCCCGCGGCGCTGTGGTGTCCTCGCCAGCCGCCTCTATTCAGGGACAGCGCCGGTCAACGAAAGAGCCGGCTGAAGGATGCTTTTGGACTCCTGCTGTTCGCTGAGCCGCTTCCACCGGGTACGCAGCCAATGAGCTGCAGCCTTCGGTTCGCGGTCGCGCGTGAAGGCCCCCTTCCTGTTTCCTCCGACGCGGGTGATGCCGCTGGTAGTGGCGAAATCGGCCAGGTTCCAGACCTGCTCCCCTACTACTGCGTCAATGCCGTCAAACACCCTGCTGGTCATTTCAAGGAACTCGACCTGGTATTCTTCGCTCCACGGCTGCGACACCATCTGGTGCATGCCGGGGACGGAGTCAGTGCCGTACTCGGTGATGATGATCGGCTTGCCGTCCGTGGCCCAGTCGTTCAGTTCCTTGCGCCATGCCTTTTCTGCCATATCAAGATCACCGGCGAAGACATACCAGCCGTAGTAGCGGTTAAGCATGATCACGTCGGCAAACTGCGAGACTCTGCACTTGCCGTGGGTTGCGACCATCATGTTCACGAAGCCGACCGGGCGCGTCGGGTCCGCGGCGCGGGCCTCGGCAAACAGTGGCTCGAAATAGCGCTCCCCGGCTTCGGTCTCGGATTCCGGCTCGTTTGCAATGGACCAAAGGACCACGCTCGGATGGTTCTTGTCGCGGGCGATCATGTCCCGGATAACGGCGGTGTGGTTCGCCTGCGTTACAGCGTTGACCGTCTCGGGCGAGTACGTCGTGTAGCCCTGTGTTCCGAAGATGCCGCCGCCGATGTTCATGTTCAGTCCAACGGCTGGCGTCTCGTCGATGACCACAAGGCCGACGCTGTCTGCGTAGTCCATGAAGTCTTCGCTGTAGGGGTAATGGGACGTGCGCATCGAGTTCGCCCCCGACCACTCCAGGCATGCCACGTCGCGCATCATGAGGGCGTTGTTGTGCTGCTTGCCCACAATGGCGTGGTCCTCGTGCATGCCGTAGCCGGTGAAGTAAAACGGCTTGCCATTAATGAGGAATTCCGTTCCCCGCACTTCGACAGTCCGGATCCCAACCTTGACCACGTACTCGTCGACCACACTGTCCTCGAGAACAAGTTGCACCGTTAGCCGGTACAAATATCCGTCGCCAGGGCCCCACGGGTGGACTTCCGGAACGAAGAGGGTGGCTTCAGCCCCCTGCGCGCACGCCACTTCCTGGCCCTCCGCGTCGGCAAGCACGTGACGAACGGCCACACCGGCAGGCGCTTCAGTCAGGACAGTTACGATGCCGTTGTTTCCGTCGAGGTCGGTGATGACGGTGACGTCCTCGATCCGCTCCCGGGGGGTGGCGACCAGCCAGACGGAGCGGTGGATGCCGGAGTAGTTGTAAAAATCGTGGAAATATCGCTGTTGGCGGCCCTTCCAGTTGTCCTCAATCACGCCCGGCGGAATTGACTGGAACGACAGGGTGTTGTTGACGGCCACGGTCAGCCTGACTTCCTGCCCTGCCGAGACGTGATCAGTCAGGTCCAGCTCAAAGGGCAGGTAGCCTCCCTCATGGGAACCGACCTTTGTCTCGTCCACCCACACGGTTGCCCGGTGGGTTGCTGATTCCACGTAGAGGCTGATGTGCTGGCCGTCCCAGCCACGGGGAATGCGGACCATGGTGCTGTACCAAAGATCCCCGAAGAACTCGCGCTCTTTCGCCGTGGTGACCAGCTCGTTGAAGGACCCAGGAACCGCCATCTGGCGTGCTCCCGGCAGCACTCCGGCGAACCAAGCATCGGTGTAGCCGACTCCGTCGTGATCGATCTTGAAGTCCCACACTCCATCGAGGTTCTTGCGCTCTCGGGTTGTGGTGTCTTGGGGGCGTAGCATACGTGTACTTTCTGTGAAGGTGAAGGTGAAGGTGAAGGTGAAGGTGAGAAGGGAATGGCAGGGTCAGTCCGTACCCAGGCCCTTGTCCATGGACCGCTCCGTAGGCAGGAGCGGACCCACGGCATGATAGGGATCTGCGTGGGAAGAAACACCCTGGGTTTTGGTCACCAACGGCGGCACCGGCAGTTCGTCAGGACCTACCAAGCCGTCTGCGTTTTCATCGACCGCAGCCGCGAATGAGGGGGCGCCCTGCTTTTCCCGCAGGACGCGGACGCGCTCCTGCGCTTCGGGGAGCACCTTGTGTTCGAAGCGGGTGTAGGCAAACATCAGAACGACAATGGTGGCGAAAAGGGCTGCCGGCAGCTGCCCGAACAGGCCGCGGATCGCAGTCAGGGCAAAAGCCGGTTGCGTTGCGGCGTCACCCGCGTACCCGGCAGCGGTCATCACGATTCCAACGAACCAGGCGACCGCGGCCATGCCGACGTTATTGAAGATACCAATAGTGAAGTTTCCCGCCGCCGATAGTTCGGCGCCGGCCCAGGCCAGGAGTTTGCCGAACGGAAGCCTTTCAGGGTTGGCCAGCTTTGCAGCCTCTTTCTCCGAACGGAGAGGCTTGAGGGCCGGTTGCGTCATTGCGTTTGCTCCTAGTAGCAGGTCATGCGCGCCGGGCCGAAGAGAGACGTAGCCCAGTCTTGGTTCGGTTGAAGGGTCGAATGTATGAGAGACAGAGCACTTGTCGGGCCAGGGCCTGGTAGCTCAACCAGGAATATCGCTGGCGGCATACATTTTTTCTGTGCTGCCCATCACAAGCAGCGAAACTACAGTGACTTAACATTTTCGTTTAGTCAACCCTTGCACAGGACGGCTTCCGCCACCATCTCCCGCGGCCAATATGTCGCCTCACTGCATTTTGATGTAAATTGGTGGTTGTGAGCCAGGTAACCAACCGGGGCCCGTATGCCAAAACTGCGGCCAAAAGAGCCTCCATTGCACGCGCCGCCCTCGACGTCGTACTGGAAAGAGGGCATCGTGGACTAACAACTGCCGAGGTGGCAGAGCGCGCAGGCGTGAGTGAGCGAACGATGCTTTACAACTTTCCGTCCCGGGATCACCTGCTCGTCGCGGCGCTTGAGCTGGAGGAGAGCGAGGCGATGGAGTTTTGGCCCGAGGGCCGTACCGACACTCTCGAAGACGCCTTGTCCTCAATTCCGGGCTTTGTTGCTGCAAGGGGCGGTGCTCATCCGGAGATCATTAGGCTTTTCAGCTACCTGTCATCTGCTGCGCAGGACCCTGCCCATCCGGCGCACGCTTTCATGTTGAAGCACAACGAGAGGGCGATCTCTGGATTCTCCCGCCTGGTTCAGCGCTGGCAGGAAGCGGGGCTGGCCCGCCCCGACGTCGATCCACGGTCCGTGGGGCGCCAATTGCTCGCGGTATGGAGCGGTTTGCAGGGGCAGTGGCTCGTGGACCCGTCCTTCAACCTCGTTGATGAGGTTTCGGAAGCCTTCCGCCGCTTGAGTGGTCAACGCAGCATGGAGGCCAAGCAGAGGCTCGACGAGTTGATCTCCCAATTTTGACCGCCTGCGCGGAATCCCCGGCACGGTATTCCCGCGCCCACGGCCTGGTGGCGCGACAGTTCCGCGAGGTTTACCGCACTCCTCTGACCTCGGAATCACGCCCCTGGCAGGATTCCTTGTGGACAAGATCGGCCGCAAAACGATGTTCCTCATCGCGACGGGCGGCGCAGGTCTCACCATGGTGCCCTCCCTACCTGTGGTCAATCACGACCGGCAACTGGTCGCTGATCTTCCTGTTCGGCATCATCAACTACTCCCTCTTCTACTCAATGGTGAACGCGTCCTGGCCCTCGTTCTTCGCAGAGATGTTCCGCGGCCGCCTGCGCGTCTCCGGACTCGCCCTTGGGACCCAGATCGGCTTCGCCATCTCGGGCGTCATCGGCCCCGTTCTCTCAACAGCACTCGCTGGGCCCGATCTGAAGGATTGCGTTGGGCCGTCCATGGTTGCGCTCGGGTTCATGGTCCTGGCAGGAATCTCAGCCCTCACCGCCAAGGAAACCAAAAAGTACACGCTCAAGGAACTCGACGAGGTGCAGCAGAGTGAGCGGGAGACGGCCGTCCTCACGGCCGCGACCGTGTCCCCAAGCACGGCTGCGCACGGTCTCGCTGGTTAGCCTGGAATGCAGAAGTGAGGGGTAATCACCCCTGAGCTGATCGCGCACTAGCTGTACGGGTCAGGACGTTCGTTTCATAGTGAATAAGTGAAGACCTCTTAGTTTGGTGGCTACCACACAGCCAACGACTAAGAGGTCTTCCCGTCCCGCCCATAATGCCCGCCTGGCATAGGGGCCTCCACGTCCGGGGGGTGGAAGCGCGTAAGCCAGAGGTACACCCCAACATGACGTCAGCCAGCCCGCCCATCCAACGTCAGGATAGGGCCCCTCAGGCCCTATCGTACGCTCCCGTGTGAACCGTCAAGACCCTAACCTGACAACGTGCCGTAAAGGCGTCCCCGCCTCAGTACTGACCCTTAATCACAAAGTAGGAGCCGCGGATCACGCCGGCGAGCTTCGACTTCTGGCGCGCGAACTTGAAGCTGGACGCCAGTTCCTCGGGAATCTCCATGCCGTCGGAAAGCTTGAAACCAACCGCCCGTTTGCCACCTTCGTCGAGGCCGTACATCACGTTGATGGCCAGGCCTGACTCGTAGAACACGTACGCCATCCGCAACCCGTCCACTTCGAAGGAAGACACCTCAAGCGGCCTGGACGAGATGACGAGATCGCGCTCGGCGGAGAGGATGTGGTGCACATACTCGACCGTCGAGGGCGCTTCATGTGCAGGCGTGACAGTGAAATCGTGGTCGTACTTGTTCTTGTAATAGCGTGCCTCGTTGGCGCGCAGCCCCGCCAGCGCCTCGGCGACTGGTGACGATTCCAGGCCCACTGTGGACACAGTCTTGAAATCTACGGTGTACGGCATGCATCCTCCTGGGAATTTTCCTTCGCACATCCTCGCAGATGCACGCCACACCCTGCTGCCGGAAACGCGCCCGGTACCGAATAAGCCGGTGCCGGGCGCGTTGGCCCCAAAGGCGGCTAGCCGAGGTTCTCCACCAGTGAGACGTCGCGCACCGCGCCCTTGTCCGCAGACAGTGCCATGGCGGCGTAGGCCCGGAGTGCCGGCGAGACCAGGCGGTCCCGGTTCTTGGCCTTGTAACCGCCATTGGCTTCCAGTTTTTCACGGCGTTCGGCGAGGACCTCGTCGGAGACCTGCAGCTGGAGGCTGCGCGTCGTGATGTCGATGCTGATGATGTCGCCGTTCTCCACCAGGGCGATGGTGCCGCCGGAGGCAGCCTCCGGGGAGATGTGCCCGATCGACAGGCCGGAGGTGCCGCCGGAAAAGCGGCCGTCCGTGATGAGGGCGCACTTCTTGCCCAGGCCGCGCCCCTTGAGGAACGACGTCGGGTAGAGCATTTCCTGCATGCCCGGACCGCCGCGCGGGCCTTCGTAGCGGATGACCACTACGTCGCCTTCCTTGACGGCCTTGTTCAGGATCTTTTCCACGGCTTCGTCCTGGGACTCGCACACCACGGCCGGGCCCTCGAAGGTCCAGATGGACTCGTCCACGCCGGCGGTCTTCACCACGGCCCCGTCGATGGCCACGTTGCCGCGGAGCACGGCCAGTCCGCCGTCCTTGGAGTAGGCATGCTCCACAGAGCGGATGCAGCCTTCGGCGGCGTCGGTGTCGAGGGAGGTCCACTCGTTCGACTGGGAGAACGCGGTGGACGAGCGGACGCCGCCGGGAGCCGCGTGCCACAGGGCCTTGGCTTCTTCCGTGGCCTTGCCGCCGCGGATATCCCAGTCATCCAGCCAGCCGTCCAGGTCAGCGGAGTGCACGGAGTGGACATCCTTGTGCAGGAGGCCGCCGCGGTTCAGCTCGCCCAGCAGGGCGGGGATGCCGCCGGCGCGGTGCACGTCCTCCATGTAGTAGGTCTTGTCCTTGGCGACGTTCGGGGCCACCTTTGCCAGGCAGGGCACCTGGCGGGATTTTGCGTCCATCTCGGCCAGGCCATAGTCCACACCCGCCTCCTGGGCTGCGGCCAGCAGGTGCAGGATGGTGTTGGTGGAGCCGCCCATGGAGATGTCCAGGGCCATGGCGTTGTCGAAAGCCTTCGCGGTGGCGATGGAGCGGGGCAACACCGAGTCGTCGTCGCCGTCGTAATAGCGCTTCACCAGCTCGACGACGGTGGAACCGGCCTTCTCGTACAGCGCCTTGCGGGCGGTGTGGGTGGCCAGCACGGAGCCGTTGCCCGGCAGGGCCAGGCCGATCGCCTCGGCAAGGCAGTTCATGGAGTTGGCGGTGAACATGCCCGAGCAGGAACCGCAGGTGGGGCAGGCGTTTTCTTCGATGAGGTTGATGTCTTCATCGGAGATGGATTCGTCAACCGCGTCGGAGATCGCGTTCACCAGGTCCAGGGAGCGCACGGAGCCGTCGGTCAGGGTCACGCGGCCGGCCTCCATGGGGCCGCCGGAGACGAACACTACGGGGATGTTCAGGCGCAGCGCCGCCATGAGCATGCCCGGAGTGATCTTGTCGCAGTTGGAGATGCAGACCAGCGCGTCGGCGCAGTGTGCGTTGACCATGTACTCCACCGAGTCGGCGATCAGGTCGCGGGAAGGCAGCGAGTACAGCATGCCGCTGTGGCCCATGGCGATCCCGTCGTCCACGGCAATGGTGTTGAACTCGCGCGGTACAGCTCCGGCGGCGAGGATCGCGTCGGACACGATCCGGCCCACAGGGGCGAGGTGGGTATGCCCCGGGACGAATTCGGTAAAGGAGTTGGCGACGGCGATGATCGGCTTGCCGATGTCCGAGTTGGCGACGCCGGAGGCGCGCAGCAGTGCGCGGGCTCCGGCCATGTTGCGGCCGTGGGTGACAGTTCTGGAGCGGAGTGCAGGCATGCTACCGATCCTGCCCTGCCCGGCCAAAAGGCGGAAGACAGTGCTGATACTAGTAGTAGGAGTACCTGGGTACTAGTGTTAGATGCCGTGAAAGAGGCAGGCGACAAGCGCAAGGAACTGGGCCTGTTCCTGCGGGCACGCCGGGACCAGGCCCTGCGCTCCGAGTATGGTTTGCCGCCCGTCGCCCGCAGGCGTGAGCGGGGGCTGCGGCGGGAAGAGGTCGCGTTCCTTTCCGGGGTCAGCGTCACCTGGTACACGTGGCTGGAGCAGGGACGGGACATCAGGCCCTCCCGGGAAGTCCTGGAAGCCGTGGTCCGGACCCTGCACCTCTCGGAGACGGGGCGCTCCTATGTCCTGTCCCTCGCCGGCTATTCCTCGCCCATAACCGCAGGGCCCGTGGCTGCTGACGCCCCTCCCCACATCCAGCGGCTTCTCAATGCCCTCGGCCCCAACCCGGCCTTCGCGCTGGCACCGGACTGGAGCGTTACGGGCTGGAACAGGGCCTACGCCGCTCTGTATCCCAACATCGCCAACGTTGCCGCCCCGGAACGGAACCTGCTGTGGCTGGTCTTCACGGACCCCTACGTCCGGGAGCTGCTCCCCGACTGGGACGTCACCAGCAGGCGGTTCCTTGCCGAGTTCCGGGCCGAAGCAGGGCAGCGGCTCGGCGATCCGGACGTGGCGTACCAGGTGGAGCGGCTCAAGGAGACCAGCCCGGAGTTCAAGGAGGGCTGGGACCGGTACGACATCCTCGGTTTCGAATCCCGTGAACGGCTGTTCCACCACCCGGCGGTGGGCGTCCTCCGGCTGGAACACCACCAGGTGTCACCCTCGGACCGGCCCGACCTCCACATCGTGGTGTACACCCCCGCGCCGGACAGTGACGCCGCGGAGCAGATCCAGCGGCTCCTCTCAGCGGGCAGCTAACTACAACCAGCTGCCCAACCCCCGGCCCTACGAGTCTGTGTGCCTGCCGGTCAGTTTGTCCCGGATCCGGTCCACCATGCCAACGCCGGCGCCCAGGGTCTTGTGGAACAACTCCGAATGCGGTGCGCTCGGGTGTGGCCTCGTGGGCGCCAGCTTTTTCGCTTTCTCCACTTTTTCGCCGATGTCGACGAGTTTTTCGCGCGGGATGTGCAGGCGGAGCTTGGGAAACTGTTCGGTTTCCTCGTCATTGGCGTGATGCCTCAGTTTGTCTTCGAGCTCCTGGACCAGTTCCATAAAGGTCTGGTCGGAAGGCTCCACCTTTTCCAGCCGTTTCATCAGCTTGACGATCTCGTCGTGCTCCTTTTTGTCATGTTCAACTTCGTCCTTGCCGTTGGGCACGTGGTCCTCAATGGCGGGGTACACGTACATTTCCTCGGCGACGGCATGGCGCATCACCTCCGCGATCAGGGTGTCCGCCAGGTCCCTGCGCTGGCTGTCCTCGGACGCACCCTTAATCTGCCCGATCAGCGCAATCATGTCCTGGTGATCGCTGGTCAGGATGTCCACGACGTCCACGTTCGTTCCGGCGGAATTGGTATCACTCATGAGCTGGCCCTCCTCCTGGATCGCTCCCTGTAAGCGACGTAAGAGGGTCAAATTACCACGCGGAAACAAAGCGATCCAGAGGTGGAAATCCACCGTACCCGCTGAACGAACTGGCTAACTACCTTGCGCCACAAGCTGGCGCATCAGATCGTCCCACAGCGCGGCGCCGTCCACCTGGTTGTGAACTACTGTTCCCGGGGCAACCTGCCTGGCAAGCGCATCGACGCCTGGCAGAAACGCCACCAGAACGCTGTCACCAAGCGTCAACGTTGCGCCCAGCTGCACGAAGGGCGGAACGTCGAGCAGGCGCTCCGCCAGCCAGGAACCGACTGCCGACTCGGCTGCAAGCTCATTCTTCACTGCATGCACCGGAATGGTCATGCGCGAGTACTCCTCCGAGGGGATTCTCACAAGGGGCATCCCTGACGCCACGACCTCCCTTGCAGCTTCCAGGTCAGTGTCGGAGTTGTACTCTCCGCGGTCCGCTTCAGCCAGCGTTCCCCCCACCCACACCAGCATCGCCCTGCGAGCGAGTGGCGGGTCAAGCCGCAGCGCGGCAGCGATGTTAGTCAGTGGTCCTCCACAGAGAATTGTGGTCCGCTCGAAGCGTGAGGACTCCTCAGTGATGGCGCGTGCCGCCGGACTCACCTGCTCGGGCGTGATCCCGGTGGCCTCCGCACCCGTGATCACCCTTACACCGCTGATCCGCATTAACTCCAGGAGTTGCTCGGCAAGATCTGCGCCACGGCCGGCCGTGGTTGCAGGGTCTGCGCCGGCGGCTTCGGCCAGTCCCGGATCCAGAGGAGACGTCGTCACCAGGACGGTCATACCCGGGCCGGAACGCAAGAGGATATGTGCGAGGGACACGAGGCCGTCAGGATCGCCACCGAAGTCGTTATCCACCACGAGTAGCTCTCCGGCTGTATTAGCCACAGCTGCCACAGCGCCTACAACCCCGCCGGGACGGCGAGCGCGACAGCCGCGGTGAAGCTATGCGTGCCGCCGCCGACGGTGTGCTGCCCGCCGCCCGGAAGGACGACGTCGGCCTCCACTCCCCCAGGTACCGTCACCTCGAGGTGGAACTCACCGTCGTCGTGCTTCCATTCCACGCGGATGGTTCCGTGCGGCGTTTTCAGGGACGTCCTGGCCCAGTCGATGCCTTCGCCCGGGACCGGCGCAATCCGGACCTTGCTGTACCCCGGGGCGAGCGGGCTGATGCCGCCGATTCCCTTGTGCATCCAGTCGGCCACGGCGCCCAGCGCGTAGTGGTTGAAGCTGGTCATCTCGCCCGGGTTGATGGTGCCGTCCGGAAGCATGGAGTCCCAGCGCTCCCACACGGTGGTGGCGCCCATGGTCACCGGGTACAGCCACGACGGGCAGCCCTGTTCCAGCAGCAGCCTGTACGCCTCCGCGCTGTGGCCGGTGTCCGTCAGCGCGCCGGTGATGAAGGGGGTGCCGGCGAAACCGGTGGACACGCGGTAGTTGTTCTTCCGGACCAGCTCGGCGAGACGTTCCCCGGCGAAGTCAACATGCTCGGCGCCGGGAAGGATGCCGAAGGCAATCGCCAGCGCGTAGACGGTGGTGCAGTCGCTATGGATGGTGCCGTCGGCGGCAACATAGTGCTCCAGGAACGAGGCCTGGACCCGTGCCGCCAGCTGCTCGAAGTACTCGGCGTCCTCCTGGTGTCCCAGCAGCCGCGCGGTTTTGGCGGTAATGGAGGCGGTGCGGTACATGCACGTGGTGGCCACCACGCCGGTGTCCGCCTTCGCATCCCACGGCTTGTCCGGATCGGCATCCGGGTCCAGCCAGTCACCGAACTGGAAGCCCTGGTCCCAAAGACCGGTGGGAGACAGCAGGCCTTCCACCCGTCGGGTATGAGAAGTCATCGATTCATACTGGTTCTTCAGCACGGTGTCATCACCGTAGGCCTCCCACAGCGCCCACGGCACCCAGACGGACGCTTCGCTCCAGAGCGCTGACGATTCCGGTGACGGGAACTCGGCCGGCTGCGGGCAATACTTGAGGGCGTCAGGGACGGTGATGGGAACCAGGCCGTCGGCTGCTTTCTGCTCGGCAGCCAGGTCCAGGAGCCAGTCCTGCAGGAAGCCCTTGACGTCGTAGAGGAACGCCGCGGTGGGCGCGAAAACGCCGATGTCGCCGGTCCAGCCGAGCCGCTCATCACGCTGGGGGCAGTCCGTGGGCAGGTCCAGGAAGTTGCCCCGGAGGCCCCAGACGGTGTTGCGGTGCAACTGGTTTACGAGTTCGTTGGAGCACTCGAAGGTGCCGGTGCGCTCCAGTTCGGAGTGGACCACCACCGCCTCCAGCGAGTCCCCGGTCAGCGTGCCGGGCCAGCCGGAAACCTCGGCGTAGCGGAAGCCGTGGAACGTCTTGGTGGGCTCAAAGAAGTCCTCGCCGCCGGAGAGGATAAACGTGTCCGTGGCCTTGGCGGAGCGGAGCGGGCGGACGCCCAGCTCGCCGTCCTCCAGCACTTCGGCGTGGCGGACCGTGATGGCATGCCCGGCCTCGCCCTGGACGGTGAACCGAAGCCAGCCCACCAGGTTCTGGCCGAAGTCCACGAGGGTCTTGCCGCTGGGCGAGGTGAAGACTTGCTGGGGTTTGACGACGTCGGTGCGCACCACGGGCGGGCCCACCGGCTCGGCCAGCCGGTCGACGTCGAACTCGAGCGTGTGCACGCCGGCCCACCCGGCAGACGTACCGGCGTCGAAGTCCGGCTCGGCCCAGCCGCGCTGGTTCCGGCGCGCGTCAATGGTCTGGCCGTCGTAGAGGTCGTTGGCAGTGGTAGCCGACGGGCCGGAGTGCCAGGAGGAATCCGAGGCCACGGACTGGACATATCCGTCTTCGAACTCAACATCCAGCTGCCCGAAGAAGCCCAGCTTGTCGCCGTACAGCCCGGACATGCCGTGCCAGGCGAGGCGCCCGCGGTACCAGCCGTTGCCCAGGGACACTCCGATGACCGTGGCCGGCTGCACCAGCGCCGTGACGTCGTAGCTGCGGTAGCGGAGCCGCCACTCGTACGAGCTCCAGCCCGGGCTCAGCACGTCCTCGCCTACCGGTACCCCGTTGATCAGGGCCTCGTAAACGCCGTAGGCCGTGGCCCGCAGCGTCGCCTTGGTAACGGCGCCATGTCCCTTCGCCAGCTGGAACTCCTTGCGCAGAAGCGGGGCGCCGTCGAAGTCTTCATTGGGGGTGATCATGGCTGCTTGCCAGGGTGCCGTTGGCATGTGGTGGTGTTCCGTTCTGCTGGCCGCCACGGGGTGGCGGAAGGAAAGTTGCTTAAGGAAAGGTGGTCAGGAGGCGTAGTGGCAGGCGACGTCGGAACCGCCCACTGTGCGAAGGGCCGGGCGTTCGGCGGCGCAGAGATCCGTCGCCAACGGGCAGCGCAGCCGGAAGGGGCAGCCGCCGGGCTCGGGCACGGCGGCCGCGCCCGTGCGTACGCCGAGCGACTCGCGGGCCTGCCGGCGCGCGGCCTGCTCCGCGGGGCGCGGCACGGGTGACGCGGCCACGAGGGCCTGGGTAAACGGATGCTTGGGGTTCTCGGTGACCGCGGCGGCGGGTCCGCTTTCCATTACCTGCCCACGATAAAGGACCACCACGCGCTGGGCCAGGAACTGGACCACCGCGATGTCGTGGGCGATGAACAGGTAGCCCAGGCCGCGCTCGTCCCGCAGGTCGGCCAGGAGGTTCAGGACCTGGGCCTGCGTTGAGAGGTCCAGTGCGCTCACGGCTTCGTCGCAGACCACCAGGTTGGGGTCGCAGATGAGGGCGCGGGCAACCGAGATGCGCTGGCGCTGGCCGCCGGAGAACTGGCTGGGGTACCGGTCAACGGCTTCCCGCGGCAGGCCCACGCGTTCCAGCATGTCCTCGGCGCGCTGCCGGGCCTCGGCCGCGTTCACGCCGCGGAGCCGGAGCGGTTCTGCCAGCGAGGAGCCCACGGTGTTGCGGGGGTTCAGCGAGGAGTTGGGGTCCTGGAAAACGGCCCGCAGTTCCCCGCCCAACGCCCTGCGCTGCGATGCGCCGGCCGAGGTGATGTCCTTGCCCTGGTAGGTGATGGACCCGCCGGAGACCTTCTGCAGGCCCAGGATCGCCTTGCCGATGGTCGACTTGCCGGAACCGGACTCCCCTACCAGGCCCACGGTTTCCCCGGGGGCAATGCTGAAGCTGACACCGTCGACGGCGGCGGGTGCGGCGACTGCCTTGCGGCCACGTCCGTACCGGACCACCAGGTCCTTGACTTCCAGCAGAGGCTGGGCGGCAGCGGGCAGCGGTGCTTCCGGGCGGACCGAGGTTGCGGTGCTCATGCTGGATCCTTTTCAACAGTTCGGGTTGCAACAGCCGGGGCTTCGGACAGGTTCAGAATGTGGTGGCTGGGTATGTCGGTGGCCACCCAGTCCAGGCCTTCGACGGCGAGTTCGTCCGCTTTGACGCAGCGCACCACGCCGTCGCCGGTACCGGAGGGAAGCAGCGGGATGGGCACGAGGCAGGCGGACCCGGCGAACTGGCAGCGTGCGGCGAACCGGCAGGTGCTGGGCCAGTCCTTGGGCTGGGGAACCTGGCCGCTGATGGTGGCGAGGCGCTCCGGCATGTCCGCAGCATGGTTGGCGTGCGGATCCGCTGCCAGCAGGGCCAGGGTGTAGGGGTGGCGCGGGTTGTCCAGGATGCTGTCCGTCCGGCCGTTCTCCACTACTTCGCCGGCGTACATCACGGCCACCTGGTCGCAGAGGTCGGCCACCACGCCAAGGTCGTGGGTGACCATCACTACGGACATTCCGGTGTCCTTCACCAGGCTGCGCAGCAGGGAAAGGATCTCGGCCTGGACGGTGACGTCCAGCGCGGTGGTGGGTTCGTCTGCCACCAGGAGGCGGGGTCGGCCGGCGAGTGCCAGGGCGATGGCCACGCGCTGGGCCATGCCGCCGCTGATCTGGTGGGGGTAGGTTTTCAGGATGCGCGCGGCGTCCACGATGCCCACTTTTTCCAGCAGGCCGAGGGCTTCGGCCTTTGTTTCGGCCCTGCCCGTCCCGCGGAGCCGCCGGATGGTGGCCGTGAGCTGGTAACCCACGGTGAACATGGGGTCCAGTGCCCGCATGGGTTCCTGCGAGATGAGGGCGATCCCGCGTCCGCGGATGCCTTCCATGTCCTTGTCCGTGGCCGCAGCCAGGTTCTTGCCGTTCCAGTGGATCTGGCCGCCGGTCACGGACACTCCGGAGGGCAGCAGACCCAGGAGGGACAGCGCGGTCATGGTCTTGCCGCAGCCGGATTCGCCCACCAGGCCCAGGACGGTGCCGGGTTCGACGTCGAAGGAAACGTCCGTGACCAGGCGGACCCCCTTGCCCGCACCAACAGAGTCCACCCCAACGGAGAGGTTGCGGACGCTCAGTGTGTCCTGCGCGGCGTCCTTGGGAGCCTGCGCGGCCGCGGCGATTGCGGCGACGGCTTTCGCCCGCTGCCGCCGGGCTGCGGCGGAGGGCAGGTGTGAGGCGGTGGCATTCGGTGACTTGCCGAGGGCGTTGCCGATGGCATTGGCGGCCAGGACTGTCAGGGCCAGTACAGCACCGGTGGGAACCATCAGCCAGGGGGCGTCGTAGACGTGCTGCGAGGCGCCCTGGATCATGCCGCCCCAGCTGGGCTGCGGGATCGGCGGGCCGAAGCCGATGAACGCCAAACCGGCCTGGATGAGCATGCCGACGGCGAAGATCAGGGCCGCCTGGACCACGATCGTGTTGGTCAGGCCGGGCAGCACATGGCGGAAGCTGATGCCGGCCGTGCCCATGCCGTCCACCTTGGCGGCGTCCACGTAGAGCTGGGACTGCAGGGACTTCGCCTGGCCCAGCATCACGCGGTAGATGCCCGCAGAGATCAGCACGCCCAGGATCCCCATGATCATCGGGATGTTGGTTCCCACGGCACCGATCACGGCCAGGATGATCACCGTGCCGGGCAGGGACATCACGATTTCGGTGGCGCGGCTGATGACGTTTTCCACGCGTTCACCGCCGGCTGCTGCCAGCATGGCCAGGAGGGTTCCGAGGCCGACGGCGACAATCACCGTGATCATGGACGTCCCCAGGGTGCCGGCTGCCGAGGCGAAGATGCGGCTCAGGAGGTCCCGGCCCAGTTCGTCGGTGCCGAGCCAGTGTGCGGAGGTGGGTCCGGACAGGACGGCGGTGAAGTCCTGGTCCTCTGTCTTGAAGGGCAGCCACAGCGGTGCGGTGAGCGAGGCAACCACAAGCGCGGCCAGCCAAATCACGCCGGCGATGCTCGCCGGTGAGGCGAACAGCTTGCTGCCGGAGAATTTCTTTGCGGCACTTTGGCGCGGGGCCCTGGGAAGGACGGCAGCCGCCGTCGGCTCCGCGGAGTCTGCAGGTGCGGGGGCAACGTTGGGGATCATGAGGCACGCAACTTCGGGTCGAGGAACTTGGTGGCGAGTTCCAGCACCAGGTTCACGGCGACCACCACCACCGTGGCGATCACCACCACGCCCTGGACGGACGGGGCGTCATGGGTGCTGACGGAGTTCTGGACGGCCTGGCCCAGGCCCGGCATGGCGAACAGTTGCTCGGCGATGACGGAGCCGCCGAAAAGCTGGATGAACTGCAGTGCGATGGCGGCCACGATGGGGAGGCTGGCGTAACGCAGGGCGTGGACGTAGAGGATTTTCCAGGTGGGGGTGGCGGTGGCCCGGAGGGTTCGGATGTGTTCCTGCTGGAGCGCCTCGAGCATGGAAGCCCTGGTCTGGCGGGCGATGAACGCCCCGCCGCCCACGGCCAGGGTGATCACCGGCAGCGCCAGGGACAGTGCCCAGTCCTGCGGGGAAACCTCGAAGGGAACGTAGCCGGTGGCCGGGAAGACGGAGGACTGGACGGCCAGCAGGTAGACGAAGATGATGCCGATCCAGAAGGCCGGCAGGGCCACGGCCATGCCGGCGACGCCGCCGATGATGCGGTCCACGATGCCGCCCCGGACCGCGGCGGTCACGCCCAGCGCGATGCCGAGGATCCCGCTGAGAAAAGTGGCTCCGGCGGCAAGGGAGGCGGTGACGGGAAGCCTGCTGGCCAGGTCCGCGCTGACGGACCGGCCGTCGATCAGTGAAATACCGAGGTCACCCTGGACTGCTGAGCCGAGCCAGGTGAAGAACTGGACCACTAGGGGATCCGACCAGCCAAGGCGCCGGTTGACTTCGTCGATGGCTTCCTGGGAGGCGCCGGCCCCGAGGGACACGGCGCCCGGGCTGCCGGGCATTGCGTGCACCAGCATGAATGCCAGCACTGCAACCACCAGCACGGTGGCCAGCGCCATCAGCAGGCGCTTGGTGATGAATAGTGCCATGGTGACCTCCATCGGTCAGGCCCTTGCCGAACGGCCCCTCCCGTTCGGCGAGGAGGGACCGCCCGGCAGGTGCGGGTATTAGCTGGCCGGCTTGTAGGACGAGAGGAGCGGGTAGGCGTTGGTGCCGGCGAACTCCACCGGTGCCACCTTCTTGGTGTTGTAGCCCTGGTTGGTGAGGGCCTCGTACAGCGGGATCATCCAGCCGGATTCCACCAGCCGGGTGTTCAGCTTGGTGGCCGCGGCCTTGGCGGCGGCGTCATCCTTGGCGGCTGCGAGCTCGCCGGTGGCGGCGCTGAGCTGCTCATCGGTGGCCTTCTGCACGTTGGTGAAGCCGTTGAGGATGGCTCCGTACATCACGCCGACGGGGTTGTCCCAGTTCAGCGGCGCGTAACCCAGGGGTGTAGTGGCGACGGCGGCGAAGGCCTCGTCAGTGGAGGCGGCCATCTTCACGTTCATGGTGATTCCGACGGCGGCGAGGTCCTTCTGGACGGCCTGCAGGTCCGTCTGGGTCTGGGCACCGGCGATGATGGTGAAGTCGAAGCCGTTCGGGTATCCGGCTTCGGCCAGCAGGCTCTTGGCCTTGTCCGGGTTGTAGGCGAACTTGGTCTCAATGTCCTTGCTGAAGCCTGCGGAGTCCTTGGGCAGGGCGTTCCAGGCAGGGATGTCACCCTTGTGGAGCGCGTCCACCAGGGCCTGGCGGTTGATCGCGTACTGGATGGCCTGGCGGACCTTCTCCTCAGCGAACGCCGGGGCGGTCTTGCCGATCTTGTCGAAGGAGATCATGGTGTTGACGGTGCCGCCGATCTGGGTGACCCCCACGCCCTTGGACTTGGCGAAGTCAACGGTGTTCGAGGTCAGCATGGCGACGTCTGCCTGGCCGGACACCAGGGCGTTGGCCCGTGCCTGCGGGTCAAGGACCACGCTGAAGATGACCTTGTTGAAGGCGTACTTCGGCGCCTCCGGGCTCTTCTCGTTCTTCACCAGGACGTACTTGTTGCCCTTCACAGTGGAAGGATCCAGCGTGTAGGGGCCTGAGCCGTCCGGGGTGGCGGCGAGGCTTGCGGTGTCCGTGACGCCGTTCTTGCCGACAATCATGCCGGTAGTGGAGGCCAGGTTCTTCTCGAACCCGGGCTGCGCCTTGGCAAACGTCAGGGCCACCTGGGTGGGGCTGACGACATCCACGGAAGCGATCTCCTGGGCACCGCCCTTGGCGACGGCGGAATAGGCGCTGAGTGCGGGATCGGAGCGGCGGTCCAGGTTCGCCTTGACCAATTCGGCGTCGAGCTTGGACCCGTCGGTGAACGTCACACCCTCCTTCAGCGTGAGCGTCAGGACGGTGTTGTCGGCGTTGTAGCTGAACTCCTTGGCCAGGCCCGGACCTGCCGTACCGTCCGGCTGCAGCGTCATCAGGCTCTCGTAGAGGCCCTCGAAGAACTGCCGCTGTGCAGCGGAGACGCGCAACGGGTCAAAGCCGAACGATGCCGAGTCGCTGTCGATGGCGAGGGTCAGGGAGCTGGTGTCCGCTTTGGCGGTGGCCTGGCTGGAGCCGCCGCCGCACGCGGTCAGCGATCCCAGCAGGAGTGCTCCGGCCAGAACGGCGGAGCTCGCACGGGCGGTGGAGTTCAGGAGTTTCATGTAGTGCGCCTTTGCATTCTGATGTGTAACGGAGGAATGTCTTGGGGCTGGCTGCTCGCCGGCTCCCCACCAGCATCAGCCGGACGCCTTGGCCGCTCACATGAGAATGTCATTCATTGAAAAAGTATTGTGGCCCCGGTCACGCGGCAGGAAAGGATTGGAAGCCAGGGCAGAGAGGCCCCGTGCGCTGTTTTCAGGCGCTGAACGAAAGGAACCCACATGACCACCGAATCAGCATTCCCGCAGGATTTCCTCTGGGGCGTCGCCAGCGCCGGCCACCAGGTGGAGGGGAACAACGTCAACAGTGACACCTGGTTCCTGGAACACCTCCCGGGCAGCATGTTCTCCGAGCCGTCCGGGGATGCCGTGGACCACTATCACCGCTACCGCGAGGACATCGCCCTGATCGCCGGTTTGGGGTTCACCAGCTACCGCTTTTCCATCGAGTGGGCCCGCATCGAGCCGGAAGAGGGACTGTTCTCCCAGGCGGAGCTGGACCACTACCGACGCATGCTGGAGGCCTGCCACGAGCACGGCCTCACCCCCGTGGTCACGTTCCACCACTTCACGTCCCCGCGCTGGCTCCTCGCCGTCGGCGGCTGGGAAGGGTCCCGCACGGCTGAACTCTTTGGCCGCTACTGCGACCGGGTGATGGCTCACCTGGGCGACCTCATCGGCGTTGCCTGCACCTTGAACGAACCCAACCTGCCGTGGCTGCTGGAGTCCTTCGGCATCGGCGGTGAGGCGCCGGAGAACCGTGGTTCGGTTCCGGTGTGGGCCGCAGCCGCCGAGCGGCTGGGCGTGGATGCCAGCACAGTGGCCCCGTTCCAGTTCTGCTCCACGGAGGCCGCGTACGAGGTAAAGCTGGCGGCGCACCGCGCGGGCACCGCTGCCATCAAGGCACACCGGCCGGAACTCCTGGTGGGCTGGACGCTCGCCAACTCGGACATCCAGTCCATCGACGGCGGCGAGGAACTCGCCGACCAGGTGCGGCGCGACGTCAACGAGCGCTTCCTGGCGGCCTCCCGCGGAGACGACTTTGTGGGGATCCAGACCTACGGCCGCACCGTCTACGGCCCGAACGGGCACGCCCCTGCTGCGGAAGATGCGGTGACTAACCAGATGGGCGAGGAGATCTACCCGCAGGCCCTCGAGGCGACCATCCGGGAAGCCCACCGGATCGCCGGCATCCCGGTGATCGTCACCGAAAACGGGCTGTCCACCGAGGACGACACCCAGCGGGTGGAGTACCTCCGCGCCGCCGTGGACTGTGTGGCCTCCTGCCTGGCGGACGGCATCGACGTCCGCGGCTACATCGCCTGGACGGCTTTCGACAACTACGAATGGGTGTTCGGCTACGTACCGAAGTTTGGCCTCATCGCTGTGGACCGGGTAACCCAGGAACGGACGCCCAAGGAAAGCGCACACTGGCTGGGACGCCAGGCGCAGCTGCACGCGGCGGAGGCAGCCGGCGCCGAGGTCAGCAGGGCACCCCAGCCGGCCTGACCGCCGTCGTGCATTCCGTGGGCAGGCGGTGCCCGTCCGCCTCACCGTGAACAGAACCGGTGAGGACCTCAACAACGGCGAGCTGGCCGGTGGTGTCCGGAACGCCGGGGAATTGAACCTGCGGCTCCTCAGCCGGCACCACCGGCTGGGGAGCGGCCGAGCGCATGCGGAAAAGCGCGATGGCGGAGATGAGGAACCAGGCGACATTTGTCACCACGGAAGGCCAGGCCCCGTGGACTGTTCCGTTGATGATGAAGGCGACGGCGCCGAGCAGGTTTGCGGTCTGGAAGCCCTTGCCGGCCTTCAGCCAGCCCATGGAAACGGAGAGGTAGGCACTGAGGATCGCAACCGCGCCGGCCCAGCCGGCGATTTCCCACAGCAGTTCCATGGTGTCCTTTCAGGAGTGGTGCACGGCAGGGAGAAGCCGGGCAGGGGTGTTGACGAGGGTTATGCGGAGGTTTGGTTTTTTGCCGGAGTCCAGGGCTGGATCAGCTGGTTGGATCAGGCTTTGCCGGACAAACCGTTGACTCGAGCCCGGGGGGCGAGGACCTCGTTTGTTGGTCGGCGGGATAATCATACTCTGCGGCGGGAGCCTTTTAATCCGCGCACACAAAACGGGAATCCGGGTCGACCAGGGTCGATCCGGATTCCCGTTTATGCGTCCAGGCCCACAGGCACAGGGCGAAGGAATTTCTCCTGTCAGCGGGCGTTGAGGAGGTGTTCGATGGCGAGCTGGTTGAGGCGGACGAACGCGAAGGAGCGTTCGGCGGCCTTGTCGGCGTCGAAGTTCTCGAAGGCGGTGGTGTCTGCGAGCAGGTCCGCGGTGCTTTCACCGGCGGCGAGGGTGGGTTCACCGAGTTCGCCGACGCCGGAGGCTGCGAGGGCGGCCTGGACTTCGGGGTCGGCGCGGAAGGCCAGGGCGCGTTCCTTCAGGAGCAGGTAGGTGGCCATGTTGGCTTTGGCTGATTCCCAGACGCCGTCGTAGCCGTCGGTGCGGGAGGGTTTGTAGTCGAAGTGGCGGGGGCCTTCGTAGCGGGGGCCGCCGTTGGGGAAGCCGTTTTCGAGCAGGTCCACGGTGAAGAACGCGCTGGTCAGGTCGCCGTGGCCGAAGACCAGGTCCTGGTCGTACTTGATGCCGCGCTGGCCGTTGAGATCGATGTGGAAGAGCTTGCCGGACCAGAGGGCCTGGGCGATGCCGTGGGTGAAGTTCAGCCCGGCCATCTGCTCGTGCCCGGTTTCGGGGTTCAGGCCCACGATGTCGCCGTGCTCAAGCTGGGCGATGAACGCCAGGCCGTGGCCGACGGTGGGCAGGAAGATGTCGCCGCGGGGTTCGTTGGGCTTGGGCTCCAGGGCGATGCGCAGGTTGTAGCCCTTGTCCTTGATGTAGGCCGCTGCGGTGTCCACGCCTTCCTTCATCCGGTCCAGCGCGGCGGCGAGGTCCTTGGAGCCGTCGTATTCGCTGCCTTCGCGGCCGCCCCACATCACGAACGTCTCGGCGCCGAACTCTGCGGCGGAATCGATGTTGCGCAGCACCTTGGACAGGGCGAAGCGGCGGATGGAGCGGTCGTTGGAGGTGAACCCGCCGTCCTTGAAGACCGGGTGGCTGAACAGGTTGGTGGTCACCATGGGGACCTTCAGGCCGGTCTCGGCCAGGGCTGCCTTGAAGTTCTTCAGGATCAGGTCCCGCTCCGAAGCGGTGGCATCAAACGGGACCAGGTCATTGTCGTGGAAGGTGATGCCATAAGCGCCCAGCTCGGCCAGGCGGTGCACGGCCTCCACCGGGTCCAAGGCGGGACGGGTGGCGACGCCGAACGGGTCAGCACCGGTCCAGCCAACAGTCCAAAGACCGAAGGTGAACTTGTCGGCGGGGGTGGGGGAAAGAGTCATGATGCATCCTTGCAATGGGATTCGTGATGGCCTGCGGCCAATTAGTTTATGCTTTGAACTATATGAGGATGAGTGTTCGAAGGTCAAGAGCGGCTGCTGCCGGCGTGAAAAGTCAGCCCCGTCGGGCGGGCTTGTCGAAGCGCCACCCGTCGGACCGCAGTTCGGGAATGATCTGGTCCACTGCCTCAACGGTCTGGGTCCTGTCCCCGCCGCCGTCGTGCATCAACACAACACCTCCGGGCGTAATGCCTTCTTTCAGCCGCCGGACCAGCTCGGCCGTTCCCGGCGGTTCCCAGTCTCCGATGGCCGTGGCCCACCCCAGAGGCTGCATCCCCATGTCTGCAGCCACCTGCGGAGTCTGGCCCCAGCTTCCGTAAGGCGCCCGGAAGTAGTTGATCTCGGCCTCCGGAACCGCTTGGCGGATAGCGCCACTGGTCTCTTCAAGATCAGCCCTGATGGCCTCGGCGCTCCAGGCTCCCATGTCATCGTGGTGCATGGTGTGGTTGCACAACATGTGTCCCGCGTCCGCGATTTGCCGAACGATCTCCGGATACTGCTTTACGTGGTCCCCCCAGAGGCAGAAGGTTGCCTTAACGTGGTGCTTCTCAAGAACGGCCAGCAATTTGGGCGTGTTGACGGGGTCAGGGCCGTCGTCAAACGTCAGGCTCACGTATTTGCCCTCGTGCCGGGTGGAATCCACAATGGCGGTGGTTGTCTGGTCCGCCAAGGCGGGTGCAGCGCCGGCAAGGACAGCCGGGATGACCGCGCCCAATGCCAGCACGGTGGCAGAGACCGGCAATGCCGCCATGCGAAAAACTGCAGAGCGTTGGAATGGGAAATTCATGGCCACCTCGCTGTAGTCGCGGAAAATTTCCGGTACTTTCCGGAATGCGCTTCAGCGTAGGCTTGTGCGCGATGCCGCGTCAAGGGTGTGGAACGGCTGGATCAGGCCTGACGGGGGGCTGCCGTGCTCTCCCTGACGACGAGCCTGGTGGCCAGTTCCACGCGGGGGCTTGCGACGCCCTCGCCCTGCAGCATCCGAAGCACAGTGCGCGCGGCGAGCTTGCCCATCTCGGCGAGCGGCTGCCGGACGGTGGTCAGCGGAGGAGATGCCCAGCGGGCCTCCGGAAGGTCGTCAAAACCCAGAACGCTGATGTCCTCGGGCACGCGCAGGCCTTTCTTGCGCACAGCTTCATACACTCCCAGGGCCATCTGGTCACTGGCGGCGAAGACAGCAGTGACCGGCGCGGGCAGCTCCAGCAGGGCGGAACCGGCGCGGAACCCCGACTCGTAGTCGAAGTCGCCCTCAACCACCAGCTCTGGATCGAAAGGAATGCCGGCCGCATCAAGGCCTGCGCGATAGCCGTCCAAACGTGCCCTGCTGCACCACAGGCCGGGCACCCCGGCAACGAAACCGATCCGCCGGTGGCCGAGGCCGGTGAGATGCTCCGTCGCCCCCACGGCACCGGTCCAGTTGGTGGCGCCAATGGTGGGAACGTCCAGCTCCGGCACGCCTGCGGGGTCGATTACGACGGCGGGCACGTCCAGCCGCTGCAGTTCGGCCCGCAGGAAGGAATCCAGGTCCGTGGTGACGAGGATGGCGCCATCACTGGCCCTGGCGCTGACATTGTCAAGCCACTGCCGGGTGGACGTTGGATTTGCGCTCCGGTGGATAGCCGAGACCACAGTGGAAGCGCCGGCTTCATTGGCAGCTTCCTCCACGCCGCGGATGATTTCCACAGCCCAGGGGCTGTCCAGGTCATTGAAAACGAGGTCGATGAGCCCCGACCTTACAGAGGGACGGGCGCCGCGCCGCTGGTAGCCATGGTCCCGTAGCAGGGTTTCCACCCGCTCCCGGGTCCGGGGGGAAACGTCACCGCGGCCGTTAAGCACGCGTGACACGGTGGGCACCGACACACCCGCTTCGGCGGCAATTGCCGAAATTGTGATTGCCGGACGCTGGGCCTCGTGCACGCATTCCTCCTGGTTTCGCTGCAAGTTTACGCTCTCACGCTCGGCCCCGGAGCGAAACTTTTACCGAAACCCTTGACGCATGCTCCGGAATCTTCCTAATCTACAACGACTGCCTTCCGGAAAGTTCCGGAAGCGGTTCGGTCTGGCTTATCGGCCGATTACTCGTACCTCAAAGGAGAGCTCTCAATGAAGGTTGCCAAACTTGTCGCCGCCACCGTCCTGGCGTCGACGTTTGTCCTTCCCACGGCACTGCCGGCATTCGCAGACGCGAATGACCACTCGCAGCCACCTGGCCTTGCAAAACAGGACACCCTGCGCTGGGCCGCACCAAAGGACGTCAAGATAGGCACCGCAGTTGCCGGCGGCGGCCACCACGAAACCATGCCCTACCCCAACCCCTTCACCTATGACCAGCAGTACCGGGAGGTCCTGGCCGCGGAGTTCAGTTCCGTCTCACCGGAAAACCAGGCGAAGTGGGAATTCATCCACCCCCAGCGGGACCAGTACCGGTTCGCCGAGATGGATGCCATCGTTGAGTTCGCACAGCAGCACGGCCAGGTGGTTCGCGGCCACACCCTGTTCTGGCACAGCCAGAACCCGGCCTGGTTGGAGAACGGGGGCTTCAACAAGGAAGAACTCCGGTCCATCCTGAAGGACCACATCACCACCGTTGTTGGCCGTTACGCGGGCAAGATCCAGCAGTGGGACGTCGCCAACGAAATCTTCAACGGCGACGGCACCCTCAGGACCACAGACAACATCTGGATCCGCGAACTCGGGCCGGAGATCATCGCTGATGCCTTCCGCTGGGCCCACGAAGCAGACCCGAACGCCAAGCTCTTCTTCAACGACTACGGAGTGGAAAGCGTCAACGCGAAAAGCAACGCGTACCTGGCGCTCATTCCGAAGCTCCAGGCCGAGGGCGTCCAGGTGGACGGCTTCGCAGTGCAGGGACACCTCAGCACACGGTACGGCTTCCCCGGAGACCTGCAGGCCAACCTCCAGCGTTTCGACGATCTGGGACTGGAAACGTCCATCACCGAGATCGACGTACGGATGGACGTCCCGGCAGGAACCAAGCCCACCGCGGCACAACTGGAGAAACAGGCCACCTACTACCAGCGGGCCCTCGAAGCTTGCCTGAATGTGGAGGACTGCAAGTCCTTCACTATCTGGGGCTTCAACGACAAGTACTCCTGGGTTCCCGTCTTCTTCGCCCAGGAGGGCGAGGCAACCGTGATGTGGGAGGACTACACCCGCAAGCCGTCGTACTACGCGCTGCAGTCCACCCTCCTCAAGGCAACCCCGGGTGGAGAGCAGCGCGACGTCCACCACCCCGCCTACCAGCAGTAACAAACTTCCCCGAATACTGACAAAGCGGCCCGGAACCAGTTTTGAACTGGTTCCGGGCCGCTTTACTGCCTCCTGCTGCTAGCCCTGCACGGCGTGGATGCGGTAGGTGAGGGAGTGCGACCCGCCGGGTTTGAGGACAACCAGGTCCTGGCCTGAATTAAAGGCATCCGGCGGGCAGGTCATGGGCTCAACAGCGAGCCCCCTCCGGCCGCGCAGCTCTCCGGAGTAGAGCTGCATCCATGGCGCCTGGGTACCCGTGGATTCCACGACTGCCGAAAGCTCGAGGGCGGGGTTGCGCAGGGTGACGTCCCATCTGCCCGCCGGCAAGTCCGTGAAAGCGTGATCGAGCGACTGCCCCGCCAGTACCCGGGGCTGCGAGAAGTCGAAGTCCGTATCCGGAGTTTCCAGGAGCTCAGTGGGCTGAAGCTTTTCGTCTGTCTGGAGAACCTTGCCGGCCCGGAAACTCAATTCACAGGTGGAGATGTCCTCACCACCCACGGTGATGTAGGGGTGGGAGCCAGTGCCGTAAGGCGCCTCCGCGGTGCCACAGTTCATGGCACCGAGCTCTACATGCAACCCGGTGTCTGCATCCAGTGCGTAACGGGCCGAGAGCGCGAGCTGGAACGGATAACCCGGCTCTCCGTGCAGCAAATGCGTGAGCACCACCTCAGAATCCCCGCGCCGCTCCACCTGCCATCCGCTCCACAGCGCAAGCCCATGCAGGGCACTGCCGGTGGCTGCCTCGTTCACCGGCAGCTCGTAACGCTGCCCGTTAAAGCTGTAGGCGCCGGAGGCAACCCGGTTGGGCCACGGCATAAGCACCTTCCCTGCATACGCCGGGGGCAGTTCATCCGCCGGGAAGGGCAGGATAATGTCATGGCCCCGGAAGGAGAGACTCACCAGTCCCGCTCCGACGCTGGCGACAGTTGCCTCGTAGTCTCCCGCCCGGAGGACGGTCAGCTCTCCGTTGGGCCCGGCAATGGATGACATGGCATTCCTTTCAGGAAGGTGGTGCCCCGACCATCAGTCGGGGCAGATGGCAGTGCTTTGGCGGACCACAAGCGACGTTGCGAGGTCGAGGCGCAGGTTGTTCGGCCGCTCCCCGTCCTGCAGGCGCAGGACCATCCGCGCGGCTTCCTCAGCCATTTCTATCAGCGGCTGGTGGACGGTGGTCAGCGCCGGGCTGGACCAGCGGGCCACCTGGAGATCGTCATATCCCACAATGGACAGCCTGGCCGGGACAGGAATCCCCAGTTGGCGCGCGGCGTCAAGCACTCCAAGGGCCTGCAGGTCACTGCCGGCGAAAATGGCGGTTGGCGGGTGCTCCATCTGCAGCAGCTCAAGCGCATTGCTCCGGCCTCCGTCCACCCGGAAGTCGCCGTACCGGATCAGGGTCCGGTCGATGGGAATGCCGGCCGTATTCAGAGCGGAACTGTAGCCGTCAATCCGTGCCAGTGAACACATCATGTCCTCAGGCCCGGAAATGGCGGCAATGCGGGTATGGCCAAGTTCAATCAGGTGGCGCGTTGCCATCATGCCGCCGGCCCAGTTGGCCGAACCAACCGAAGGCACATCGGGGGCGGGGTCGCCTGCGGGATCGATGATAACGAAGGGAATGGAGCGGGCGTCCAGCTGTTGCCGGTACTCCTGCGGCAGATCAGAAAAGACCAGGACCACTCCCGCAGGCCGGCGCGCCATCACGCCCTCCACCCAATCCGCTCCGGGCGCGTGCCTGGTGCCGCTCTCAGTGAGAATGACGCTCAAGCCGTTTGCCTTCGCGACATTTTCGACGCCGCGGATGATCTCCAGCGCCCAGGCACTTTCGAGCTCATGAAAGACAAGCTCCAGGAGTGCTGACTTAGACGCCGACGTCTTTCGCCGCTTATAGCCGTGCTCCTCAAGGAGCTCCTCAACTTTCGAACGTGTTTTACGAGAAACGTCGGAGCGTCCGTTGAGAACCTTCGAAATAGTGGACAGCGATACGCCCGCCTCCTCCGCCAGTTGGGCGAGGGTAACGCGCGCGTCGGACGATACAGGGCTGGACATGAGGACCAGCATAGCCGGAGTTTGGCACGTTGGCGTCGAGGATTGTCTCGCCTTGCGCCCTCCGTGTAACGCAACTTACACTGGCAGGCATCACATAACTTTCGATCAAAATATCGAAACTTTCGAGAGGCGTTCGAAGATGAACAAGCACGGATGGGTCGCCCGCGGCATTGCCGGCGGTGCGGCTCTTGCCCTTGGCCTGACGATGGCCGGTTGCTCTGGCGGGTCCGGCGCGTCGAGCCGGCCTGAGAACGAAATCCACGTTGCCATGTACGGCGATGCAGGCAACACAGTAGAACAGAAGATGATTGACGCCTTCAACGCCACCTCCCAGGTGAAGGTGGTCCTCGATAAGATCCCGGGCGCAGAGTACCAGTCGAAGCTGCAGACGATCATTGACACCCCCACCGCACCTGACATCTTCTTCAACTGGGGCGGCGGCAGCATTAAGAGTTTTGTCGATGCCGACCTGGTTCTTCCTTTGGACGACTTCGTTAAGGAAGATCCCCAACTGAAGGATGCCTTCCTGCCCTCGGTGTTCGAAAAAGCGGTTATCGACGGCAAAGCATATGGCGTTCCCATGCGCGGAACACAGCCCGTCATGCTCTTCAACAACTCAAAGGTCCTCGCCGACGCGGGAATCGCCGCGCCTCCGGCCACCTGGGAGGAACTGCTGGCGGACGTGAAGATCCTCAAGGACAAGGGCATCACGCCTATCGCCCTGGGTGCCGGCGACCGGTGGCCCACGCTGATGTGGTTTGAGTACATCTACGACCGCGTCGCAGGCGAAGGCCTGTTCCAGAAGGCGCTGCAGGGCGACACAGGCGTCTGGGCATCTCCGGAAAGCCGGAAAGCCCTCGGCATGCTTCGCGAACTGGTTGATGCAGGTGCCTTCGGCACCAACTTCGACTCCGTGAAGTTCACCGACGGCGGAGCGCCTGCCCTGCTGGCCAGCGGCAAGGCGGGCTTTGAACTCATGGGGTCCTGGGAGTACTCCACGCAGCAGAGCAACAATGCAGCGTTCGCGGCCGACGTCCTTGGCTACAGCGAGTTCCCAAAGATCGAGGGCGGGATTGGCGACGCGAACAACCTGGTAGGCAACCCGAACAACTTCTACTCGATCAACAAGAACACGCGCTACCCGGAAGCAGCCCGCGATTTCCTGAAGCTCATGTACTCGGACCAGTTTGTCCAGGAGCAGGTAGCCATTGGAAACCTGCCCACCACCACCAACACAGAGAAGTTCCTGGACAAGGCAGCAGATCCTGAATACGCCAAGTACCAGTTCAACCTGGTGAAAGAGGCTCCATCCTTCCAGCTTTCGTGGGACCAGGCGTACCCGCCGGAAGCAACCGTAACCATCCTTACCGCCGTCTCGCAGTTCTTCAGCGGACAGATCGATGAAGACGGCTTCATCAAGGCCATGCAGAGCCTCTAGGAAAATAACCATGACGACGACGCTTGCAAAACGCAGGCGCCCGGCACGTGCGGGCGGCCCCCAACAGGGCCGCCCGGCAGGCCGGAGCGGCTCCTCCGCGAGCCGCCCCGGCTTTGTCTGGGCCCTTCCTGCCAGCATTTTCTTTGGACTCTTCGCGCTGGTCCCGCTGATCGCGGTGGCCGTGCTGTCCTTCACCCGGTGGAGCGGCCTCGGCGACCCTAAATTCGTGGGGCTGAAGAACTGGGAAGCCCTCTTCGCAGACCCGGTCATGCTTCAAAGCCTCTGGCTCAGCCTGCTCTTCATTGTGCTCGGCATCGTCACCCAGACTCCGCTGAGCATCCTGCTGGGCGTCTGGGCGGCCGGCAATCAAAAAAACCGCGCCATCCTGAGCGCCATCTACTTCGTTCCCCTGCTCCTGTCCTCGGCTGCGATTTCCGTCCTGTGGCGGGCCCTGCTCGACCCCAACTTCGGAATCCCCGGCCAGATGTCCTGGCTGTTTGGGGACGGGAACGTCCTGGGCAGCCAGAACGGTGCCATTGCGGTACTGATCTTCGTGGGCATGTGGCAGTTCACGCCGTTCCATACCCTGATTTACCAGGGAGCTGCTCGGCAGATCCCCCCGGTTCTGTACCAGGCCGCGTCCATCGACGGCGCCGGGACCGTCAGGCAGTTCGTCAGCATCACGCTGCCGCAGCTGAAGAACAGCATCATCACATCTGTGATCCTCATGGTGGTGGGCGGCCTGACCACCTTTGAAACAGTCCTCATCCTGACCAACGGCGGACCGGGAACCGGCACCACCATCACTGCTTTCCACATGTACCAGGAAGCGTTCCGCCGGTTCGATTTCGGCACCGGCAGCGCAATTGCGCTCGTACTCGTCGTCATCTCCACCGCAATCTCCTTCGCGGTGGTGCGCGTTTCCGGATACGACAAAATGCGCAGTTCCATGGAGGGGCTCTAAATGAAAACGCGTCCGAATTACCTTGCCGGCATCGGCGCCTTCATCTGGCTGGCCATCGTCGCTGTTCCGCTGTACGTCATGCTGTCCGCGACCTTCCAGACCCGCGCCGAGTTCGGCGACAACGGGCCGCTGTCGTTCCCCACCAGCTTCACGCTGCAGAACTACGTGGATGCCATCACCAGCGGCTTTGGCCGGTACTTCGTGAACACCATCATCGTTACCGCCGGGGTTGTCGGCCTGGTGCTGCTCCTGGTTCCCCCGTTGAGCTACGCCATTGTCCGGAGCGAGAGCCGCGCCGCCACGGCCATCTTCCGCCTGTTCCTGCTTGGCCTGGCGATTCCCGCCCAGGCAGTCATCGTTCCGGTGTTCTACCTGATCAATACCGTGGGCCTCTATGACAACCTGCTCGGCGTCATCCTCCCGACGGCTGCTTTCGCACTCCCCATCTGCACGATCATCCTCAGCGGCACCATGCGGGACATCACTCCTGAACTTTATGAGGCCATGGCCATGGACGGCGCCTCCCCCGCCCGTTCCTTCCTGCGCCTGGTACTGCCGCTGTCCAAGGGTGGCCTGTCCACCATCGCCGTGTTCTCCGCGCTCCAGGCGTGGAACGGCTTCCTCTTCCCACTGATCCTGACCCAGTCCGAATCCACGCGTGTGGTCACGCTGGGCCTGTTCAACTTCCAGACACAGTTCGGCATCAACATCCCCGGACTCCTGGCGGCCGTGACGCTTTCCATGGTGCCGGTACTGCTCGCCTACCTCTTCGCGCGCCGCGCGCTAGTCCAGGGCCTTATGGGCGCTGGCGGAAAGTAATCATGACAGAAACAACAACCCACAGCGCTCCCTGGCGCAGCACCGCCTCCACCCCGCAAGAGCGCGCCGACAGCCTCATTGCAGCCATGACACTGCGGGAGAAGACCGCGCAGCTCTATGGAGTGTGGGTGGGGGCTTCCAGTGAGGGCGGCGAAGTAGCGCCGCACCAGAATGAGATGAACCCGGACGTGGACCTCGACCAGATCCTGCCCGACGGCCTGGGACAGCTCACCAGGCCGTTCGGAACCGCGCCGGTGGACCCGGCACTGGGCGCCCTGTCCCTGCAGCGGACCCAGCAGCGCATTGCCGCGGCCAACCGCTTCGGCATCCCGGCCCTGGTCCACGAGGAATGCCTCGCAGGCTTCGCTACGTGGCAGGCCACCGCCTACCCCGTACCCCTGGCATGGGGTGCCACCTTCAACGCTGACCTCATCCGGACGATGGGGGCTGCGATAGGGGCCGACATGCGTTCACTTGGCGTGCATCAGGGCCTCGCCCCTGTCCTGGACGTGGTCCGCGACGCGCGCTGGGGCCGGGTGGAGGAAACCATCGGCGAGGATCCCTACCTGATCGGAACACTGGCAACCGCCTACATCCAGGGCCTGGAAAGCAGCGGTATCGTGGCCACGCTGAAGCACTTTGTGGGCTATTCGGCCTCCAAGGCAGGCCGGAACCTTGCCCCGGTTTCCGTTGGCGCCCGGGAACTGGCAGACGTCCTGCTTCCGCCCTTCGAGATGGCTGTCCGCGAGTCCGGCGTCCGCTCCGTGATGCACGCCTACACGGACCTGGACGGCGTCCCCACCGCTGCAGACGCATCGCTGCTGACCGATCTCCTGCGCAACACCTGGGGATTCAGCGGAACGGTGGTGGCCGACTACTTCGGCGTCGCCTTCCTCAAGAACCTTCACGGGATCGCCGGTTCCCTGGGTCAGGCCGCAGCAGCCGCCTTGGCCGCGGGCGTCGACGTCGAACTTCCCACAGTGCACGCGTTCGGCGAGCACCTCATCACCGAAGTCGAGGCCGGCCGCGTCCCTGTCGACCTCATTGACCGCGCCCTGCGCCGGGTGCTTGTGCAGAAAATCGAACTGGGCCTGCTGGACGAGGACTGGTCTGCTGTTCCGCCTGCCCTGCAGAACGTAGATCCGCGCAGCACTGCGGGCTTGGAAGGCAGCATCAACCTGGACTCCGAGGCCAACCGGAAGCTTGCCGCCCGGATTGCCGAACAATCCATCATCCTGGCCAGCAACAACGGGATCCTGCCGCTGCTCAATCCCGGCCGGATCGCCGTCGTCGGACCCAACGCGGACAACACGCAGGCATTCCTCGGCTGCTACTCCTTCCCGGCACACGTCGGCGGGCAGCACCCCGACGTCCCGGTTGGCATTGAGCTGCCCACCGTGGCCCAGGCCCTGCGGGCCGAATTCCCCGAAAGCGCCATCACGGTGACCGCCGGCTGCACCATTGACGGCGCTTCCACCGAAGGATTCGACGACGCCGTTGCTGCCGCCACCGCCGCCGACGTCGTCATCGCCGTTCTGGGCGACCGCGCCGGCCTGTTTGGCAGGGGAACCAGCGGTGAAGGCTGCGACGTGGAATCCCTGGTGCTTCCGGGCGCCCAGCAGCAACTGCTGGACCGGCTGATCGAAACCGGCGTGCCAGTGGTGCTGGTACTCCTGACTGGCCGTCCCTATGCGGTGGGATCTGCCGTCGAAAATGCCGCCGCCATAGTGCAGGCATTCTTCCCGGGCGAGGAAGGCGGCCAGGCGGTGGCGAAGATCCTCAGCGGCAGCGTCAACCCCAGCGGACGGCTGCCGGTGAGCATTCCGGCCAGGCCGGGCGCGCAGCCGTCAACCTACCTGGCTCCCCCGCTGGCCCAGGCCAGCAGCGTCTCCAACATCGATCCTGCCGCCGCTTTCCCCTTCGGCCATGGCCTCAGCTACACCACCTTCCAATGGGGCGGCCTGGCACTGGAGGGGGCGTCGACAGTTGCAGTGGACGGCGCCGCAAAGGCAAGCATCACCGTGACAAACACCGGTGACCGGGCCGGCGTCGAACTTGTCCAGCTGTACCTGCACGATCCGGTGGCCTCAGTGGTCCGCCCCGTGCAGAAACTGGTGGGCTATGCCCGTGTGCCGCTCGAGCCTAAAGCTTCGGCGCGGGTTTCCTTCACGGTGCCCGCCGACGTCACATCATTCACCGGCCGGGATGGCAAGCGGATCGTTGAGGCCGGTGACCTGGAACTGCGCTTCGGAGCTTCCAGCGGGGACATCCGCCTTACCGCCAGCATCACCCTTACCGGTGAAACGCGGATCGTCGACCACACCCGCAGCCTGCACTGCCGCGTCATGGTGGCAGCAGGCAACTAAGCCCACAGACTGGGGGCCGTGCGTAAACCGCACGGCCCCCTGCAGGCCCTGAAAGGAATTCCATGGGAACACCGCACTGCCTGGCGATCGTGGCCACGACCAGGTCTGAGGCTGATGAGAAGCTGAACTCCTCCATCCAACGGCTTCTGGCCCTGGCCCAGGAAAACCCCGTACGGGGCATCCTCGTCACCAAGCACGGCCCGGGCCGCTTTACCGTCGAACTGAACGATCAGGTCCCTTACGGGGAGACGTGGGAATCCCTGCGGTTCACGGCCCTTGATGGGGAGTCCCACGTCTCCAGCTCCGTCAGGTAGTTGAAGAAGGCCGTGGTCCCGAAGGTCCAAGGCTCCATGTCCTCGGTCTTCTGAGTCCGGTTGATCAATGCCCCGAGCTGCGGGCTGCTAATGCGGGCCAGGCTGTTGCGGCCCTCCAGCCGGTAGCCGTCCGTGCCTTCCACGGTGAGGGTGATTTCCTCCGTCCGCAGGGACTCCAGGGTGAAATCCTCGTGGAAGAGCCGGATCAGGGGGCCGATGGCACAGGATGCGTTGTTGTCCTTGGCCATGCAGAGGAGGAGTGCCCTGCGCCCCTCCACGTCCCGGAGGTTGGCGTCGTTCCCCAAGGTTGCGCCCCGAACCTTTCCGGCTGAGTCGGCAAAGAGCACCAGTTCAGGCTCGGGGTTGTTCCACGAGGAGAAGCCCGGGATGCCTACGCCGGACCAAAGCCCACGGAGGACAGCGCGGGGGCTTTAGTGAACACTTCGGGGTCGGGGCCCAGGCCCACCTCAAGGTACTGCGACCACATCCCCTCGGCCGACAGCACCTTCTTGACCTCGGGCGCCTCCTCCGAGCCGGGGCGAAGGGTATCCAGGCTTCCCCCAGGGCCTCGCCGACGGTTCTGCGGACTTGCGCCGCCCGATGTGATCATCGTGTTCAGCTGACGTGCGTGCGCTCGAGGTTGAAGTAGGAGCGGGCGTCCGGCGGCCGGATGTCTGCGACGACGTCACTGAAGATCCGCATCGGGTGCGGTGTATATGGGTGCTCCGCGATGGCGTCGAAGTTGAGTTCAATGCCCAGCCCGATCCCTTCGGGAATGAGGACGTCGCCCTCGTCGGTCAGCTGCAGGCGCTCGCTCGAGATCTCACTCCGCCAAGGCACGTCCGTGGCCATGATTTCCAGGTACCGGAAGTTGGGCAGCATGGCGCCCAACTGCAGGGTTGCGGCGGTACTGAGCGGACCGCTCGGGTTGTGGGGGGCGAACGGAATATAATGAGCTGCGGCGAGCGTGGAGATGAAGGACAGTTCCAGCAGGCCGCCGGCGTGGGTGACGTCGGGCTGGATGTAGTCCACTGCCTTCCGGGAGAGGGCGGGAACGAAGGTGTTCCGTCCCATCCACCGTTCGCCCGCAGCGATGGCTACTGGAGACTTCGATCGTATTTCCAGGAGGGAATCTATTCCGTCCGGCGGGCACGGCTCCTCGAAGAACACCGGCTGGAACTGCTCGATCTCCCGGGCGACCCGGATGGCTGTCGGGACGTCGAACCGGCCATGTCCTTCAATGAAGATCTCAACGTCATCGCCCACGGCCTCCCGCACGGCGGCAACGGGCTCAAGCATGCGCCGCAGGTCCCGCGGCTCCAGGGTAAGGTCCGCCGCCTCGAACGGGTCCCACTTGAGTCCCCGGAAGCCTTGGGCAACCGTCTGTACTGCTGCCTCGGCAAATTCTTCCGGTTTTTTGGCCCCGGAAAACCAGCCGTTGGCGTAAGCGCGGACCCTGTCGCGGACCTGTCCGCCCAGCATGCGGTGGACAGGGACACCCAGGGCGCGGGCCGAAACATCCCACATGGCCATTTCAAGGGCACTGAGAGCCGTCATTGACACAGGCCCGCCGCGCCAATAGGCGTCGCGGTTGAGTTCGTAAATGGTTTGGCTGATCCTTGTTGGGTCCTTGCCGCGGACGGCGTCGGCGAGGATGGCGACGGCGCCGCGGACCGCGTGCTCCTGGCCTTCGAGGGTTGCCTCTGCGATGCCGGTGAGGCCCGAGTCGGTGCTCAGCCGGACGAAAATGAGGTTTGTCCGGTAGAAGTCGACGACAACAGTGTCGAGGTTGGTGATTTTCATAGGTGGAGGTGTCATCCCTTAACAGCGCCCGTGGTCATCCCGCTGACGACATAACGTTGTGCGAACAGATAGAAGCCGACGGCCGAGAGGGTGAACAGGAGTCCGACGGCCATGATGCTTTGAAGAGCCGATCGGCAGCCCGGGCATCAGTACTGCGGAATCGGCCGCGCGATAGGACTCCACGCCACAGCTCAGCTTGCGGGAGCCGCCGTCGAGCCCCGCACGATCAGCTGGGTGGCCAGTTCTACGCGGTGGGAATCGAGGATTTCCCCCCGCGCCTGGCGAAGGAGTGACCGCAACGCTGCCCGCCCCATCTCCTCCAATGGCTGGGCGACCGAACTGAGCGAGGGGACGGATTCCTCACCCTGCCTTGTCCCGTCAAAGCCAATCAGGCTGATGTCTTCCGGAACCCGGATGCCATGGCGTCCGGCTTCGGCAAGAACACCCATGGCAATCGCGTCGCTTGCGGCAAAGATCGCGCTGGGAAGCTGGTCCAGTTGCAGCAGAGCCTGGAGTCCGGCAACCCCGCTCTCCCTGCGGAACCTGCCGCCGGAAATGATGTACCGGGGGTCCACCGTGATGCCGCGGGCCATCAGGGCGGCCATGTAGCCGTGCAGCCGTGCCTGGTTGCATTCAGCCTTCTCGATGCCGCCGATGTAGGCGATGCGCCGATGCCCCAAATCCAGCAGATGTTCGGTGGCGGCCTTGCCGCCGGCCCAGTTGGTGGCTCCTACGCTGACTACATCCGCTGACGGCGGGTTGAGGGGGTCGATAACGACGACGGGAATCTTGCGGCGCCGGAACGCCTGCAGCTGCGCCTCGCTGAAAGCCGACGTCACCACGATCATCCCCGCCCTGCCTTCGTCCAGCATGCGCTGGGCGCGGCGCTCCGGACTGCGCAGGTTGGAAAGTGCCGGGCCAGTGACACTGACCAGGATCTCAACGTCGGCTGCTGCGGCGAACTGCAGTATCCCGTTGAGGACTTCAATCATGTAGGCGGAGTCAAGAACGTCGATGACTACCTCCACCACCGTGCCCGTCTCTGCGGCGGAGCGCCGCTGCAGGGGGGATTGATACCCCGCCTGCTCCAGTGCCGCGAGCACGCGGGCCCGCGTTTCCGCAGACACGTCTTCGCGGCCATTAACCACCTTCGAGACCGTCGGCGCCGACACTCCCGCCTGCCGCGCCACCATGGCCAGGGTCGGCTTGGGCCGCTGGGAGATCTTCGTTGCCATCAGAGTTCGCAATCTTTTCGAATGTTTCGGAGATCTCATTCTCTAGAACGCCGCGCCATATGGTCAAGCACTTTCGGAATGGACGGAAAATCTCACAACTTCCCCTTGACGCCAAGCAAACATGGGCTTTAGTTTATACCGTGACCTAAATCACCCACTCGAAATGTTTCGACTGGATCGCGGAGCTAGCGGCTCCGCGCAATTAACTTGCAAAGAAGCAAACCCAGATGGAGAAGCAATGAAGCAGCCCCAGACCTCCCGCCGCTCTTTCCTCGCCCTTGCTGCCCTCACTCCCTTCGCCGTTGCGGCGACCACCGCTTGCGGGACATCGGGACCGGGTGCCTCCAGCGGCAGTGGGGGGGCCAGTATGTGGTACCTCTCGGGTGAACCGAACCAAACCACCATGCAGAAGGCGGTGGATGCGTTCAGTTCGGCGAACCCCAACGACAAGATCACGGTGACGTACTTCCAGAACGACGCCTACAAAACCAAGATCAAAACCGCAATCGGCGCCGGCCAGGCGCCGACCATCATCTACGGCTGGGGCGGCGGCGGCCTGAAGACCTATGTCGAGGCCAACCAGGTGGACGACCTGACCAGCTGGTTCGACGAGAACCCGGACCTGAAGAAAAAGTTCTTCCCGTCCTCCTTCGGTGCGGCAACCGTCAACGGAAAGATCTACGCGCTGCCCAACCAGTACGTCGCCCCGATCGTCCTGTTCTACAACAAGGAACTGTTCGAGAAGGCCGGCGTCCAGCCGCCGAAGACCTGGGACGACGTCATGTCACTGGTCAAGACCTTCAACGACATGGGAGTGGCACCCTTCTCCCTCGGAGGACAGTCGCGCTGGACCTCCATGATGTGGCTCGAATACCTGCTGGACCGTATCGGCGGCCCCGGCGTCTTCAATGCCATCTTCGAAGGCAAGCCCAATGCCTGGCTGGACCCGGCTGTGATTGAGACCGGCACCAAGATCCAGGAACTCGTCTCAGCCGAAGGGTTCATCAAGGGCTTCTCCTCGATCACCGCAGACTCCAACGCTGACCAGGCCCTCCTGTTCACGGGCAAGGCAGCCATGATGCTGCACGGTACCTGGACCTACGGCGGTATGAAGAAGAACGGCCAGAACTTCGTCCAGGACGGAAAACTGGGCTTCGTCCAGTTCCCCACGGTTCCGGGCGGCAAGGGCGACCCCAAGAACGGCGTCGGAAACCCGGCCCAGTACATGTCAATCTCCTCCAAGGCCACTGACAAGGAAAAGGAGTCCGCGAAGAAGTTCTTCAAGGACGGCATCCTGACCGAAACGGTGATCGATACCTACATCAACACCGGGTCTGTTCCCATTGTTAACGGAATCGAAGACAAGCTCTCAAAGTCTCCGGACAAGGACTTCCTCAACTTCGTCTACGGCCTGGCCAAGAACGCCCCGACCTTCCAGCAGTCGTGGGACCAGGCCCTGAGCCCCACGGCAGCCGAGGCCCTGCTGAACAACATTGACCAGCTGTTCCTGAAGTCGATCACGCCGCAGCAGTTCGCCGAGAACATGAATGCCACCCTCGGCAAATGAGTAACGCCGTATCCACCGCTGCCAGGACTGCCACCGCCAGAACGGGTATGGAGCAAACCGACAAGCGTAAGGCCGCACTCGCGTGGCTGACACTGCCCGCTTTGTTCTTCTTCGTGGTCTTCGCTGTGGTCCCCCTGGCCGGTGTACTCATCCTGAGTTTCACCAGCTGGGACGGCATCGGTGCCATCGGGGCTGCGGGCCTGAGCAACTGGTTCTCGGTACTCGCGGACCCTGGACTGTACAACGCCCTGGGGCTGACCTTCCTGATCATGATCGTCTCCTGGCTCGTCCAGACACCGATCAGCCTCCTCCTGGGGGTCTTCACCGCAGGAAGCCAGCGCTACCGGGCTGCCCTCGCCGTCCTGTACTTCCTGCCCTTGCTGCTCTCGTCCGCTGCAGTCGCCATTGCCTTCAAGGCCCTGCTCGATCCGAACTTCGGCCTGGCCACCGGCCTTGGACTGCCCTTCCTTGCCCAGGACTGGCTGGGTGTCCCGCACCTGGCCCTGGGCTTGGTCATCTTCGTGATCGCCTGGCAGTTTGTCCCGTTCCATACGCTCATTTACCAGGGCGGCGTGCGGCAGATCCCCAAGTCGCTCTATGAAGCAGCCCAGATCGATGGGGCGGGTACCGTCAAGCAGTTCTTCCACATCACCCTCCCCCAGCTGAAATACACCATCATTACCTCGTCCACGTTGATGGTGGTCGGATCGCTGACGTACTTCGACCTGATCTTCGTCCTCACCGGCGGCGGACCGGGAAACTCCACGCGGATCCTGGCTTTGGACATGTACCTGCGGGGCTTCCGGGCCAACCTGATGGGCCCCGCAAGCGTCATCGCCGTCATTCTCGTCATCATCGGCCTTGCTCTTGCCTTGTTCCTCCAGCGTCTTGGCGGCAAGGACAAGCAGGGCAGCCAATTGGAAGGTTTGTAGGGTGACCACCGTATTGAAAAGCAGCACGAAGGAGGCTGCCTCCGGCTCCCCCGCCAACGCCTCAAGCCCCAAGCGTGGACTCGGTTCCCGCATGAGGCGGCTCAACATTCCCGGCGGCCTTGGCGGCTGGATCTGGCTGGCCATCATCATTCTTCCCGTGTACTACGTGGTGATCACCAGCCTGAAGACGCAGGCAGGGTACTTCGGCCAGAATCCCCTGGCGGTGCCCACGTCACCCACGCTGGAGAACTACCAGATGGTTCTCGAGGCCGATTTCGCCACGTACTTCATGAACAGTGCCATTGTCACGCTCGGTTCCGTGATTCCCACCGTGCTGATTTCCTTCATGGCGTCGTTTGCCATCGTCCGGGGCAGCGGCAGGTTCCTCAAGCTGGTCAACGGAATGTTCCTCATGGGCCTGGCCATCCCGCTTCAAGCCACGATCATCCCGATCTACCTGATGATCATCCGGCTCAACCTGTATGACAGCCTGCTCGCGCTCATGCTGCCGTCCATTGCTTTTGCCATCCCGCTGACGGTGCTGATCCTGTCCAACTTCATCCGCGACGTGCCGAACGAATTGTTCGAATCCATGCGGCTGGACGGCTGCAGTGAATGGCAGACCATGTGGCGGCTGGCCCTGCCGCTGACCCGCCCTGCGATCGTGACCGTCGCGATCTACAACGGCCTGCATGTCTGGAACGGCTTCCTGCTTCCGCTGGTCCTCACCCAGAGCCCCGGCCTGCGCGTCCTTCCCCTGGGTTTGTGGACGTTCCAAGGAGAATTCAGCGTCAACATCCCGGCCGTGCTTGCCTCAGTGGTGCTCAGCACGCTGCCGATCCTGGTGCTCTACGTCATTGGCCGCCGCCAGCTGCTCGCCGGCCTCACCGCCGGCTTCAGCAAGTAGAAAGGAACTTTCATGACCGGAACCAAACCCCTGCGCGTCGGCATGGTGGGCTATGCCTTCATGGGTGCGGCCCACTCCCACGCCTGGCGCACTGCGCCCCGGTTCTTCGACCTGCCCCTGCAGCCTCAGCTCAGGGCTGTGGCCGGAAGGAACGCCGACGGCGTGCGGGCCGCGGCGGACAAGCTTGGCTGGGAGTCGGTGGAGACGGACTGGCGCCGCCTCATCGAGCGGGACGACATCGACCTGATTGACATCTGCACCCCCGGCGACACCCATGCCGAAATAGCCATTGCAGCCCTCGAAGCCGGCAAGCATGTCCTGTGCGAGAAACCACTGGCTAATTCTGTAGAAGAGGCCGAAAGGATGGTCCTCGCCGCGGAGACCGCGGCTAAGCAGGGCATCGCCTCGATGTGCGGCTTCAGCTACCGGCGAACCCCTGCCCTGGCACTGGCCAAGCGGTTCGTCGAGCAGGGCAGGCTCGGGGACATCCGGCACGTCCGGGCCCAGTACCTGCAGGACTGGCTGTCCGACGAGAATGCCCCCATGACCTGGCGGCTGGACAAGAGCAAGTCCGGGTCCGGCTCCCTCGGCGACATCGGAGCGCACAGCATCGACGCCGCCCAGTGGGTCACCGGGCAGAACATCACCGGCGTCTCGGCGCTGCTCGAAACCTTCGTCCCGGAGCGCCCTCTCGCTGGCGATTTGGTGGGCCTGGGCGGGCACGGTGACGTCGGCAGCGACGCGCCCCGCGGACATGTCACCGTGGACGATGCAGCCATCTTCAGCGCACGGTTCGACGGTGGTACTGCGTCAGCGGGCGCCGTCGGCGTCTTTGAAGCCACCCGTTACGCACTGGGCCGGAAGAACGCCATGCGCCTGGAAGTCAACGGAACCAAGGGCTCACTGGCCTTCGACTTCGAGGAAATGAACGTCCTGTCCTTCTATGACGCGGCAGAGTCTCCCGACGCCGGATTCCGCAGGATTTTCGTCACCGAGCCCGAGCACCCATACGTCGGGAACTGGTGGCCCACCGGCCACGGACTGGGGTACGAACACGGCTTCACGCACCAGGTGGTGGACCTCGTCACCGCGATCGGTGAAGGCCGCCAACCGGAACCGTCCTTCGCCGACGCCCTCCAGGTCCAGCAGGTCCTCGCGGCCGTGGAATCCAGCGCCGCGAACTCCAGCCAGTGGCAAAAAGTCTGAGCAACACCGACCGGCGCCAGTACAACCAAGGAAACCTGATGACACGACCAATCACGCTTTTTACCGGCCAGTGGGCCGACCTGCCCTTTGAGGAGGTGGCCCGGCTCGCCGGCGAGTGGGGCTTCGACGGGCTCGAAATTGCCTGCTGGGGCGACCACCTGGACCCCCGCCGCGCCGCGGAAGACGACAACTACCTCCAGGGCCGGCTGGACATCCTGGAAAAAAACAACCTGCGCGTCTTCGCCATCGCCAACCACCTCACCGGCCAGGCCGTCTGCGATGACCCCATCGACGAACGCCACCAAGGCATCCTCTCCACCGAAATCTGGGGCACCGGCGAACCCGAAGGAGTACGCCGCCGGGCCGCCGAATCAATGAAAGACACCGCCCGGGCAGCCGCCCGCCTCGGCGTGAACACCGTCACCGGGTTCACCGGCTCCTCCATCTGGAAAGCCGTCGCCATGTTCCCGCCCGCCTCCGAAACCATGATCGACGCCGGCTACCAGGACTTCGCGGACCGCTGGAACCCCATCCTGGACGTCTTCGAAGAACAAGGCGTCCGGTTCGCCCTGGAAGTCCACCCCTCCGAAATCGCCTACGACTACTGGACCACCAAACGCACCCTCGAAGCCATCGGGCACCGCAAGAGCTTCGGGCTGAACTTCGACCCGTCCCACTTCATCTGGCAAGACCTGGACCCGGTAATGTTCCTGCAGGACTTCGCCGAACACATCCTCCACGTCCACGTAAAAGAATCCATCCGCCAACTCGACGGCCGCAACGGACGCCTCGGCTCCCACCTGGCCTGGGCAGATCCCCGCCGCGGCTGGGACTTCGTCACCGCAGGCCACGGGGACGTGCCATGGAACCGGATCTTCCGGACCCTGAACGCCATCGGCTACAACGGCCCCACCAGCATCGAATGGGAAGACGCCGGCATGGACCGCCTCACCGGCGCCCCGCAGGCACTGGCCATGGTCCAGGAACTCGCCAGGATCGCCCCGCCCACAGCCGCGTTCGACGCCGCCTTCACCAGCCACTAAAACGCCACCATCCCACAATTAAGGAACCACTTCATGACCGAGAATAAGAACGCCCTGGTGGTCCGCGGCGGCTGGGACGGCCACCAGCCCTACGAAGCCACCGAACTCTTCATCCCCTACCTCAAAGACAACGGCTACGACGTCCGCGTCGAAGAATCACCCAAGGTCTACGCCGACACCCACTACATGGCAGGCGTGGACCTGATCATGCAATGCATGACCATGACCACCATCGAAAAAGACGAACTCGCCGGGCTCCGCACCGCCGTCGAAAACGGCACCGGCCTGGCCGGCTGGCACGGCGGGATCGCCGATTCCTACCGCAACAACTCCGACTACCTCCACCTGATCGGCGGCCAGTTCGCCTGCCACCCCGGCAAGCACCCCGACCAATGCACCGGCGAACAGTCAGACAACTACATGCCCTACACCGTCAACATGCTCCCCGCAGCCGCCGAACACCCCATCACCAAAGGCCTCAAGGACTTCGACCTGGTCACCGAACAGTACTGGGTCCTCTCCGACGACTACATCGACGTCCTGGCCACCACCACCCAAAAAGCCCGGGAATGGGACCCCTGGAACCGCGAAGTCACCTCCCCCGCCATCTGGACCCGCCAATGGGGCAAAGGCCGCATCTTCGTCACCACCCCCGGCCACCGCGTCGAAATCCTCCAAAACACCAACATCCGCACCATCATCGAAAGGGGCCTGCTATGGGCAAGCCGCTGAAAGTAGGAATCGTCGGCTGCGGCGCCATCATCGCGCAGTACCTCACCAACTTCCGGAAACTCGAGGACGTCGAACTGGTGGCGGTAGCGGATTTGGATCCCGCACGCGCCAAGGCTGCGGCGGAGCAGTACGAGGGCGTTCGCGCCGTTTCCGTGGACGAGCTCCTCGCGGCGGACGACGTCGAACTGGTCCTGAACCTCACCATCCCCGCCGCGCACGCTGAGGTGGCGCTGAAGGCCATCGCCGCGGGCAAAAGCGTGTACGGCGAGAAGCCCCTTGCCGCGACAACTGCGGAGGCACGCCAGGTGCTGGAGGCAGCACGCGAGGCAGGCGTCGCCGTCGGCTGCGCTCCGGATACGGTACTGGGCACCGGCATCCAGACCGCCCGCAAGGCAATCGATGACGGGCTGATCGGTGCGCCCATCTCTGCCTCCGCCACGATGGTGACACCCGGCCACGAGCGCTGGCACCCGAATCCGGATTTCTACTACCAGCCCGGCGGCGGCCCGCTCCTGGACATGGGCCCCTACTACGTCACCGCCCTGGTAACGCTGCTGGGCCCGGTGGTCTCGGTGATGGGCGCCGCGAGCCACACCCGCAATGAACGGACCATCGGTTCCGGCCCCCGGCAGGGAGAAAAGGTCCCCGTGGACATCGACTCCCACGTCACCGGCGTCCTGGTCCACGCCTCCGGTGCGCTCTCCACCCTGTTCATGAGCTTCGACGCCGTGAAGTCCAAGTCGCCGAACATCGAGATCCACGGGGAACGCGGATCGCTGGTTGTGCCGGACCCCAACCACTTCGATGGCGAGGTCCAGCTGTTCTCCCTGGGCGCCGAGGCCTGGGAGACCCTTCCGGTCTCCGCCGGGTACGTTGATTCGGGGCGCGGCTTCGGCATCGCAGACCTCGCGTCCACCCCTGAAGGCGCAGAGCCCCGTGCGGGCGGAGCCCTGGCCTACCATGCCCTGGAAGTCATGGAATCCGTGCTCGAATCAGCCCACACCGGTTCCGCCGTACGCATCAGCAGCACGGTGGAACGGCCCGACAGCGTCGAGTTGACCGTCCTGACCGGCGGGATGGACAGGCTCCAGGCCCAGGGGGCCGCTTCCTAGAAAGGTTTACGGCCGGCCCGGGAAGCCGCTGTCCGATGCCGGGCAGGGTTCGCAAACTGCGTTCCCTGCCCGGCATTGTGCTGCCGTCCGGGCCCGCTCCGGTCCTGCCCCTCTGGACAACTCCCCCGCCGCGTAGCACGATCTGAGGTGTGACCACCAGCCCCCTCTCCGATGCGCGCTTTCGTGAGCTGCGGGACCTTCGCCGCGTCAAGGACCGGATCGACCGGGAATACGCGCAACCGCTGGATGTTGAATCCCTGGCCCGCGGCGTCCACATGTCGGCCGGTCACCTGAGCCGCAGGTTCAAGCTCGCCTACCAGGAATCGCCGTACAGCTACCTCATGACCCGGCGCATCGAACGGGCCATGGCGCTGCTGCGCCGCGGTGACCTTTCCGTCACGCAGGTGTGTTTCGCCGTCGGCTGTTCCTCGCTGGGGACCTTCAGCACCCGCTTCACGGAACTGGTGGGCATGCCGCCCAGCGTCTATAAACAGGAGGCAGCCGTCTCGACGGCGGGCATCCCGGCGTGCGTGGCGAAACAGGTCACCAGACCGGTCAGGAATCGAGAAGCGCGCGCGCCGGAGCCGCAACTAGCATGACGTTCATGAACAAGATCAGCATTTCCTCAACGTTCCTTCCGCATACCGATCCCGACGCCTCCCTGGCGTTTTACCGCGACGCCCTGGGCTTCGAGGTCCGCAACGATGTTGGCCGCGGCACCATGCGCTGGATCACCGTGGGCCCTGCCGGGCAGCCGGACGTGTCCATCGTCCTGCACCCGCCGGCCGTGGATCCGGGCATCACCGACGACGAACGCCGCACCATCGCCGAGATGATGGCCAAGGGCACCTACGCCACGGTCGTGCTGTCCTCCCCGGACGTGGACGCCGCGTTCGCCACAGTGGAAGCGAGCGGGGCCGACGTCGTCCAGGAACCCGTCGACCAGCCCTACGGAATCCGCGACTGCGCCTTCCGCGACCCGGCAGGCAACACCGTCCGCATCAACCAGCAGCCCTGAGCTGGGAGGATTGAAACCAGTGGCGCCGGGGGGAGGCTGCCGGCGCAGTCTCCCCCGGCACGACAAACCGCAGCCCAACAGATGGAGACCCGATGAGCACGGACACCAGTACTGATCCCCGGACCAACGGGCTGCACGTTGCCGACGCCCACGACCTGATCCGTGTGCAAGGCGCGCGGGAAAACAACCTCAAGGACGTCAGCGTCGAGCTGCCCAAGCGCCGCCTGACCGTATTCACGGGTGTGTCCGGCTCGGGCAAGAGCTCCCTGGTGTTTGCCACCATCGCTGCTGAGTCGCAGCGGATGATCAACGAAACCTACAGCGCGTTCGTGCAGGGCTTTATGCCGTCGCTGGCCCGGCCCGAGGTGGACTTCCTGGAGGGCCTGACCACGGCGATCATCGTGGACCAGGAGCGGATGGGCGCCAACCCGCGCTCCACCGTGGGCACGGCCACCGACGCGAACGCGATGCTGCGCATCCTCTTCAGCCGGCTGGGCTCCCCCTATGGTGGGCCGCCCACGGCCTTTTCCTTCAACGTGCCCACCCGCAAAGCAAGCGGCGTCATGTCCACGGAGAAGAGCGGCGGCCGGGTGGAGAAAGCGGTCGTCCAGCAGGCCGTTTACCTGGGCGGCATGTGCCCGCGGTGCGAGGGCATGGGGGCGGTCAGCGACATCGACCTCACGGCCCTGTACGACGACGACAAGTCCCTCGGTGACGGAGCGCTGCTCGTTCCGGGCTACTCGATGGACGGCTGGTACGGGCGCCTGTTCGAGGGCATGGGGCTGCCCATGGACAAGCCCATTGCCAAATTCACCAAAAAGCAGCTGGAAACGATGCTGTACGCGGAGCCCACCAAGATCAAGGTGGAGGGCGTCAACCTGACGTTCGAGGGGATCATCCCCAAGATCCAGAAGTCCATGCTGTCCAAGGACCCCGAGGCCATGCAGCCGCACGTGCGCCGGTTTGTGGAGCGGGCCGTGACGTTCCAGACCTGTCCGGAGTGCCACGGCACCCGGTTGACGCAGCAGGCGCTGTCCTCGAAGATCAACGGCAAGAACATCGCCGAGCTGTGCCAGATGCAGATCAGCGACCTCGCCGAGTGGATCCGCGGTCTCAAGGACCCCTCGGTGGCTCCCCTGCTCAAGGGGCTCCAGCACCTGCTGGACTCGTTCTCCGACATCGGCCTGGGCTACCTGAGCCTGGACCGTCCCGCCGGTACGCTGTCCGGTGGCGAGGCCCAGCGCACCAAGATGATCCGGCACCTCGGTTCTTCGCTCACCGACGTCACCTACGTCTTTGACGAGCCGACCATCGGGCTGCACCCGCACGACATCGAACGCATGAACCAGCTGCTGCTGCAACTGCGGGACAAAGGCAACACCGTGCTGGTGGTGGAGCACAAGCCGGAAACCATCGCCATCGCCGACCACGTCGTCGACCTCGGTCCCGGGGCCGGCACCGCCGGTGGCACAGTCTGTTTTGAAGGCAGCGTCGAGGGCCTACGGGCCAGCGACACCATCACAGGGCGCCACCTGGGAGACCGCGCGTCACTCAAGGAAGCGGTCCGGATGGCCTCCGGCGCGCTGGAAGTCCGAGGGGCGTCGACGCACAACCTGCAGGCGGTGGACGTCGACATCCCCCTGGGTGTCCTGACGGTGGTTACCGGCGTGGCCGGCTCGGGCAAGAGCTCGCTGATCCACGGCTCGGTGGCCAAGCGCGAGGGCGTGGTGGTGATCGACCAGGGCGCCATCAAGGGGTCCCGGCGCAGCAACCCGGCCACGTACACGGGCCTGCTGGAGCCCATCCGCAAGGCGTTCGCCAAGGCCAACGGGGTGAAGCCGGCACTGTTCAGCTCGAACTCCGAGGGCGCGTGCCCCACCTGCAACGGCGCCGGCGTCATCTTCACCGAACTGGGCGTGATGGCCACCGTGGAGTCCCCGTGCGAGGACTGCGAGGGCCGCCGCTTCCAGGCCTCTGTGCTGGAATACACCCTCGGCGGCAAGAACATCGCCGACGTGCTGGCCATGTCCGTGACCGAGGCCGCCGCCTTCTTCGCCGAAGGCGAGGCCAAAACCCCGGCGGCGCGTACCGTCCTGGACCGGCTCGAGGACGTGGGCCTGGGCTACCTCAGCCTCGGCCAGCCGCTCACCACGCTTTCAGGCGGCGAGCGCCAGCGGCTCAAGCTCGCCACCCAGATGGCCGAGAAGGGCGACGTGTACGTCCTCGATGAGCCCACCACCGGCCTGCACCTGGCCGACGTCGAGAACCTGCTGGGCCTGCTGGACCGGCTGGTCGATTCCGGCAAGTCCGTGATCGTTATCGAGCACCACCAGGCAGTGATGGCGCACGCGGACCGGATCATCGACCTGGGTCCGGGAGCAGGGCACGACGGCGGGCGGATCGTTTTCGAGGGCACTCCCGCCGAGCTGGTGGCCGACGCTTCCACGCTAACCGGCAAGCACCTGGCTGCGTATGTTGGTGCTTAGGCGGCATGACGGAAACCTATAGGTACGACGTCGAGATCCTGCACCTGCTGGTGTCACCCGCTCATGCCTACTTTGGCCGGGCCCGGGACGGCGCTGCAGACGTGCCAACGTTCGACGCCGAGACCGCGGAGGTGGTGGCCGGCAAGGGCATTGTGGGTGACCGGTTCTTCGGCAAGGCCGCGCACATGGACGCTGCGGTGACCCTGTTCGCCGCCGAGTCCCTGGAAACCATGGCCACGGAACTGGAAGCCGGGCCGTTTGATCCCCTGGCAACCCGGCGGAACGTGATCCTCCGCGGCGCGCACCTGACTCCGCTGCTGGGGCAGGACTTCGCGCTGGAATCCGGCGGCTCGGTGGTTGGGTTCCATGGCGGCCGCCCCGCGCACCCGTGCGCCTGGATGAACGAGGTCCTGGCACCGGGGGCCCATGCTGCGATGCGCGGCCGGGGCGGCATTCGTTGCCGGGCACTCTCCGATGGGATTCTGCACCGCGGCCCTGCGGTGCTGGTCAGCCCTGTTCCGCTGGATCCCGGGCAGGCGGGGGTTCCGTCGCTGCTGCGGCCGGGCCGGCTGCCGTAGTTGCGTCTGTGCGATAGGAGGAGGAGTAATCATGCGTGTTTTTGTCACCGGCTCTGCTGATGGTCTGGGACCGGCTACGGCGCAGACCCTTTTGGACAACGGCCACGACGTTATTGTCCATGTCCGGAATACTGCCCGTTTGGGCGCGGTAAATGATCTCGTGGATCGCGGGGCCACAGCCGTGGTGGGCGACCTCTCCGACTTGGAACAGACGCGTGGCGTCGCTCAAAAAGTCAACGCCCTCGGTCCGGTGGACGCCGTCATCCACAACGCGGGGGTCCTGCACAGCCGGGACATCTTTCAGGTCAACGTTGCGGCACCCTATCTGCTCACTGCGCTCATTAACCGGCCGCAGCGGCTGGTCTACCTCAGCAGCGGCATGCACCGCGGCGGCCACGCCGATCTCAGCAGGCTCGAAGGGGGCACGGGGAAGGTGACCTACTCGGACAGCAAGCTCTACCTCACAGCCCTTGCAGCCGCCGTCGCCCGTTTATGGCCGGACGTCCTCAGCAATGCCGTGGATCCTGGCTGGGTGCCCACCAGGATGGGCGGCGCTGGCGCCCCGGACGACCTGCGGCTCGGCCACCTGACGCAGGAATGGCTCGCCACCAGCAATGACCCGGCAGCCCTGACCAGTGGCGGTTACTGGTTCCACCAGCACCGGGAGAAGCCGCATCCTGCGGCTCGCGACGAGCGGTTCCAGAACGGACTCCTGGACCACTTGGTCGACATCACGGGCGAGCGGCTGGCCTGACCAGGTCCACCCACCAGCTGTTCCGCTCGGTGGCTGAAGCGGCAGCCTTGCGGGACCTAGAAGATGAATTCCTCCTGGTGCAGTTGCCGGCGCGGCAGCCCGGCCTGGGTCAGGGCTGCTCTCGCGGCGGCGGAGAAGCGGGGGGATGCGCAGATGTATACGTCGCGGGCTGCAAGGTCAGGGATCATTGTCCTCAGGCTCTGGGCGGTGATCGCGTTTCGCGGGTCGGCCGCTGGTCCGGTCAGGAAGATCAATTGCGCTCCACGATGCCGGGCGATGTGTTCGAGTTCGTCACGAAAGAGCACCTCTTCCGGGGAGGATGCCCTGTATAGCAGGGTCAGGTCTTGTCCGGGTACCGGCAGTGTCTCGAAGAGGGCACGCATGGGGGTGATTCCCACCCCTCCGCCGATGAGCAGTGCTCCGCGGCCCTGGCGGCGCTCTTTGGTCATGGCGCCGTACGGGCCTTGCGCCAGGACTCGTGTGCCGGCTCGTACTGAGTGGATCAACCTCGTGCCATCACCCACGGCTTTGACGGTTATGCGCAGGAACTGGTCGTGCGGCGGGGCGGAGAGTGAGAAAGGGTGGGAGGACTGCCAGGTGGCGCTGGTCAGGAACCTCCAGCGGAAAAACTGTCCGGATTCGGCGTTTAGTTCGTTGAGGTGACGGCCGCGAAGGATGATGCTGACCACTCCGTTTCCCTCGTCGAGGACATGATCGACACGAAGGCGGTGGCGCAATAGCTGCGTGAGCGGAGCCAGGACCCGGTACCGCAGTATCAACCCAAAGCTGAACGTGTACAGGAGGCTCCACGCCACCTGAACGAGCGGTAGTCCGGCGAGGTCCGGCCCCGCCAGTTCATGGGAAAAGGACAAGGCGATGGCCACATACGTCATCAGATGAAGAAAGTGCCAGGTTTCGTACGTTAGCTTTCGGCGTACGCTCCGGGCCGAGATGATGCCGACGGACAGGAAGATCACGGTGCCCGTAGTGGCTGCGATAAGGCCGGGCATGCGGAGGACGTCGGTGGCAGCCGCCCACAGGGTGGTGCGTTGGCTGGTTGCCCAGGTGGCGGTCGCGGCGAAGCCGTGGATCAGGATCAGGCAGAAGATGGCCTTGCCGCCCATCCCGTGCCATCGGGCCAGCCGGTCGGCGCCGACGCCCCGTTCCAGCGAAGGGGCGCGGGACATGAGGGCAACCATGACTGTGACCCCGTATCCGGCGAGCAGGCCGGAGATGTGGGCCAGGAGCGGCAGGTTCCAACGCAATGGCTGAGGGGCGCTGATTGCGGCCAGGGCAGTGGCCGCGACAGCGCCGGCAGCGACCAGCCAGAGCACCGCAGCCGGCGAAATGATCCGCGAACCACTCACGTCGGGCCAACCGGCATATGGCGGCCCGCTCCCTGTGCGGTCGGCTGATACTGTCATCGTCGTCTTCTTCCTTCGGGGCGGACAAAGAGCCCGCCACCGCGTATTTGTTATGTTGAGGGACAGTCGTCCGCTACCTCCCCCGCCCCTGGTCCCGGCCGCGGGCCGTCCTGTCCCTGGCTGGAGCGGGCAGGACCTGCTGTTGAAGGGGCGGTGTGAGCGCCGGTGAGTTGCCCGTGGTTGTCTCCGCGGAGACGGTTGCCTGCTGAACGGGCGAGACCGCCGGTGCGTTCAGCCCGAGTTGCAGACCGGTGATGACGGCGGCGCCGACGACCGTGATGGACAGTGCCCGCTGGAGCCATGCCCACGCCCCGGCCCGGCCGCCTGGGGCCACCCCCGGCGGCCTCAAACGTGGACGCGCCGGGGCTGGGGTGCTCATTGCCGGAAGCTCCGGGCCCTGGTCCTCACCCGGGCGATGGGGCGGCAGATGGTCAATGGTCCTCCTAATGGCGGGTGTTCCGGAGCCAACGCGGTTAACTCCTCCGGCGGGAGCAGCAGTGCTGCCTCCGCCAGAGGAATCGGGTTGGTTAGTGGCCGCCCTTGCCGGTTTCGGTGGCGGTGATGGTGAAGTTGGCGTCGAGCTTGACGGTGGCGCGGGTGCCGTCAGTCTTGGTGATGTGGGCTTCGTACACGGCGGTGCCGTCGCCCTCAGTTTCCATGCGGTCAACGGAGGCACCGGCGTTGGCGGCCAGAACCGCCTCCTGGACCTTGGCAGCGGTGTCTCCGGTCAGTTCGGTTTCGTTTCCACCCTGCCCGTGCCCGTGGCCGCCCTTTCCGCCCGTTTCGGTGGCGGTGATGGTGAAGTTGGCGTCGAGCTTGACGGTGGCGCGGGTGCCGTCAGTCTTGGTGATGTGCGCTTCGTACACGGCGGTGCCGTCGCCCTCAGTTTCCATGCGGTCAACGGTGGCGCCGGCGTTGGCGGCCAGAACCGCCTCCTGGACCTTGGTAGCGGTCTCCCCGGTCAGTTCGGTTTCCTGCACATGCTTTGACCTGTCGACTGCGGTGGTTGACGTAGTGGTGGTGGCAGCGCTGGCAGGCAGTGCCATAGCGGTGAGGGCTCCGCCGCCGACGAGGGCGCCGATCAGGGTAGCGCCTGCCGCGATTTTCCGGACCTTGTTCACAATGATGCTCCTTCTGGATCCGCTCCGGACTTCGAAGCTGTTCCTATCCTCAAACCGGAACCTGTCCAAGCTCTTTCACGGTGCTGTGCGCACGCTGTGAGTGCTTTTGATTGCGTCATTTATGAACCAGTTTTGGCCTGCGTTACCCGGCGTTTCGCAAGGTTGAGTCCGGTGACGGCCGGGGTGCGGGACGGGCGGGAGATCCGTAGGGTCATGCCATGTCCAAGCCGCCAATAGAAGGAGCAGACCATGAGCGAACAGAACACCCAGGATGCCCAGCTGATCAGCGCTGACCAGGCCGCCCGGCTGATTGAGGAGGGCGTCCTCCTGATCGATGTCCGCAGCGAAGCCGGCCGGGCCAGCACCGGAAGCATCCCGGGCGCGGTAGTAGTTGACCGCGAAAACGTGGCACAGGACTTCGGCCCGGACTTGGACTCCCGGCTTCCCCAGGTAACTGGCACCGACCAGAAAATCGTGGTGTTCTGCGGCTCCGTGAATGGCTCCGGCCCGGTGGCGCAGAAGCTCAAGGTGCTCGGATACTCGCAGGCCGTGCATGTCGACGGCGGCTTCCTGGCCCTGCGCGACGCCGGCGTCACCACCACAGGCCCCGTCGTCCAAGCAGCTGTCTAACCGTCAGCGGCAACCCGGCTCCAGCCAAGACAAAGCGCGGCAGCCGTCGTCGTAATTCCTCCCCAGGGGACCCCGACGGCGGCTCCCGGGCTTTTTGGCGTTACACCGCGGGAGCCTCCAGCGGAACGATCTGAGCCGCGGGCGCCTTCTCGGTCAGTGCGTAGTGGAAGACCCGTCCATCCAGGGTTTCCAGGCGGCCGCGCGGTTCAACCCTGAACCATTCGTGGCCGGCCACGGCGTGGGCCCACGCATCCGCTTCCTCCCAGTACACGTCACCGGACCGGCGGTCCGGGTGGAGGTGCATGGCCACGGAAATCATAAAAGGGGCGTCCTCGAGGGTGGCGCGCTGGGCGAAACAGACAACGTCCACGCTGACTCCGTGGTTGACGCACGAGGCTTTGCGGGCCATCGCTGTCGCGGCGCCCTCCACTCCGCCTTCCCGGATCTCCTGCCACGCCAGGGAGTACATTTGGCGTCGGAGCAGGGAAAGCTCGTCGGCGCAGGTCGCCTGGATCCTGCGGGTGAGTGTGCTGATCATGCCGTCACGCTCCTGCCGGATGCAGGCGGACGCCGTCCCGGTTGCCGTGCATCTGGCGGCCCGTTCCGCCCAGGCTGACCACCCAGACAATGCGGGAGTCGGGGGTTTTGGCATCAACGCGGCCCCGGTACGCCGGCCCTTCCGGCAGGATGACCTCAACGGCTGACCCGACGGCGATGGCGGACCAGTCCTGCGCGGTGTACACGTTTTGGGCCTCCTCCAGCTGAAGTCCGACGGCGGCTGCCGGGCCCGGGCGCCGGACCCGTCCCCGCGAGTGGGACCTGGCCCCTGTCATGCGGCCTCCTCCAGCCGGCGGGCGCGGGGTTCCACTCCTTCGAAGTAGGTGCCCTTGAAGAAGAGAAGCGGCTCGGCGCCTTCCCGTGCCCCCAGGGCACGGACAGCACCCACCACGATGGTGTGGTCGCCGCCGTCATACTCTTCATGCAGCTCGCAGTCCACCCAGGCGAGCGCTTGGCCCAGTACCGGGTTGCCCAGCGGCGAAGCAGAATAGTCCACGCCGGCGAACTTGTCGGTGCCGGAGCGGGCAAACTGGGCTGCCAGGTGCTGGTGCTCCGCGGGCAGGATGTTCACGGTAAAGCGGCCCGCCTTGCGCAGCTGCGGCCAGGTGCTGGAGCTGCGGGCCGGGCTGAAGGTGACCAGGGCGGGGTCCAGCGAGAGGGAAGAGAAGGACTGGCAGGTGAAGCCGGCGGGGCCGTTGTCCGTAGCTGCGGTAATGACGGTCAGCCCGGAGGCAAAGTGGCCCAGGACGTGGCGCAGGCGGTGCGGGGTGAGATCAAAGTGTTCCGTCATGTTCTTTCCTTTCGAGACCGGTGGTTCCAACCAACCACCCGTCAACGTGCTGTTCAATCGGACGCGAAACGCACTGACGCCGTACGCAATACGCGGTCATGGCCCGCCGCATGGAGTAACGAAAAGGGGCTCCTGACCAGCACCGACGGCGCGGGAATTAAGGAAGCGGTACACACGGCGCAACCTCGGGAAACGCAGCTCAACGGCTTTAGGGCTGCCGGATGCTGGGCCGTACCGTGGACCGATGACTTTTATTGTGCGCCGGGCACGCCCCGACGAATACGGGAACATCGGGCAACTCACGCTGACCGGATTCGGACACCTGGAACCCGGCGCTTCCCTCCCGGACGAGGAACGCCTCGCCCTGCTTCTGGACGCCGAGGGCCGCGACCACCAGGGAGTTTTGCTGGTTGCCGAGGGCACCGACGGCGGGCTCCTGGGCACTGCAAGCATCTTTCCCCACGGCGTCCCCTACGCCCGCCAGGCCCGTGCGGGTGAAGCGGAGCTGCGGCTGCTCGCCGTCCTCCCGGCAGCCCGGAAACAGGGGCTGGGTGCTGCACTCCTTGCGGAAGGCGCCAAGATTGCAGCGGAGTGGGGCGCCGAACGGTTGGTCCTGGATACCGGGCAGCACAACCTGCGTTCGCAGCGCCTTTACGTCCGGTTCGGTTTTGAACACCGGCCTGAGCGGGACGTCCACCGTGAGCCACCCAAAGTCCCGCTCTCCGTTTTCACCCTCGACCTGCCGCACCGCTCCGGCCCGGCTGCCGCGGCCTCGCGTCTAGGTGCAGCCACTGAAAGCCGGGACAACGCCGTCGTCTGATGCTGTCCACGGAAGCCGCAAGAAACTCCTGCCTGTCCCGCCCCTGAAAGGGTCTCCGAAGGATACTGTGGGCGGATGGAGATGCGCCTTGAGGTTGTGCAGGTACCCGTGTCCGACGTTGACCGGGCAAAGTCCTTCTATACGGAGAATCTGGGCTTCGTGCTGGACCACGATGTGGAGCACGTTCCCGGGATGAGGGTGGTCCAGCTGACGCCGCCGGGTTCGGCTGCTTCGATCGTTATTGGTACTGGAATGACGGCCATGCCGCCGGGCAGCCTGGAGGGGCTGCAGCTGGTGGTGCCTGACATGGGCGCTACCCGCGACGAACTCGTGCGCCGGGGTGCGGACATCAGCGAGGTCCAGGACATGGGCGGCGTGCTGTTTGCCCACTTCGCCGATCCGGACGGCAACCGCTGGGTCCTCCAGGGCGCCACGCCGCCGGACGTCAGGGAGGCGCACCTATAGCGGCTCCCCCGGCTCCCTTGTGCCCCGGCCGTAAAAGGTCACACTGGAAACATCCTGTAAGGAGCTGGACATGCCGAAAGTGGAAGCGGTTGTCGAATCCCCTCTCCCGCCACAAACAGTGCGGGAAGGCCTGCTGGACTTTAGCCCAGGCCGGCCGGAGAGCTGGCCCGGCATTTATGCGCCCCTGTACGAGGTGTACGAAGTGGGGGACACCTACGCGGACATCAGGGAGGGCAGCAAAGTTCCCGGCGGAGTTATCTGGGCCAAGGAACACTACGACTGGTCAGATCCGGACACAGTGACGTGGACCGTCCGCGAAAGCAATTTCTGCGCACCGGGAAGCTACGTGAGTGCGCGGATCACGCCGGCCGGATCCGGGGGATCGCGCATCCACATCACCTGGAACCGGACCCCGACAAGCCTGGCCGGCAGGGTCGCCGCGTTCCTGATCGTCGCGACAAGGGGCGCGCCCGTGACAGGCTCCCTGCGCATGGGGTTGAAGCGGCTGGAAGCCAAGGGGTCGAGCTAGCCGGCGCCGGGCACACCCCTGCTCGGGTCCTATCCGGCAGCAGACCACCCGAACCATGCCCCGAACGCCTCTTTGAGGCCCGCGTCGCTTCCGTCCCCCACCCAGGCCACATAGCCGTCGGGCCGGACCAGAACGGCCACAGGAGCAGGGACCTCCCCGAGAACCGGCAGTTCCCAGGGCCCGCCGTACTTGGCGTCGACCAGCTTCACCGCCTCCGGCCGCGGCAGAGTCTCGAACGCCCCCGGCTCCCCGAGATTCAGCAGCAGCGGACGTGCGTCGTGCAGCAGCGAAAAGACTCTCCGGGGCCCCTCGGGAGTGACAAGGTCGACGTCGGGCATCCGGCGTCCGAGCAGCGCGTGCCCCTCGCCCAGGCCGTAGTGGACGTCCAGGCCGGACTGCATTCCGGCGAACCGCTTCCGTGGCTCCTCCATGCCCAGGAGCTCGGAAACCACCTCCCCTGCCGCCCTGATCCGCGGGTCCGGGCGGCGCAGTGCGCTCTGGGCCATGGTGTTGCGCAGCACCCGCGCAGCCACCGGTTGCCGCTCGGCATGGTACGTATCCAGCAAGCTTTCGGAGGCTGCCGCTTTAACCACCTGCGCCAGTTTCCAGCCCAGGTTCACGGCGTCCTGCACCCCAATGTTCAGGCCCTGGCCGCCGTCCGGGGCGTGGACGTGGGCGGCGTCGCCAGCGAGCAAAATCCGCCCCTTGCGATAGGCGTCTGCCTGCCGGGTCATGTCCGTGAACCGCGAGATCCAGATGGGGTTATGCGCCCCGTAATCGGTGCCGCAGACGGCAATCAGGGCCGCGCTGAGATCGGCCAGGGTGGGTTCCTTCGACGGACCCACGTGCTCCTCGGTCACCATCACCCCCACCGGCCCGCTGTCCGCGTAAACCACCTTGCCGTCCACAATCTTGTACTCGCGCCGCCCGAAGGAGTGGATGCCGAAAGCATTCTGATGAACACCGAACTCCGGCTGCCCGGTCATCTCCACCTCGGCAATCAACGCACTGGTGGTGGGATCCCACCCAGGAAAACCGATATCGGACGCCTTGCGCACAAGGCTCCTGCCGCCGTCGCACCCCACCACGTAGTCGGCCCGCAGCGTCCTGCCGTCCTCAAGGTAAAGGTCGACGCCGGCACTATCCTGCGCGAGGCCGGTCACCTCCTCGCCGCGGTAGAACGTCACAGCCTGCTCCGCGACCCAGCCTGCCAGGATGCGTTCGATATGGTTCTGCCACAGCCCCAGTCCGTAGGGATGGCGGGAGGGAAAGTCGCTGATGTCCAGGCGGGTCTGCGCGAATCCTGCCACCTGGGCCATCTGCCCCTCGGCGATGAACCGTTCGGCGATGCCCCGTTGATCCAGGACTTCAAGGGTCCGCGCGTGCAGCCCACCTGCCCGCGCACCTGCAAGCTCCTGGGTGGGGCGCCGCTCCACGATGGCCACATCAACCCCTGCCAGTGCCAGCTCCCCAGCCAGCATCAATCCCGTGGGGCCCCCGCCCACAATCACTACCGCATGCTCAGTCATCGCGTCTGCTCCCGTTCTCCCGGTTGAGGCCTCTGCGATTATCCGGCTCCCACCGGGCCTTGCGGCAAGCCCCACCCGGGGCGATACATTGGAAATGGAAGGAGTGCATCAACGTCCCCTTCCGTCTGCCGTTCCACCCGGTCAGGCCCAACCGGCAAAAGGAGCAGGCGTGGATACCCGCAAACTCAAGTACTTCCTCGCGGTGGTGGACCACGACGGCTTCAACCGTGCTGCGGAGCATCTACTGATCGCCCAGCCGTCCTTGAGCCAGACCATCGCCAGCCTGGAGAAGGAACTGGGCGTCCCGCTCTTCCACCGGATAGGACGAAAAGCGGTACTTAGCGAAGCCGGCAAGGAGCTCGTGGGCCCGGCGCGCCTGGTCATGCGGGACCTGGACGCCGCCCAGTCCGCGGTCCAGGCACTGCGTGGCATCCGCAGCGGGCGGCTGGACATCATCACCATGCCCTCGCCCGGCATCGAGCCGCTCACGTCCATGATTGCCGAGTTCACCAGGCTCCACCCCTCCGTCCGGTTGAACGTCGGCGCCGCCTTCACGCCCGAGGAAGTCATCGACTCCGTCCGCAGCGGCAGCACGGAGATCGGCCTGGCCGGCTCCCCCACACCCATCAGGGTCCCCGGCGTCCAAGTCCTGGAACTCGAACGCCAGCCATTGATCCTCATCGTCAACCCGCAGGCAGACACCTTCCCGGCCGACGGAAAGGCCATCCAGCGCGAAGATCTCGGCGGCCACCGCATCATCGCCAGCCAGCGCGGGTCCCTGATGCGCTGGCTGGTCGACGACGCCCTCGCGCACGGTGTCGAGGTGGAAATCGTCGTCGAAGTTGCCCACCGGACCTCCATCCTGCCGCTGGTACTCGCGGGCGTGGGCCATGCGGTGATGCCGTCGTCGTGGGCTCCAACAGCCCACAAGGCGGGCCTCCGCACGCTGCTCATCGAACCGGTACACCACCTGGACGTGGCCGTCCTGAGCCGCAAGGAAAACCTGACGCCGGCAGCGAGGGCCTTCCTCGGCGTCGCAGCCCGGCACACGGAAGACAGGCAGTAACCACCCCATCGGTTGCTCCGATAACGCCGTTTTGGTCCCCAAGGGCGTTATCTCAGCAGTCGATGGAGGAAACACATAGGCGTGTCCTATCAGGCGTATCGAAACTAAGTCTTGGACGCTGCCTGCCCGCGGGCCGTCTACTTGAAGAGGAAGGACAGTGTGACCGCGCTAACAGGCCCACTGCAAACACTCAACGAGGAGGCTGGCATGAGCGCCACCCAGACATTCAGCATCGCTTCGATTCCCGCCGACGGCGTGGGCAAGGAAGTTGTTTCCGCCGGCCGCCGCGTCCTGGACGCCCTGGCTCAGAACTCCGACGGCAAGTTTGCCTTCGACTGGACCGAGTTCCCCTGGGGCTGCGGCTACTACGAAAAGACCGGCCAGATGATGGACCCCAAGGGCTTGGAAGCCCTGAAGGATTTCGACGCCATCTACTTCGGCGCCGTCGGCTGGGAAAACGTCCCGGACCACATCAGCCTCTGGGGCCTGCGCCTGAATATCACCCAGAACTTCGACCAGTGGGCCAACATCCGCCCCGTGAAGTTCCTGCCCGGCATCCAGTCCCCGCTCCGCAAGGCTGACAACACCGAGCTCGATTGGGTTGTGGTCCGCGAGAACAGCGAAGGCGAATACGCCGGCCTGGGCGGCCGCAACCTGAGCGGCCGCGGCCCCGGCAACGAGGTGGCACTGCAGACCGCACTGTTCACCGAGAAGGGCTGCGAGCGCATCATGCGCTTCGCCTTCGACCTGGCCCGGACCCGCACGGTGAAGAAGGTTTCCTCCGTCACCAAGTCCAACGCCCAGCAGTACGGCATGGTCCTTTGGGACGAAGTCTTCAACCGCGTGGCCCTGGACTACCCGGACGTGCAGACCGAAAGCGTCCTGGTGGATGCCATGAGCGCGAAGTTCATCCTCAAGCCCGAGGACCTGTCCGTGGTGGTGGCGTCCAACCTGAACGCGGACATCCTCTCCGACCTGGGTTCCGCACTTGCCGGCAGCCTGGGCCTGGCCGCGAGCGCCAACCTGAACCCGGAGCGCCGCTTCCCGTCCATGTTCGAACCGGTCCACGGTTCCGCTCCGGACATCGCCGGCCAGGGCATCAGCAACCCGATCGGCGCCATCGCCAGCGCCGCCCTGATGCTGGACCACTTCGGCCTGCACGAGGAGGCCCGCCGGGTGGAAGCCGCCATCGAAGCCGCCACCGGCTCGGGCCACCTGACCCGCGACGTCGGCGGCAACGCGAAAACCGACGACGTCACCGAGGCGATCATCAAGGCGCTGACCCTCGCCCCCGCCGCCGTCTAGCAAGTCTTTTCCGCGGAGGTCCCAAGCTAAGCGACGTCCCGAGGGCCCCGACACGAGCTTGCGAGCGTTGGGCAGGGACCTCCGCGTCCAGCGACATTCCACAACGAGGTAGGAATCATGGATCACATCAGCTCAGCCGGCACGGCAGCGTCAGCGCCGGCCCGCAAAACACATTGGTACCGGCAGCTCTACTTCTGGGTACTGACAGCAATTGTTATCGGCATCCTTGTCGGTTGGCTGGCCCCGACAGCCGGCATCGCCATGGAGCCCATCGGCACCACGTTCGTGAACTCGATGAAGATGCTCATCGGCCCCATCGTGTTCCTGACCATCGTGGGCGGCATCGCCAGCGTCGCGGATCTGAAAAAGGTCGGCATGACCGGCTTGAAAGCCCTGACCTACTTCCAGATCGGCACCATCTTCGCGATGATCTTCGGCCTGGTGGCCATCAACATCTTCCGCCTGGGCGACGGCGTGAACGCGGACGCCAGCAGCATCAAGACGTCCGATTCCGCCGCCAAGCTGATCGACGCCGGCCAGCACCAGGAGTGGTGGCAGTTCCTCACCCACATCATCCCGAACAGCATCGTGGGTCCCTTCGTTGAAGGCGACATCCTGCAGATCATCTTCATCGCCGTGGTGTTCGGCATCGCCCTGAACGCCATGGGCAAGGTGGGCGCACCGGTCCTGGACGGCGTGCAGCGGCTCACGGCCGTGATGTTCAAGATCCTCAGTTTCATCATGAAAGCAGCTCCGCTGGGTGCCTTCGGCGCCATGGCCTTCGCTGTAGGCAAGTACGGCGTCTCGTCCCTGACCAGCATGGGCGGACTCATCGCCCTCTTCTACGTCACCTCCTTCCTCTTTGTGGTGGTGGTCCTCGGTTCAGTGATGGCCTTCCTGAAGCTGAACATCTTCCGGATGATCCGGCACCTCAAGGAGGAGTACATGCTCATCCTGGGCACTTCCACCGCCGAACCCGCCCTGCCCGGGCTGATGCGCAAGCTCGAGCACGCCGGCGTCAAGAAGGAAACCGTGGGCCTGGTTGTCCCCACCGGCTACAGCTTCAACCTGGACGGCGCCGCGATCTACCTGTCCCTCGCGGCCCTCTACATCGCCCAGGCCACCAACACGGACCTGACCATCGGCCAGCAATTGGGCCTGCTCGCCGTGATGCTGCTGACCTCTAAGGGCGCAGCAGGAGTGGCCGGTGGCGGCTTCATCGCCCTGACCGCCACGCTCACCACCATCGGTACTATTCCGGCCGCCGGCATCATGCTCATCTTCGGCATCGACAAGTTCATGTCCGAATGCCGGGCCCTGGTGAACTTCACCGGCAACGCCGTTGCCACCCTCTTCATCGCCTGGTGGGACCGCACCCTGGATGTGGACCGCGCCCGCCGCGTCTTCGCCGGCGAAACCGTGGAGCCCATGCCCGCCCAGGACCCCGTCCACCTGGACGACGTCACCGACATTGACGACGACCTCACCGAGTACGGCCACCACGCACCCAAGCACGCTGGAACTGACGGCCTGGCACCCACGGCGCCTGCCGCCGTCGGACCCGCCGGATCCTCCGCAGACCGCCGCCCCGCCTACTCGGAAACTGTGTGACATGACCGCAGCAACCGCCCCGCACACCATCCGGGCCCTCATCGCGCCGGACAAGTTCAAAGGCAGCCTCACCGCCGGCGAAGTGGCTGACGCCCTGGCCGGAGGACTCCGCTCGGCCAAGGGTTCGGCCGGCTTCTCCGCGGCCAGCGGCACGGTCACCGGCACCGTTCACTGCGAACTGCTCCCGCTGGCGGACGGAGGTGACGGCAGCGTTGATGCCGCCGTCGCCTCCGGCTTCGGCCGCCGCAGCTACACCGTGGCAGGCCCCACCGGCCAGCCGGCCCAGGCGGGCATCGCGTTCGACGGCGTCACGGCAGTTGTGGAGGTGGCGAACACCTGCGGGCTGGGGCTGCTTCCCGGCGGAAAGCTGCAACCACTGGAGGCGTCCAGCCGCGGCTTCGGCGAAGCCTTCCTGTTTGCCCTCAGCCTCAACCCGGCCAGGATCATCCTGGCCCTGGGCGGCAGCGCCAGCACCGACGGCGGGATGGGCATGCTCACGGCCCTCGGCTACCGCTTCCGCGACAGGGACGGCCGGCAGCTCTACGGCAGCGGGCGGGCGCTGGCGCAGATCGACAGCATCGAGCGGACTGCGCTTCCGGAACTGGGTGATACGGAACTGATCGTGGCGAGCGACGTCCATAACCCACTCCGTGGCCCGCACGGCGCTCCCGCAGTGTTTGGGCCGCAGAAAGGTGCCAGTGCCGCTGAGGTTGCGGCTTTGGATGAGGGGCTGGGGCACTTCGTGGCGAAGTTGTCCGAAGCAGGGTTCCGTGAGGCTGCGGCGCTGGCGGAACACGAGGGCGCAGGCAGCGCAGGCGGCATCGGCTACGCGTGCCTGCTGCTCGGGGCCCGGCAGGTCTCCGGCGCGGACTACTTCCTGGACCTGCTGGACTTCAACACCCGCAAAAACACTTGCGACGTGGTGATCACGGGCGAGGGCAGCATCGACGAACAGACGCTGGCCGGGAAGCTGCCGGCCGCCGTCGCCCGCCGCTCCGGGGGCAGGCCGATCATCGCCGTCGCCGGGCGCTCACTTCTCCCGCGGGAGCGCTGGTCCGAAATAGCCCTGGCGCGGGTCTATACCCTGGCCGAGTACACGGACCAGGACTCGTCCAAGGATCCGGAACTCTCAGCAGAACTGCTGCACCGGATCGGGCGGGATATTGGCGAAAGCCTGCTGTAGCGGCGCCTACCAGGCCTGGTGCTCGCGGGTCAGGCCGAAGGGAACGGCCTCGCTCAGGGCAACGGTGAACTTGTCAACGCCGTGCCGGGTGACCAGGATGCCGTGCCGCTTCTCTGCAAGTGCGTGCGCCTTGGCAGCGGTCACGGCGGCGTCGAGTTCGCTGTCCATGCTCTGGCGGTCGGCAACGGTGAGGGTCAGTGGAAAATTCATGGGTCTAGCCTTTGTTGGTTGGGGGTAGGGGGCGGATCTAACACCTGCGCTCCCCAAAGGCTGCAGGCGAAGGTGGGCATGTTACTGCCCAGTTCATGATGCCCCACCAACGCAGCACCAGCAACTTGAATTATCAACTAAAAAGTTACTGCAGGTCAGAGGCCCGGCGAGGGGACCACTGCGCTGCAATTACGGGCGCCAAAGCACGGTGAATTAGAGTTGGGCAGGAGTGGAAGCTGTTCCCGGACGGCTCCGATGCCCCTGAATACCCGCCAAGCGGCAGAACCCAGCCACCAGCACAACACCATACGCGTGCCACGACCTGACAAGGATCCCGCCATTTCCACGGACGCTTTCTTCGGCAATCTCACCCGGATCCGCAACGTCATCCTTCCCCAGCCCGCCCGGAACCTGCTGAACACCGGGCGGGGACTGCTGGCCGGCTTCATCGTGGTGCACCTGGTCTTCCTGGTCTTCGCCGGCTCCCTCTCACTGCGCGGCGAAGCGTTCAGTGATACCTTCATCTACCGCGACTGGGCCCTGGCCGGCTTCAACGACGCCAACCTCACCGGCGGCCCCAGTCCCTGGGTCTACCCCATCCTCGCGCTGATCCCTATGGCCATCGCCGGCATCGCCGGGCCGGGACCCTTCTTCTTCCTGTGGGTCCTGATGACCACCCTGCTCAATGCCTGGGCACTGCTGAAGCTGACCAACCGCGGCCGCGACCAAAACGCCATTCCCGCCGGCTGGTGGTGGCTCGTGTTCACGTTTCTGATGGGGTGGCTCGGGTTCGCCCGCGTCGACGGCCTCACCGCCCCCCTGGTCCTCGTCGCCCTCGCCTACGGTGTGGGCCGGCCGTTCATCGCCTCCCTCCTGCTGGCCGTAGGCACCTGGGTGAAGGTCTGGCCTGCCGCCATCATGCTGGCCCTGTTCGCCGTGGTCCGGAACCGGATCCTGGTGGTGCTTGCCGGAATAACGACGACGGCCGGCGTCGTGGCGCTGGCAGCAGCAGTGGGCAGCGTCCCCAAGCTGCTGAACTTCCTCACTCAGCAGGGCGACCGCGGCATGCAGCTCGAGGCCACCTTCACCACCCCGTGGCTCTGGCTGTCCGTCCTGAACGTGGGCGGCTCCCGGATGTACATGAACACCGACATCAACTCCATGCAGGTAGACGGCCCCGGCACGGCGCTGATGTCCGTGCTGATGCAGCCCCTCCTGGTCCTGGCGGCGCTGCTGGTGGCCGGCCTGACGTTCTGGGCGTTGCATAACGGAAAAATCAGCGGCGGGGTGGACCGTACCGGGCTGCTCCTGGCCGGCGCCCTCACCCTCGCCACCGCGTTCGTGGTCTTCAACAAGGTGGGTTCCCCCCAGTTCATGGTGTGGCTCGGCCCTGCAGTCGCCGTCGGCCTGGCATACAACTGGCGTGAATGGCGGGTCCCGGCCGCCATGCTGATCGTTATCGCGGTGGCCACCTACTTCATCTACCCCCTGTTCTACGACGCCCTCAGCCACAACAACCCGTGGATGGCCCTGGTGCTGACCATCCGCAACATCCTCCTGGTGGTCCTGTTCCTGTGGAGCGTCCGGCGCCTCTACCTGCTGGGCAAAAAGACGCCCGCAGCCACTCCCGCGCTCAAGGAGTCCTGAGATTTCCACGAAGTTCTTTGACCGCCTGGTCACCGCCCGCACCAAAGTCGTGCCCGCCAAGGTGGTGGACTGGTTTGCCCGCCCATCGAGCGTGTGGTGGGGTTTCGCCGTCGTCCATCTCTACTTCCTGGGCTGGATGGCGTCCTTTTTCCTCAACGGCGGCACCTTCAGTGACACCGAGCAGTACCGCCAATGGGCCCAGGACGGCTACAACCCGCAGGACCTGGACGGAAAAATCAGCCCCTGGGTGTACCCGGTACTGGCCCAGCTCCCCATCTTCCTCGCGAACATCGCCGGGCCAAGCCTGTACCTGCTGGTGTGGTTCCTGATCATCACGGCCCTCAACGCCGTCGGACTTGCCTTCCTGACGCGCGGGCCGCGGAAAGTGAGCGGCGTCGCCCCGGCCTGGTGGTGGCTCTTCTTCACCGTGTTTATGGGCTACCTCAGCTTCGCGCGCGTGGAAGGCATCACCGCCCCGATCGTGTTGATCGCGCTGCTGTATGCGGCGCAGCGGCCCGTCGTGGCCGCTGTCCTGCTCAGCATCGCCACCTGGATCAAAGTGTGGCCGGCAGCCGTCCTGGTGCCCATCGTGATTGCCAGCCGGAAGCGGATCCAGGTGGTCCTCACCGGCGTCGCCGTGACCGCCGTGGTGACGCTCGGAACCTGGCTGTCCGGCGGGCTGCGGCACGTTCTGGACTTCCTCCTGAACCAAGGCGAGCGCGGCATGCAGCTGGAGGCCACCTTCTCCACGCCATGGGTGTGGCTGAGTGTCTTCAACATTGCGGGTTCCAAAATGGCGGACAACACCGCCATCAACTCCACGGAGGTCTACGGTCCCGGCGCCGGAACGGCCGCCTTCCTGATGCAGCCGCTGCTGATCCTGGCCGCGGTGGGAGCCGCCATCCTGCTGGTCCGCGCCCTGAACCGCGGCGCCGAGCGGGAGGAACTGTTCCTTGAGGGTTCCCTCATGATGGTCACCGCGTTCATCGTGTTCAACAAGGTGGGTTCCCCGCAGTTCATCATCTGGCTGGCGCCGGTGATCATCGCCGGCCTCACCCACGACTGGAACCGGTGGAAGGTCCCGGCCGCCCTGCTGATGGGGATCGCCATCACTACCTTCGTGATCTACCCGCTGTTCTACACCCCGCTCATCCACGCCCACCCGGTGATGGCCGCCATCCTCACCACCCGCAACGTGCTCCTGGTGGTGCTGCTGTGGTGGTCGGTCAAACGGACCGCGGAACTGGGCCGGAAGTCCCCGGCAGCGGTGCCTGCAGGCGCCTAGCCCAAGCAGGGTCCTTCAGGTTCGCCGGGTTGGGCCCGGCTGGTTCAGGCCTACTGGTTGAGCCCGGCTGGTCAGCCGGCCCGCGCAGCACGCCAGTCGAGAACCCGGTTCCAGCCCCGCTTGGCCAGGTCCCAAGGCTTGGCCTCGATGAGCAGCTTGCGTGTATGCGCGTCGAGGAATAGAAGGTAGAACGTGAATGCCAGGGCGGTAATGAATGCCAGCGACGACGCGTCGATGGGCAGTTCGACGAAGGACCACACGGAGAGCTGGTCCTGCGCCCCGAACACCACAAAGAACGTGACGGCAACGTAGAAGGACCTGATCTGCCAGTCGTCACGGATGCCGGTGACGGCCAGGAACGGCACGAACCAGAGGATGTACCAGGGCTGGATGATGGGTGAGAGCATCACCACGGCGGTGAACGCCAGGGCCATCCGCCGCACCGCCCGGGAGTAGTCACCGCGGAACATCAGCAGCAGTACCAAACCGATCGCCGCATATTTCATGCCGGTCCGCAGCAGGGTGGCGAACGTGCCGCCTGGCAGCCCCAGGACATTGGCCAGGGACTCCACCTGCTGGCCCAGGAAACCCGAGGGTGAGTAGCCCGTGTAGCCGGGGGTGGCGTCCATGATGGCCCAGGTCCAGCCGAGGCCAAGGTTGTACGGGATCCCACTGACGGCCAGCACGCCGAAGCTGATCCCTGCCGTCGCACCCCAGACCAGGAACTTTCGCGGCCAGGACGCGGAGGGGCCTGCCCACATGACGCCGACGAACGGCAGCAGGAGCACGGTGATGGGCTTGATGCCTATGGACGCGGTGACCAGCAGGATGCCCAGCAGGTAGCGGCGGGTGGCCGCGAAGTAGACGCCGGCGACGGCGAGTCCCACCATGAGTGCGTCGTTGTGGGCGCTGGCGATGAAGCTGATCAGGAACAGGGGGTTGGCCACGGCGATCCAGAGTGCGCGCGCCCCGTTGATGCCGTGCAGTTCCGCGAGTTTGGGCACGTAGATCACGCAGAGCAGGACGCCCACCCCGGCCAGGAGCCGGAAGAGCAGTACGGACGCGTCCGGCTGCGCGCCGGTCAGGCCGACGACGGCACGTGCCAGCCACAGGAAGTAGGGGCCGTAGGGGGTCCTGTTTTCGGCCCAGGCCGGGTCCGCGCCGAGCGCGAACCAGTTGTTGAGTGTGGAGATGCCCACTTGGTAGGGGTTTTGGCCTTCCATCACCAGCCGGCCCTGGCCGGTGTACGCATAGACGTCACGGGAGAAGACCGGCACGCAGAAGAGCAGCGGTAGGGACCAGGCGGAGATGGCGATCACGACGGACCGCAGCGACGACGCGCCCCAGTCCGAAAGCCGCTGGCCCAGGCGAAGCCACGAACGCATCAGCACCATGGCACCCACCGTCAGCAGCACCGTGGACACTGTTACACCCCAGCCCTCGGTGCGCAGTGCGATGACGACAGGCTGGCGGATCATAGGCGAGCCGTTGGCGATCCAGCCGGTGCCGATCGAACCGACGAACATCATGAGGGCGCCGAGGAATCCTTCAATGGTTGCCACGTAGGCCCGGCGCTTTGCAGGCGCGGCGACCGCCATGGCCGGCGCGCCAGGCTGGCTTTCCGACGTCCCGAGGTGTGCACCGCCTGCCGTCATGTGTGTTGGTCCCCTACTTCGTTACGGCGCTGGCTGCACCAGCGAAAAAGGCCGCCCTGCAACTTGGCCATTTTATCAGCCGGGATTCAGCGTGCTCCCGGATGACGTCCCCCTTCTCGCGTCAGGGTAATCTTGAACCTGCAGCCGAAAGTCACCGGCGCATCCCCTTTGCACCCCGGCTCTCTTCCATGATGGGGCTGGACCGCACGCAATGTGGCGTGCAGCGATCCCCCACACCGCTCTTTACAGAGAGCCGAGCCCCTGGAGCCGCTCCTTGGCTGTCGCCGACCGCCCCCGCCCTCTTCGGCAACCGATCACGGTTCGCACGGCCCTTCGCTCGCCACGGCAACTTTCCCGCGAAGTCCTCGCCGGAATGGTGACCACCCTGGCCTTGGTCCCGGAAGTGATTTCATTCTCGATCGTTGCCGGGGTTGATCCCATGGTGAGTCTTGTGGCCTCCATCGTGTTGGCCCTGGCCATGTCGATCCTTGGCGGGCGGCCCGGAATGGTTACCGCGGCAGCAGGGTCCGTTGCCCTCGTGATCGCCCCGCTCGTGCATGAGCACGGTGTCCAGTATGTTTTACCGGCGGTGCTCCTGGCTGGTGTGATCCAGGTGGTCTTTGGATTCGCCGGCCTTGCACGCCTGATGCGCTTCATCCCGCGGTCGGTGATGATCGGGTTCGTCAACGCCCTGGGTGTGCTGATCTTCATGGCGCAGGTGCCCCACGTACTCAACGTCCCGTGGCTCGCCTACATACTGTTCGCCCTGACATTGGCCATTATTTTCATCCTTCCGCGCTTAACCAAGGTGGTCCCGTCGCCGCTGGTTGCCATCGTGGCCGTCACTGCGATTGTCATAGTTGCCGGCCTCGCCGTTCCAAATGTTTCGGACGAGGGCCCGCTCACCGGCAAGATGCCCGGGCTCACCCCTTTCCTGTTTCCGCTGAACCTCGAGACCTTCCAACTGGTCTTGCCCACTGCGCTGAGTGTGGCGTTCGTCGGCCTCATGGAGACCCTCCTCACGGCGAAACTCGTCGATGACATCACCGACACACCCTCGCACAAGGGCCGCGAGTCGTGGGCCTTGGGCGTTTCGAACATCCTTGCCGGCTTCTACGGCGGCATTGCCGGCTGCGCGATGATTGGCCAGACTGTCCTCAATGTGAAAACCGGCCAGGCACGTACCCGGATTTCGACATTCGTAGCGGGGCTGTTTCTGCTGGCACTTGTAACCGGACTCAGCTCTGTCATGGGACAAATCCCCATGGTGGCCCTTGCCGCGGTCATGATGGTCGTCGCTGTCACCACCGTCGACTGGCACAGCGTGAAGCCGGCCACCCTGAAAAGGATGCCCCTACCGGAGACGATCGTCATGGTCGTCACCGTCGCGGTAGTGGTCCTCACCGGAAACCTCGCTTATGGCGTCCTCGTCGGCGTCGTCCTGGCGATGGTCCTGTTCGCGCGCCGGGTGGCCCACGTCATCAGCGTTGACCGGACCGTGGCCGGCGACGGTGAAAGCGTGCGCTACGACGTGGTGGGGCCGCTGTTCTTCGGGAGCAGTAATGACCTCGTGGAGCATTTCGCATACGCCGACGACCCAGGCACCGTGACCATCGACCTGAGCCGCGCCCAGATCTGGGACGCCTCAACTGTCGCCGCCCTGGATTCCATCGAAACGAAATACGCAGCCCACGGGGCCACCGTCACCATCCAAGGGCTTGATGAGCGCAGCACCGGCTTCCACCGCCGCCTCACCGGACACTTGGTGGCCTGACCGGTCTGGTGAGCGGACATGGCCGGCGGCGCCCAGCCGATTCCGTAGACGGTCCAGGCGGTTCCTAGCGGGTCATGTCGCTGCGCGCCGTACGGTTCCTGCCCAGTGACTTGGCCATGTACAGGGCGTCATCCGCGGCGGCGATGAGGCCGTCCACGTCTGTAGTGCCGGCGTCGTAGGTGGAGATCCCGTAACTGACGGTGGGCATCTCCATCCCGTCCACCGTGGGGGCAGCGGCCAAGCGGCGGCTGATCTCCTCGGCAATGTTCTCTGCCCGTTCCGGGTTGGTTCCGGGCAGGAAGAGGACAAACTCCTCGCCGCCGTACCGACCCACCAGGTCAGTGGACCGGACGGTGGCCATGCAGGCATCAGCAAAGGACTGCAGGGCTGTGTCTCCGGCGGCGTGGCCGTATGTATCGTTGACGGACTTGAAATGATCCAGGTCGGCCAGGATGAGGGTGCCGGAGCCGCGTGTGGTGCTGCGGTCCGCTAACTGCTCGGCCGCCAGGTCCAGGAAGGCCTTCCGGTTGAGCAGCCCGGTGAGATCGTCACGGGAGGCCACTACCCGGAGTGCCCTGGTCTGCTGTTCGCTGCTGAGGGCGGCCATGCTGAAAGAGACGACCACCAGCAGCACCATGGTCACCAAGGTGGTGACGGCGGAGCCGAAGACCGTAACGAAGGTGGGGCCGTTCTGGCCTTCCACCAGGAAAACCAGCCAGCGCAGGAAATAGAAGGCCGCCAGGCCGCCGGCCGCCACGGCCATAGGAATCCGGACGCGCGAATATCCGGGCTCCAGGCGCCACAGCTCGCGGGACGCGAGCCCGACCGTGAGGCTCATGGCCGCCAGGAACACAGGGCCGCCGGACCAGGTGTTGGTGGCCGGGTTGTCCAGGACGGAGGCCACCAGGGTGACCAGCGGGATCCCGGTGAAGGCCCATTTGATCGGCGGGACTGTCCGCAGCGAGCGCGCACCTGCCCAGACCGCCACGCCGCCGTGGACCAGCAGGACGTTGCCCAGCGGGTTGGCCCAGACCTGGTGCGGCGTACCGTCCAGCAGGAAGGACGCGGATCCGGAGAGGAAAAACACCAGCGCCAGGCACCACCAGCCGCTGTACGGCGAGCGCGTGATCCGGTATGCGGAGAAGTAGAAAAGGAGCACCAAAACCAGGGCCATCAGGCCAAACGCGATCCGCAGGGTCGCGGTATCCAGAACCATTTAGCCGAAGTCCCCCCGATAAGGAATAGCGTGCTGCCTAAGTATGGCACCGGTCCGGGAACCTGTCAGGGCAAACCCTTGGGCCGGCAGGGCCTAAAGTTGTGGGATAGCCCGCAGGACCATCCAGAAAGGCAAAACGTGCTCCTTCTCTTCGGATTCAAGACAGTGCTCAAGGCCATGGCCGGCAAGCCCGCTACCTGCCGGAACTGCGGGTCCTTCGTGCACCACCACCTTGAGGAGCGGGCCACGAAGTTCACCCTGTTCTTCATCCCCGTATTCACCACCTCGCGGTCCTACCGGATCACGTGCACCAACTGCGGCTACGTGTCGAGCATCTCGGCACGGCAGAAGCGGGCGCTGGAGCTCCAACGCTAAATGTTGCCGGCCATCCCTTTAAGCAGCAGGCCGAGCACCAGCTCGTAGTGGTCCCCGCTGTCGTAGCGGCCCATGGGCCCGGCCACCGCGGCCGTGAGCGGGAAGGCCTGTGCCGCGGCCGGCAGCCGGAACTGCTGTGGTTCGCGTGGAAGCAACCGGGCGGGAGCGCGCATTCATATTGTCAGGCCCGGATAGTAGGGTGCCGTCATGGACATCATCCTGGTACCCGGTTTCTGGTTGGACGCCTCCTCTTGGGCTGAGGTGGCGCCCTTGTTGGACGCCGCGGGCCACCGGACCCATCCGCTAACCCTCCCCGGCCTCGAGTCAGTCGAGGCGGACCGCGCCGGGATCGGACTGCGCGACCATATCGATGCCGTGGTTGCCGCCGTGGATTCCCTCGGGGGCAATGTCGTGCTCGTGGGACATTCCGGCGGTGGTGCCATCATCCACGGCGCCGTCGATGCCCGTCCGGACCGGGTGGCGCGCGCCATCTATGTGGACAGCGGCCCCCTCGGCGAAGGGGGCGTCATCAACGACGAATTAGCGGCCGACGGCGACGACGTACCCCTTCCGCCGTGGGAGGAGTTCGAGGACGCCGACCTGGTTGACCTGGACGAAGGGCTTCGCGAAGCCTTCCGTGCACGGGCCATTCCCGAGCCGAAGGGTGTGGCCTATGACCGCCAGCATCTGGGCGACGAGCGCCGCTACGACGTGCCCGCCACAGTAATCGCCTGCGAGTTCCCGTCCTCCATGCTTCGCGAATGGATCGACGGCGGCCACCCCTTCGTTGCCGAACTGGCCCGGATGCGGGACGTGGAGTACGCGGATCTGCCCACCGGCCACTGGCCCCAGTTCACCAGGCCCGCTGAACTGGGACGGGCCATTCTCGCCGCGGTGGACCGGACAGCCTGACTGCACCGGCCTCCCCATTGTCTGCCCGCCGCTGCACACTCAAGGTATCGAACATATATTCGATTGAGGGTGCGTTGTGGGCGTTATTGTCGGTCCCCGCGTAATAGAGGCGGGGCTCTCTTTGCAGCTGGCCTGGCTGTCGCCAGTGCCGGTGGCTGCTGGTTATCCATCGCCCGCCCAGGACTACTTTGATGGCCGCTTAGACCTGAATGCGCACCTGATCAAGGACATCACCAGCACTTCGTGGTCCGGGTGACCGGCGACTCGATGGAGCGGGCGGGCATCAGCGATGGGGACGAACTTATCGTCAACCGGGCGATGGAGCCCAGCGACGGCTCAGTGGTGGTTGCCGTGCTGGACGGGGAGCTGACCGTGAAGCGGCTGCAGATTACTGCGCGGGGCGTGGTGCTGCAGGCCGAGAACCCGAAGTACCCGGACATCACGGTTTCCGCAGTGAGCGAGCTGACCATCTGGGGTGTGGCCACGAGGTGCCTGCACCATGTGTAATGTGCGCTCTTCCGGCCAACGCGAATTTTCCGGGTCTGCTCGACGCGAGCCTGATCTGGGCAGATGCCCTCCGTCGGCCCATACCTCGTGCGCCGCTTATAGCCTTATAGCGGGGGTTCGATCGCATGCAGGCGCAGGATCGTGACCTCGGCATCATCCGTGGAAGGGAAGCCGGCTTCAGCAAGGATTCTTTGGAAACGCTCGCTTGTGAAGCGTGTCCCCAGAAGCTCCTCGGACTCCCACACTCCAATGAGATACAGCGAGTCGTCATCGACGGCGCAATGATGACGCAGCTCTCCGGGCGGTCCGCCAGCCTCCATGATCACTTTGTGCGCTCGATCATAAGCGCGAGTCAATTCTTCGACGTCCCCGCGAAATCGGGCGATCAAGAGTGCAGGCATCTGCGCCTCCGGCTTTGGCAGTCTGACTCCCTTGAGTGTACGCAGATCCATCGACTCGAGCCACCTTCCGTTCTGCTATTAAAAGCCGTCCAGCCGGCCCGTGCGAGAGGAATAGCGCCGAGATGAAAAAGGCAGCTTACCGGCATGAGGGGCGGCCGTGAACAAGCCCGCCGCCATGCGGCAGATGCCCGAGATCGCCCATGTGGACGTCAACTGCTTTTACGCCAGCGCCGAGCGGGTCTTTGACCCGTCCCTCGAGGGAAAGCCGCTGATCGTGCTCTCCAACAACGATGGCTGCGCTGTCACCCGCTCACCGGAGGCCAAGGCCCTGGGTATCCAAACCGGGGACCCCTGGTTCAAGCTCGCACCACGGGCCAAGGAATGGGGCCTCACCGCCAAGTCCAGCAACTACGAGCTGTACGGAGACATCAGCGCCCGGGTCATGGAACTGCTCGGCCGCTACTCTGCCTGGCTGGAGGTGTACAACATCGACGAAGCTTTCCTGAGCGTCAAAGGTACTCCGGAACACTTGTTGGAACTCGGCCGGACCATGAAGTCTGCCGTCGCCCGGAACGTCGGTGTGCCCGTCTGCGTGGGCATCGCCCGCACCAAAACCCTGGCCAAACTGGCAAACAAATGGGCGAAGCACAACCCCGCGTTCGGCGGCGTGTGCCGCTGGGACTCAGTGCCGGCCGAACACCAGGAGGCCCTGATGGCAAGGCTCCCGGTCATCGAAATCTGGGGTGTGGCAACGCGGATCACCAAAAGCCTGAACGCCATGGGCATCCAGTCCATCCTGGACCTCCGACGCGTCGACCCGGTCAGGATCCGCGAGCGCTTCTCCGTGGTGATGATGCGCACCGTCCTTGAACTGCAGGGAACACCGTGCATCCCTCTGGAAGAGGCCCGGATCGGCCGCGACCAGCTGATCTTTTCCCGCTCCTTCTCCACCCCCATCACTACGGCCCACGGCGTGCGGCAGGTCCTCAGCGTCTACGCCCAGATGGCCAGCGGGCGGCTGGCCAAAGACAACTTGCAGGCCAAACTCCTCACCGCGTTCGCCGGCACATCACACTTCAACGCCCAGCAAACGTCTTTCCCCTCCGTCTGCGTCCCGCTTCCCATGCCGACGGCGGACCCGTCATCCTCATCAAGGCCGCGCACGCGCTGCTGCCCGCCATCATCGAAGGCACCAAGTACGCCCGTGCCGGCATCATGGTCACGGACCTGCGGGCCAGCGGCAACCAGAACGCGCTGGAACCGTTCGAAAACCCGCACGAGGAACGGCACATCGGGCCGCTGCTGGAAGACATCACCCGCCGCTACGGCCGCGGCTCCATCGGGCTGGGCCATGCAGGGATCCGCGGCGGACCGGACTGGACCATGAAACGCGGCATGCGCTCCCCCCGGATACAGCACGCGCTGGGACGAGCTCCCGCTGATCAGGGCCGCGTGATTAAAGAACCCGGCCAACCCATTTGGCGTGGAAGCCCAAGCAGGACCCGGAGGAACTAAAGGTCCTCCGGGGCGTCTTCCTCCTCGATAGCCTGCTCCTCAATCAGCAGCGCAGTTCCCTGGTAGGCGCCCAGCTCGATGAAGAAGCTGTGCAGGTCATCCACCTGGCCAACGATCTCCTCGGTGAACAGATCCCGCACCCCGGCGCCGGCCTCCAGGTAGCTGGAGTTAACGCTGCCGGTGATGCTCTCAGCCGTGAAATTCAGGACCGTCACCTGGATCTGCCCGGACGCGAGGCGGTGAACCATCACCAGCAGTCCCCGCTGTGAAACCTCGGGAATGTCCAGGAGCACGCCGGTGGCAATTCCCCACTCCTCACGCACCTTGAGGATTTTCTGGAGCCGCCGCGCGAAGGATCCTTCGTCCTTGAGCTGTTCCGGCAGCGGGCCGTAGAGGCTCCGTGCCCGCGGCATCCCCGAGGCCGAGAGGGTGGCTTCGGCGTTGGTACCCATCAGGTCGTGCGCGCCCCGGTTAATCCACCGGGTGTCGCCCTGTGAGGTCAGCTCGCGGACCTGCGCCCTGTCCAGGGTGGTGATGCCCACCATGTCCCACCCGGACAGTGCGAAGACTCCAGGCTGCAGCGCGTTGTACATAGCCAGCAGCAGGTGGGCTTCGCGCACAGTATCGATCTGTTCATCGGTGAGCGAGGAGATGTCCTTGATGCCCAGCGCCGCGGTGATCACGCTGACCGTGGTGCAGGCGATGCCGTTGGTGGTGAACACCGCGTTGTAGGGGGCGTTCTCCCCCGTCAGTGCAGTCCGCAGTGTCTCCTGCACGTGTTCGGTCAGCTCGGCGCCGGTCAGCTCCGAACCGGCCAGCTGGAAGACATCGTCCTTGTGCCGGGTGGCGAAGTGCACCAGCTCATAGGTCAGCTCATCGTGGTTTTGCAGCGCATGCACCAGCGATGCCTGGTCCACCCCGATTTCCATCGCCAGGCGCAGGGTGAGCCGCAGGAACTCCGTGTCCTGGGTGACCAGGGCGTAGTGGTACCCGGGGCGGGTGATGAAGTCGTAGGACAGGTCCGGTCCGGTTTCCGAGGTCGCCTTGATGTCGTCGATGGTGAGGTTCAGTTCCTGGAAGGAGAAGCCGCCCACCTTGCGCACCATGCTGCCGATCAGCTGGTTGGCCGCTTCGGAGAGCGGGTGCCCTTCGGACCAGCCGGGTTGTTCCTCGGCGCTCTTTTCCACGCCCAGGAAGCCGTTGGCGTCCAGCCGCAGGGCGCCTGTACCCAGGTCAAGGAGTGAGTGCAGCGCGTCGCCCACCACCAGGCGCATGCCGGAGAACGTTGGATCCAGCCAGTTGATGGACGGCTGCCCGGCCTTGAAGTAGTGCAGGTACACCCAGCGGCGCTTCTGGCCGGTGGTATCCACAATGGCCCGGGTGGCACTCCAGTTGGTTTCCTTCACGCCGGGTTCGTAGAAGATGACCCGCTGCAGCCGGCCGATGATGTACCCGGCCTGTTGCAGCGCCAGCTCAGCATCGGGGCTGATGTTAACCGAGTCCTCGCCCGGCGGGACGTCCGGCAGCAGGTGCCAGTCCGATTCCGGGATGTCGATCATGTGATAAATGCCGGGGTAATCGCGGTAGTTCATCTCAGCCAGGCGGAAGTCCGCGCCCTTGCCGGTGTGTCCGGGGACAATGTCATCGATGATGGTGCCGTCATGCTCGCCGGCCACCTCGCACATCCGGCGGAACTCGTCCTCCGAGCCGAACAGCGGGTCGATTGCCATGCTGATGCGGTCAAAGTGGCCGTCCACGCTGGGGGTTTCCCTCCACCCTTCCAGTCCTCCGGCCTTCTTGACTGGCCCGGTGTGGATGGCCCTGATGCCGATCTCGCGGAATGTTTTCCACAGCTCCGGGTCACCCAGCGCCCCCAGGAACGACTGCCCCGGGGTGGTCATGTAGGAGAGCGGGTAGGCGGTAAACCACACGGAAGCGCGTTCGACGGCGGCCCGCGGGTTGGGGTGCGCGAACGAGTGCTGCCACATGCTCGCCTGCCCCGAGAGTTGCCGGGCCATGACATTGGCGTCGCCGAGCATGGCCTGGTTCCGCAGCCACTCCACGTAGGTCTTGTTGAGGCCGTCCAGTTCCAGGGACGGGGCGTTGGCGAAGTACTGCCGACGGCGGGCCACGGGCCGCAGCGCCTTGGGCCGTGCCGGATAGAACTTTTCGTCGAAAGTGATTTCCGGAACTTCCGGCACCTCCGCGGCCTCCACGTCCTCCACGTCCTCCACGTCCTCCACGGATTCTGCAGGTTCCGTCACCTCTGCATCCTGCGGGACAGTCGCGTTGCCGGTTTCGCCGGCCTGTTCCACTGCATCGCCCTCAGACACGCTGGCGGTTGCTTCTCCCAGATCAGACACTGAGTTCCTCCCTCAACTCGACTGCATCCCACTCTGCCACGATTCGCGCGCACGCCGAACGGCGCCGCCCGATGAATTTCAGCCCGATGAATTTCACGTGACCGGCGGTTCAGGAGGTCCGTACCCGGGTGAAGCGGTAGAAATGCACTTCATGCGGCGGAAGCTCGAGGTTCAGTGCCGGCATTCCCATCA